>JAADIS010000151.1 GCA_013151215.1 Chlorobiota bacterium | reverse complement strand
GCAGATGGAAATTTTATTGATATTATAGATTTAAATGACTCTATTTTCTATATAACTTCCGAAACAAAATCCTCGGATGGCGACATCAGCGACAATCCCTGGCCTGGCCACAGCAATATCTGGACCCTCCAGATCAATAAAGAGGGCGACATATTGTGGGAGGGCGTCCATGGCGGCAGCCTTATCGACTGGACTCGCGATATGGAAGTAACAGATGATGGAGGTCTAATTGTTCTAAGTCTTAGTAATTCACCCGATGGAGACGTAAGCAACCCCAACGGTTCCTGGGATTTATGGCTGATAAAGCTAAACTCCGATGGCGAGACCGAATGGGACTTCAGCCTTGGAGGCGAGGGAGGCGAGAGTGGAGGAAGTATAATAGAAACACAAGATGGTGGGTACATCGTGATTGGCAGCACCGAAGGAATAGGCGGAGGAAATTTTGATACTACTTGCAATTACCATGGCACTCCGGGAGGTGGATATGTAGATGTTTGGGTAGTTAAACTGGATTCGTTAAGAAACATCGAGTGGCAACAATGTTATGGAGGTCACTACCTTGATGAAGGCTCAAATATTCTGGAAACAGACGATGGTTATATTTGTCTTTCAACTACTATGTCCAACGACGGGGATGTCAGCGGTTTTCACGGGGTACCAGGCAATATGGATTATGGGCATGATATTTGGGTTTTTAAAGTTGACAAGCAAGGAAACCTGCTATGGCAGAACTGTCTTGGTGGTCTATACCTTGAATGGGCCCGCGATATATTCCCCACCACCGACGGCGGCTATATGATAGTTGGCACCACCGCCTCGGACGACGGGGACGTTGAGGGATACCATGGTATAGATACCGGTATTTACGAT
Source organism: Chlorobiota bacterium (assembly GCA_013151215.1). Lineage (GTDB taxonomy): Bacteria > Bacteroidota > Bacteroidia > Bacteroidales > F082 > BM524. The sequence goes on along the minus strand of JAADIS010000151.1, from coordinate 54,114 downwards.
GACGTCTGGTTTGCCAAGATTGACAGCCTCGGGCAATTAACATGGCAGTATTGCTACGGCGGGACAGGACTAGAGTCACTTTACAGAGGCGTTTACCAAAAGGGCGATTATAATTACGTGATATGCCTGGGCACTGACACAGATGCTTGGCAGTGCGCAGGTCAGATGTGGCCCGATTTGAGAATAGTCGAGCTTTACGACTCTACCGTTGGGATAATTGAAAATAATCCCGAGAGTTCGGGAGAAAACCTAAGTGTGGAAGTTTTTCCCAATCCTACAAACGAAAGGATAACTTTTGCCTACACATTGCCTTCAGGAAACACAAGCGGCAAGCTTTCCGTCTTTAGCAGCTCGGGGAAACTTGTGCGCGGCTTTGATCTTATGGCAAAGCGGGGGCAGGTGGTTTATAATACCTCGGGTTTGAATCCGGGGGTTTATTTTTATACACTTAGAGCGCTTAAGCAGAAAACTACAGGAAAATTTGTAATTTTATAAGAAATAAAAAAAATCAAGATGAAAAATTTGTTTATCAACTTCTTGTTTAAAAACAATACAACAAGTATTAGAAGAATAACAGCATTTGCAGCTGTTATGATTTCAATTTCTGCTTATTCGCAGGATTATATGATATATGACATTAATTTTGAAGACACAAGTCAGTTCTATAGAATCAAAATTGATACTAACTCTAATCAAAATAACATTTGGGAGATTGGTGAGCCTCGGAAAAACAAGTTCAGCTCGTCGATTTCTTTACCCAACGCCATTATTACAGACTCTGTTAATCCTTACCCAATAAATGATACTTCTTCATTTACAATTACTCATTTGACCGGAGACGGATGGAATGGTTATCCGAAAATAGACATTGGGGGTTGGTATTATGTTGATTCGGACACCTTGTCAGATTACGGATTTGTTGAATACTCAGCAAACCATGGCAATAGTTGGATATTGATAGATAGCGCTAATGGCAATTGTTGTACATGGGGCGCTACAATTGAACCTGCTGTATTCACAGGAAACTCAAATGGTTGGCGGCATTTCTATTATTGTATTTGTTCTGATACAATCCTGAATATTAATGATACAATTCTATATAAGTTTACATTTTTAAGCGATAGCATTCAAAGCAATAAGGATGGTTTAATGTTTGATAATTTGCATTTTGAAGACTGGGCTGAAGGTGTCGATGAATTTGAAGATCAAGCTGTAACAAAAATATTTCCTAATCCTGCAAGACGAAATGTGACTTTTAACTATTCGCTCCCCACAAATCAGAAAAATGGTGTCCTCTCAATTTTCGACAATAAAGGACAAATTATTGAACAGTTCAATTTAAGCAATTTACAGAGGCAGATCATTATCAATACTTCCGCTCTGAATTCAGGAGTTTATTTTTATACTTTTATTGCAGGCAAACAAATAACAAAGGGTAAGTTTGTAATTTTATAAAACCTCCGGCATGCCTCACAGTAGTTATATTACGCTTGAGATGCAACTTGCAAAACTACTCTCCTGCATTCTCCAACATCACTCCGCAAATAAACTCAGCCGCCTTTCCATCCCCGAAAATGGAAGGGAATTCAAGCTTCCGTGAATGTAAAAAATGCGAATAAGCACTTAATATTTTTTCTTTGTCGGCATCAGCAATTATAGCCGCCCCAACTTCTACAATTTCCTTCCATTCGGTTTCCGAGCGCAGGATAATGCATGGCTTATTGAAAAAGAACGACTCTTTTTGTACTCCGCCAGAATCTGTAATCACCATTTGGCAATTACTTTCCAACGCTATCATGTCGAGAAAGGAAACCGGAGGGATAAGTTTTATTTTATCGTTGTCGCCAATTGCCTTATAAAGTTCCTGATCTAAATTCTTGCTTAAAAGTTTTGACGTCCTTGGATGAAGCGGCAAAACAAACTCAATGTCATTTTCTTCGGATATTTTCAAAATGGATCTGAAAATGGCGTTCAGTCTTTGAGGTTGATCGGTATTATTGTCGCGGTGAACCGTCCCAAGAATAAATTTCCCGGCTTCAAGTTCGTTGTTATCGAGCACATTACCTTTGTTTAAGGCCATCTCCCTGAAATAAAGGCTGTTGTCGAACATAACGTCGCCGCAATGAAAAATTCCCGGATTATCGTTGGTAAAAGGTTTCCGGTTATCCGGATTAAAACCTTCACTTATTAAATTGGAATATCCGGTCTTGGTGGGCGAAAACAGCAAGGCAGATGCGTGATCGCACATTATTCGGTTTATTTCTTCGGGCATCGACTTATTGAACGACCTTAATCCTGCCTCGATATGGGCAATGGGAACATGGATCTTCGATGCGGCCACAGCCCCAGCCAATGTTGAGTTTGTATCGCCATAAAGAATAAGATAATCGGGTTTTTCCTTTAATAGTATTTCTTCAATGCCCTCAATCATGCGGGCGGTTTGAACTCCATGCGAGGCACTGCCAACACTTAAATTATAATCGGGTTTGGGAATGCCGAGTTCATCGAAAAACACCTGCGACATATTTTCGTCGTAATGCTGCCCTGTATGGACAATGATCTCCTCGATTTTATTTGCAAAACTATTTTTTATTGCCCTGCTCAAAGCAGCGGCCTTTATTATTTGTGGCCTGGCGCCAATTACAGTAACTATCTTCATCAAATGAATTATTAATCCGCAAATATCGAAAATTATTCCATTGGCAACTTGTGGATTTTTAATTAACGGGTTCGGGAGTATTTAGTGTAATTTGCAATGACTAGCAATATCAAGAAGTCCCGATAAAAAACGAATGTTATGAATGCAATAGTTCGTTAAGGTTTCAATTGTCTTCCTTACAATCAGCACTTTGCGCCTTTGCGCCTTTGGGTGAGGTACTTGAGCAAATCTCATAAAAGACTCTCGCAACGCCGCAGCGACCGCAACGAAATGAGAGAGAACTCTTTGCACCTTTGCGTGAGGCACTTGAGCAAATCTCATAAAAAACCTCGCAACGCCGCAGCGACCGCAACGAAATGAGAGAGAACTCTTTGCGCCTTTGGGTGAGGCACTTGAACAAAGCTCATAAAAGACTCCCGCAACGGCGCAGCGACCGCAACGAAATGAGAGAGAACTCTTTGCGCCTTTGGGTCTTTGCGTGAAACAAATACTACACAACTATTGGGATAAGGAATCGCATAAAATTCTTTGTCCAGACCGGTATTTTAAGGTGTGTCATTGCAAAACGTTGATTTATAGCAAATTATAGGTTGCAAAAAAATAATTAGTTTTGCGTTCCACTTAAAAAGGTTTTTATGGACGTAATACGCATTTTTGATTTACTGCCCAGGTATGAAGAAAGTTTTCAGTTTAAGGATGACTGCCTTGCCGGAAAAGTAAATAAGCAGTGGGTAAAGTACAGCATAAAGGATTTCAGGAAAAATGCAGATAGTATAAGCCGTTCCCTTTTAAAACTCGGAATCGCCAAAGGCGATAAAGTAGCCACGATATCATCTAATCGGCCCGAATGGAATTTTGTTGATTTCGGTGTTTTGCAAATCGGTGCGGTTCATGTGCCTATTTATCCTACCATAAGCGAAACCGATTATAGATATATCTTAAACCACTCTGAAGTGAAGGTTGTTTTTGTGGAGGATGCGAATCTCTACAGGAAGATAAAGCATATTATCCCTGATATCAAGAATATCATCGAGGTTTTTTCATTTACTGCAATTGAGGGCATAAAGCATTACGATGAACTGATAAAAAAGGAGGGGGCTGATGAGGACGACAGGAAGATCAAGGAGATAAAATCGGGAATTATTGCTGATGATCTTGCAACAATGATCTATACTTCAGGCACTACCGGAAATCCAAAGGGTGTTATGCTTTCGCATAAAAATATCCTGAGCAACGTTTTGGCTCTTTACCATATTTTTCCCGTTGACGATACTTGCAAAGGGCTAAGTTACTTGCCATTGTGTCATGTTTACGAGCGAACCAATATTTATATCTATCTCTATCTGGGAGTTTCTATTTATTATGCCGAAAACATGGCAACAATTGGCGATAACCTCAAGGAGATAAGTCCTGAAATCCTAACCACCGTTCCACGCTTGCTCGAAAAAGTGTATGATAAGATTATCGCCAAAGGGCGGAAGCTCAACGGAATAACTAAACAATTATTTTTCTGGGCCGTCCGTTTGGGCGAGAAATACGAATACGACGACAGAGGTTTTTTATATGATTTACAGTTAGCCTTGGCCGATAAACTGATATTTGTAAAGTGGCGTGAGGCACTTGGTGGTAAAATGAGGGCGGTTATTTCAGGTGGTGCTGCCATACAGCCAAGGTTGGCAAGGGTTTTCAATGCTGCGGGAATCCCCTTGATAGAAGGCTACGGCATGACCGAAACCTCACCCGTTATTGCAGTCAATACTTTTGAGAAAGGAATGCACAAGGTTGGAACTGTTGGCCCTCCCATAAGTTGCAACAAGGTAAAGATTTCTGAAAGAGGGGAGATACTTGTTAAGGGCGACAATGTTATGCTCGGCTATTTTAAAAATCCTGACTTAACAAAAGAAGCAGTTGTTGATGGATGGATGCATACAGGTGACCAGGGAATTATTGATGACGACGGAATGCTCAAGATTACAGGCAGGGTTAAAGAAATTTTTAAAACATCCATGGGAAAATATATTTCCCCTGTGCTTTTGGAGAACAAAATAAAGGAGTCGCCGTTTATTGATCAGATAATGGTTGTTGGCGAGAACCAAAAATTTGCTGCTGCCCTTATAGTACCTTCTTTCGAACATTTAAGGTCGTGGTGTAAGATTAAGGAGATAGAGTTTAGCTCCAATGCTGAGGTGATTTCTGAAAAGCGCATCCTAAACCGATATAAAAAAGAAATTTCATGTTTCAACAAGGGCTTTGGCGACACGGAAAAAATAAAGAGGTTCAGGTTGATAGATCATGAATGGACCATCGACACAGGTGAAATAACACCTAACTTAAAGTTGAAACGTCAGACAATTCATGAGAAATACGAGAACCTAATTAAGCAAATATTCGGGTTGGGTTAATTAATAATATTGAACACCAGTTCTTTAAGCGGCCCATAGCTAAGCCCGTCGGTTATGCCCAACCCTCTTGATTTTAGGTCAACATCGCGAATTTCAGATATTATAGCCTCTATCTTTTTAGGCGAAAAAACTCTGGCTGCCTGTATATAACCATTTACGAAGAACGGGCTTAAGCCCAATTCCGAAGCCACATCCTTGCCGTTTTTGCTCTTGCAATAATGAACGGAATAAACTTTCACGAAAAAGTTGTTCAATACCACGGTAAGCATCTGCAATGGGTGTTCCTTGGGGTTGGCTTCAAAATGCTGGATTATCCTTTGCGACTTCAGCGCATCGCGCATTGTAAGTGCCTTTTGAAGTTCGAAGATATTGAAATCCTTGCTGATGCCGATATTCTGTTCAACATGGGTCTCGGTAATCTGCTCACCATCTTTAAGGTTGATTATAAGTTTCCCGATCTCATTAGCGAGATTATTAAGGTCGTTGCCTATGTATTCCGATAAAAGTGCCGATGCCATGGGATTTATCTTATATCCCATCAGGCCAATCGTATCGCTTATCCAACGGGGAATTTGATTGTCGTATAATTTTTTCGAATCAAAATAAACTACATCTTTCGATTTTGAAAGGCGTTTAAAGAATTTCTTCCTGCCGTCAGGTTTTTTATATTTAAAATTAATAATCAATATCGTAGTAGGCATTATGTTATCAAGGTAAATCTCAAGGTTTTCGATATCCTTGATCGCCTGGGCCTCTTTAACTATAACTACCTGGTAATTGCCCATCATGGGAAAGCGCCTGGCCATGTCAACAATGTCGCTGGCAGCCACGTCACGTCCGTAAACCGTTGTTTGATTAAAACTTTTGGAAGCCTCGTCCAGTATGTTCTGGTCGAGATAGTTGGTTATTTCGTCAATAAAAAACGCTTCTTCCCCATAGAGAAAATAAATAGGATAAAAGACTTTATTTTTTGCGTCTCTTAGTATTTCATTAAATTTAGCCACTAAAACCTGAGGTGTTTTACTGTTAAACCTTTGTTTATGAGTTGGTTAAGCGATTCAATGCCTATCTTCAGGTGGTCGTCAACAAACTGTTCGGTAACGCTTTTGTCGCTATCGGCAGTTTTAACGCCATCGGGTATCATTGGTTGGTCAGAGACCAGCAGTAACGCGCCGGTTGGGATTTTATTCTTGAATCCGACGGTAAAAATAGTAGCCGTCTCCATATCCACGGCCATACTCCGGGTTGTTCTCAAATAGGCTTTAAAAGTTTCATCGTGTTCCCAAACCCTACGGTTAGTAGTATAAACGGTCCCTGTCCAATAATCGCGCCCAAAATCCCTGATGGTGGTTGAGATTGCTTTCTGCAGGTTAAAAAACGGTAATGCCGGAACTTCGGGCGGAAGATAATCATTAGATGTTCCCTCGCCTCGTATTGCAGCAATGGGGAGTATCAGGTCGCCGACTTTGTTCTTCTTCTTTAAGCCGCCGCATTTTCCCAGGAAAAGGGTCGCCTTTGGGCTGATGGCCGTGAGCAAATCCATTATAGTTGCTGCATTTGCACTACCGATACCAAAATTTATCATTGTTATCCTTCCGGCCGTGGCCGATGGCATGGGCAATCCAACACCTTGAACCTCAACATTGTTCATCTCGGCAAATGTGTAAAGATATTTGCTGAAATTGGTGAGCAATATGTAATCGCCGAAACCGTCAAGTTCAACTCCGGTATATCTTGGCAGCCAATTGGCTACTATTTCGTGTTTATATTTCATGGCTCATACTTAAGTTACGAGAACAAAATGCAAAGATAAAAGAAAAAGGCTGTAAAATAGTCTTATACCGTTGCACAACGCTCAGTATATGCGGCGTGCAGCACTTTATTCAATAATTTATTTGCTTACAAATATATTTACTTATGGAACATAATGTTCATGTTTACAACTAATTGCGGCATGTGGCATAGGTATTGTCACCTTGCGTATTTATTTAATTTTTCTTCTTGTCAAGTCTCTTGCAGAATGATGGATTGTTAAAATATCAATTCGATTATCTTCAACTATTGTATAAATGATTCTATAACTTCCTTCAATTAGTTCTCTAATATTTTCTCGATTGATTTCAAACACGATCTTTCGTGAACGAGTCTGAGTTTTTAATACTCTTGTCCGAGTTTTAAGTCTGGTAACCTGAAGTTTTGCATACAGTTTAGAATCTTTCCAGATATATTCTGCAATATCTTTCAAATCGTTTTTTGCTTGAAATGTCTAATCTATTCGAACCACTTTGCCATTTCACTCTCCGATATTATTTCTCCATTCTCCGATTGCTTGTTTCCGGTTTCAATCTTTTCAATCAAGATTAATTTTTCAACCAACTCATCAATTGAAAATTCTTCAGGAAATTTATCAATCTGTTCTTTAAGTCTTTCTTTTGTCAACATATCATTTTCTTTATTAGTCCAAAGATACTAAATTATGGAACATGATTTTCAGGTTTGCGACGAGCTGCGGCATGCGGTAAAGGCATTGTTAGGCAATGTTATTTTTTGTTATTATTCTCTGATTGTTAGATACATGCTCGGACTATTTTTCTTATTTATTATCCATTTTGATTCTGTTCCCCAACGATATATTCCGAAATGATTTCTTCTGTTTTTGAACAGTACATATGCATCTGTCATTCTTTTATTTATTTTAATGGCACGGTCGGGATTATTCCCTATTACATCTAACCATTCAAGTGTCACACCGACTTTTCCACTGAGAATAATGTTATATGGTTCTAAATCAATTTCAGCCCAACCTGATTCTTTTGTTATAGAGAATATAATATTTTCAGTTAATAATTCTTCTGAAATCAATGTGTCATTAATTGCCCTAATATGTAATCGAAATAAAGTTTTATCAAAAGATTGACGTTTGAGCAAGACATTTAAATTTTTAATTTTTACAGGTTCATTTCCTAAATCTAACATTATTCCAATTTCAAATCCTTTTCTTGTGCGTAGTCCACCCCAACCACTCCAACCAGAAGACCTACTATAACTCGTCGCTCCAACTTTTCTTTCTTTTGTTGGTTTAATCATGATTTCAGCAAGTTCAATAGTTGTTTCATTGAGTTTTATTTCATTTTTGTTATTTCTTAAATCCTTAACGGTAAATTTCTGAGGTTTATAACCTATCATTGAGATTCTTACAATAGATAGTTCTTCACCTTTTGCTTCAAACTTAAAAAATCCATTACTGTCGGTAATTGTTCCGAAATTAGTATTAATGATTCCAATACTAACATATTCTAAAGGTTTGTTTGTTTTAGAATCAGTAATTCTACCTGATATTTCCTGTCCGGAAATTTTAATCTGAATTAATAGAATTAGTGCAATTATTGAAATTATTCTCATTTGGCTATTTGCTGGTTTTTTAATATTGCCTAACTACCGATAAAGGCAGCTTATGAATCCCCACTTTAATCCTTAACCATCATTATTGTGCTGTCCTTATCGTTAAGTTGAATAAACACATCGTCAATATTGGAAGAAAACTCTTTTACGGCCTGCATTATTCCCGGCCAGTCAGGTTTATGGTCGTGTATGAGGATTATGCCGCCCTTGCTCATCAAGGGATAAAAATATTCGAGGCCTGCAATTGTTGGCTTATATAAATCGGCATCCAAGGAAACAAGGGCGTATCTTCCCTTTTCAATCCCTTCCGCCGTTTTCGGGAAGTAGCCCGGATGAAAACGGAATTTATCGCTTTTCAGCCTGTTTTCAACCTGTTCGACTGAAGTATCGGCAAAATTATGCGTTGTATAAGTTGCTGCTTTTCCTGTTTCGTCTTTTAAATCCCTTTCGGTGAACCCTTCAAAGGTGTCGAATAGATGGATTTCCCTATCGGGCGACATAAGATGGAGTATTTCGGCCGTGTCGCCTTTATAAACACCCAGTTCCGCATAAGCACCCTCGATTCGCCTTTCGTCCAAGCGCTGGGTTTGAAACCAGAAATTAAAAAATCGGCCTTTATCCTTATATTTTTTTGACGCCTTGAACAATGCGCCGTCAATCAGGTTTTTGCTCAAATTGTATTTCCATATCTGCGGTTCGTACGATCTGCCGAAAAACTCGCTTATTACATAATAAACCCCGAAAATCAGCAAAACAAAAACCAGTGCCAGCTGAATGATGTTATAAGTTGAAATTTCCATATTTAAACAATTTCCGCAACAACGAAGGTGCTGCCGCCAATAAAAATTAAATCATTTGGTTTGCTATTGTTGCAAGCCGAATTATAAGCCTGCAAAACAGATGAATATGTTTCGCCCTTCAGTCCTGCTTTAAATGCATGCTGTTCAAGTATGTCTTCCGGCATGCCGCGCGGGATATCGGGTTTGCAAAAATAATAATGTGCTGTCTTTGGGAGCAAGCCAAGGATATTGTCAGCATCCTTATCGCTTACCAAGCCCAGAATAAAGTGCAAGCTGTTATAAGGCAATTGTTGTATTTGTTTTACAACCGCATGTATTCCATCTACGTTATGACCTGTGTCGCAAATAGTTAGCGGATTGTCTGCTAATTTTTGCCAACGACCTTTAAACCCGGTGTTATAAACAACATTTTTTATGCCCTCAAGTATGTTCTCCTTGCTTATCTCAATGCCCGAATCATTAAGTTTTAAGGCAATGCTTATCGCGGTTCGCAAATTCTCGATTTGATAATCGGCCGCAAGGGGGGAGCTTATGTCTTCGGCAAATAATTTGTTGTTGTGCCAAATATCGAAATGACTGTTGAAACCTTTGCGGTTTCTCAAGGTCTTAATATAAATCTCGTCTTCGGAAAAGAATATTGCGCAATCGAGCATATTGGCCTTGTCATTGAAGATATTAGATGTCTCATGTTGTTTCCTGCCAATGACTATTGGGATGTTTTTTTTGAATATCCCGGCTTTCTCAGTTGCTATCTTCTCTAGTGTGCCACCTAAAAACATAGTATGGTCGAGGCCTATGTTGGTAACCGATGTTATTATGGGCTTACATATATTAGTCGAGTCGAGGCGGCCGCCCATACCGGTTTCAAGGACGGCGAGATCCACTTCCCGGCCGGAAAAATAATCGTAAGCCATGGCTACTGTCATTTCGAAGAACGAAGGTTTTAGTTTTTGCAGCATAGCCTTGTTTTTCTCGATAAACCCTCTAACTTTTTCCTCAGGGATCATTTGCCCGTTAACTTTAATCCGCTCCCTGAAATCCTTCAGATGGGGCGAGGTATAGAGCCCGGTTTTAAATCCTGCCTCTTGAAGCATCGATGAAATTAAATGCGAAACGCTGCCCTTGCCGTTGGTGCCGGCAATATGAACGGCCTTGAAGCTGTCCTGGGGGTTGCCAATAACTCTTAGCAATTCTATGGTAGTATTTAGGTCGGCTTTATAAGCAGCCTTCCCGATACGCTGATACATAGGTAACTGACCGAAAAGCCAATTAATCGTTTCTTTATAATCCATGCCCCGCTTAGCGATAAAAATAATTTACAAATGTATTTTAAAATTATTTAAGCAGCATAAATTTATAGGTAATAGTTCCTCTTTGAAGTTCTTCGGCCTTTGAGTCGGATTCGAATTTGGAGTTTTTTGCAGCATCAACGGCTTTTTGCCTGAGTTTTTTGTCGAGGATGTTTGTCCCTTTCGATTTTACCTGGGCCTTGACGACCTTACCATTACGGTTAACCCAAATATCAACTACAACATAACCCTGTTCCTTAAAATCAGCATTTGGTTCATCAAGGTAGAGGGATCCTCTTTCTCCTAAATCAACAGAAGGTCCGTTGCCTTTGCCGCCGCGGCCGTCATATTTATCGCTATCCTTAAATCCCTTTGGTTTTCCCTGATCGCCTATGCCCCCCGCTATTCCCTGATTTGTGCCTTGGGTATTGTTGTTGGCCGTGCCGGTAAATAATGCCCTCTTGTTAACAACAGGCTTTGGCTCGGGTTCGGTTACTTCTTCAGCAACTTCTTCGACAAAAGTTGAATCTACAGTTTTCTCTTCAATTATTTCTTCCTGCTCTTTTATTGGTTCAGGCTTTTTTTCTTCTACTTTTTCAATAGGCTTTTCTTCGGCTTTTTCTTCAGTTTTTTCTTCGATTGCAGGAGTGTCTTCAATATTTTGTTTAATTATTTCTTCCTTTTCTTGAACTGCTTGAGGTTCAGACTGAGATTGAATTTGTTTTGGCTGTACGGGTTTGCTCTTTGGTGGCGGATTGTCGCTCTGTACATTTCCGATTCCCGTTTCGCTATATCCTAAATTTACTTCAACGCCCTCCTCGCCCGGCAATGGCAAAGGAGTCCTTAGTGCTATAAGGAATAGGCTGATAAACAGAATGATATGCACTATGATGCTGCCTATTATCCCTCTTCGTTTATCCTTGTCGATTTTCATTTAACAGATTTATTATTATTTTTTCGGCTTTGTGGCCAGGATAACTTTATGTTTGGTGCCGTATTTGTTGTTTATGTTGTTAACCGCATCTATTACAACAACTATGTCCTGTACCGGTGCGCTTTTGTCGGAGCGCAAAACAATTGATGCATTCGCATCGTTTTTTATACTGCTGAAAATAACGTTCTGCAGGTTCGATGCTTTAACCCTTCTGTCCTCAACATAAAAATTCCGCGCTTTGTTTATGTAAACAGTAACGTTTTGTGTTGCCATTGTTTTGCTGTTGCTGCTAGGGAGCAGCAATTTTATCGCATTTGGGGAAACCAGCGTCGATGTCAACATGAAGAATATGAGCAATAGAAAAACCAGATCCGACATGGATGCCATGCTGAACTGGGTATCTCTTTTATTTCGCATTTGAATTGCCATAATTATTCCGTTTTATATTATTTGGCCGGTTCGTAAAGAACGTCCATGAATTCGGTTGCATTGATCTCCAGTTTGTAAACCACTTTTTGTATCCTGGCAACCAGTATGTTATAGAAAATATATGCCGTAATGCCAACTATTAAACCACCAACGGTTGTAATCATGGCCTGGTAAATGCCTTTTGAGAGCAGCTCGATGTTTATGTTGTTCCCGGCCATCGACATATCGTAAAACGCCCGTATCATCCCGATTACGGTGCCAAGAAACCCGAGCATGGGTGCGGCACCGGCAATTGTGGCCAGGCCGGCAACGTTTTTTTCGAGCTTTGAGATCTCGAGCTTACCAATATTCTCGATAGCGGCGTTTATATCGTTGAGCGGTTTCCCTATTCTGGCCAGCCCCTTGTCGATCATCCTGCCTATGGGCGAATTATTGCTCACACAGAGCGCCCTTGCCGATTCTAGCTTCCCTTCGTGTATATATGAACGTATGTTGTTCATGAAACTTTTGTCTTCCTTGGCGGCCCTGCCAATAACAAAATACCTTTCTAAAAAGATGTAAAATGCAATTAACGAGAGCAAGCCGATAACTCCCATAATCCATCCGCCCTTGATGACAAGGTCGAGTATGGGAAGGCTTGCTTCGCCTTCTGCACCAACACCGCTAAGGCTTTGGGCCGTTTCCTGAATTTGTAATATAATTCCTGTTATCATGATTAATTTTTTTCCTGAAGAATTGCTAATTTAAATCTTAATTGCGAATCATCGATTTTGTAAGCAGATGTTTTTAACATTTTGCTGTTAATACAAACTGATAAATCACCGAATTATTGTTTTTGCGGCTACCTCCGCTTGAAATCTAATTGCTCGTGGAAGTCTATTGCGAATGCCTGCTTGATTATTGTGGATATACGTTCGCCAGCTGTAATACCTAGCAAGCAATTGGGGCTTATGGTATGCGTTTGCCTTCATTAATTCCTCTATTCCCCAGGCGTTGCCTAATTTAGATTTACTATAAATTTCGCAAATATTGATATATTTATATGTTTTGAATATTTGACGAATGTTAATTTTATAAATTTGCCGCCATTATAAACCAAATAAAATATTTTTGACGGTATGTTTATTTTAATGATTGTAGTATTTGTTCTTGGTTATCTGATGATAGCGCTCGAACATCCATTGAAAATTGATAAGGCTGCTTCTGCTTTGCTGCTCGGCTCTGTTATATGGACTGTTTATATACTTGATGTAGGCGGCATATTAGGCTTGGGGTTCAGCGATTCGTGGTTGAGTTTCCTTAAAAGTACTGACCATCAGGATTTCATCACTAAATATCCTGATGCCAGCCTGCTTGAGCAGATGAAGTACCATGTTATCGACAATGACATCGTTAGGCATCTTGGGGATATCTCGCAAATTCTTTTCTTCCTCTTGGGGGCGATGACTATTGTTGAGACCATCGACCAACATCAGGGATTTAAATTAATTACAGACAAAATTACCACGACCAACAAGGTGAAGTTGTTGTGGATACTTAGTATCCTTACCTTTTTCATGTCGGCATTGCTTGATAACTTAACAACAACTATTGTCATGGTCGCCTTGTTGAGGAAATTGATTGATGATAAAAAAACAAGATGGTTCTTTGCCAGTATGGTAGTGATTGCTGCTAATGCCGGGGGTGCTTGGTCGCCTATAGGCGACGTAACCACCATCATGCTATGGATCGGAAAGCAAGTTACCGCCGGAAACATCATTATGATGGTATTCCTGCCAAGTGTGTTTAATATGTTGTTTCCATTGCTCGTTGTAACCTTCTTCATGAAAGGTAATGTTGAAAGGCCAAAGCTAGGTACAGATGAGACCAGGGAGTTTACCACCGATTTTGAGCGCAAGCTATTATTGTTCATGGGAGTAGGTGCGTTATTGTTTGTCCCTGTGTTTAAAACCGTTACCCACCTTCCCCCTTATATGGGAATGTTGTTCGGCCTGAGTGTGATATGGATAACAACAGAGATCATGCACAAGAACAAAAGCGTTGAAGACCGCAGGAAGCTAACAGTCATAGGTGTTTTGAGAAAAGTTGACGTACCTACTATTTTCTTCTTCCTCGGAATACTTTCGGCCGTTGCAGCATTGGAGTCGGCAGGGCATTTGAGGTTGATGTCGGAGTTTTTGGACGAGAACGTTCATGATATTTATGGTATAAACGCCGCTATCGGTGTATTGTCGGCCATCGTTGACAATGTTCCCCTGACGGCAGGCGCAATGGGAATGTATCCTGTTATGACGGAGGCAATGGTCCAGGCGTCAGTAGAGCCTTCTTATATGCATCATTTCCTTCAGGACGGTGCTTTCTGGGAGCTTCTTGCTTATGCGGCAGGAACAGGCGGAAGTATCCTTATTATTGGGTCGGCGGCAGGTGTTGCAGCCATGGGACTTGAGAAGATAGACTTTATATGGTATATGAAGAAAATCAGCTGGCTTGCACTTATAGGTTATTTTGGAGGTATCTTTATTTACTGGTTACAGGAAATAATATTCTTCCATGGATAAACAAAAAAATCATTAATAAAAACCCCCCGGATTTCTTTTCGGGGGGTTTTTTGTTTGCAAGAAGTATGTTTTTTATGGCTTTTGGTCTTATGTAATAAACAAGTAACTAAATCTATCTTAAATATTCAATTCCCCCTGAACAGTCATGTTTTGCTCCTGTTACAGATGCGAGGCAATTTATTTTGCCGAGATTTTTTAATACGCCCATAAATGCGAAGATGAGGGCTTCCTTGAAATTTATAATTGTTTTACCGGGTATTATTATTTCGTGATTGCATTCGCGTTTGATGGCATTTATCAAAAATGAATTATGGGCCCCTCCTCCGCTAATCAGTATTTTCCCTTTCGGGAAGTGCCTGGTTGATTGGTTAATTTGAAATGCAATATGTTTGGAAACAGTATAAAGTTTATCTTCGACAGAGCATCGCGATTTATTGACCATGTCGATAAAACACCTTGTAACATATTGGTTGCTAAGTGATTTGGGTGCTTTTTCCATGAAGTAAGCATCTTTGTTTAAGGCATTGAACAAGTGAGCGTCCAGTTTGCCCAATTGGGCGGAATTTCCATTTTCATCAAAAGGTTTTCCCATTTGAAGGCTAAGAAAGTCAAGTATCTGGTTGGCAGCACAAATATCATAAGCAATACGTTTGCCATTTTCCCGAAATGAGATATTTGCTATCCCGCCTATGTTTAAACAAAATTCGAAATCGCCGAATAGGAGTTCGTCCCCTATTGGTACCAATGGGGCTCCCTGGCCACCTAGACTGATGTCCTTACTGCGGAAATCGCAAATGGTTTTCGTTTTTGTCATCGTTGCAATCACCTGTCCGTCACCAATTTGATATGTGAAGCCTTCGGCGGGCTCATGGAAGACAGTATGGCCGTGCGAACTTATTATTTCCGGTTTAAGTTGTGTTTCGCCGATGAATTTATTTACTAAGTCAGTACATAATATAGCGTACTCCGTATTCGCTTTTATTATTTCTCTGGCAGAAGCATCGGCCAATCCCCGCAGTTTTATTTTCCACTCTTCGGTATAATTATAAGTTTTGGCAGCAACTATCTTATATGCCCATTTTCCTTCTTCAAGATAAAATTCGCAATATGCGATATCCAGCCCGTCCAGCGAACTCCCCGACATCAACCCCAATGCTGTATATTTTGCCATTTATTTTATTTAATGATGAATAATGTTGCTTCCAATGATATGGCCTTACAAGGTTTCCAATAAGTCTTCCAGCCTCATCCCGCGGCTACCCTTTATTAAAATTGTTTTGGCCTTGATCTTGTTGTTTGCCAAAAATGATTTTAATTCCGAAGTGGATTCAAAAAAGTCGAACATATTGTTTCCGGAATATTTATAGAATTCGCTACCGACAAGATAAACATCCCTGAAGTTGGCTTTGCGCAACAACCCGATAATGCTCCTGTGTTCCTTTTCCGCTTCGCTTCCAAGCTCAAACATATCTCCTAATATCAAAACAGGCTTCTCGGCATCGAATGACTTAAAGCTATTTATGGCATTTAGCATGCTTACTGGGTTGGCGTTATACGCATCGAGGATAATGGTGTTTTCCTTGGTTTTTATAATCTGCGACCGCTTATTTCCCGCTTTGTAACCCTCTATGGCCTTGCAGATGGATTTTGGGCTTATTCCGAAAAAAATGCCGCAGGCAATTGAGGCCATAATGTTGGTAAAATTGTATTGCCCGTACAACTGGCTGTTAATGAGGTATATGTGGCCTTTGTAAGCCCACTCGATATTTAAATAGGGCTTGTGGCTTAATATCTTTCCTGTTATGTCGGAGTTTTTTGTGCCATAGGTGAAGGCTTTGATGTCGCCTGCCAGGCTAACAAGAAGTTTATCGTCAGCATTTAGGATAATCTTGCCTTTCGATGACTTAAGCGAATCGTAAAGTTCGTTTTTGGCATTGACAATACCTTCAAAGCTGCCAAAACCCTCGAGGTGTGCTTTGCCTATGTTCGTTATTATCCCGAAATTGGGAGTGGCGATATCGCAAAGGCTTTTTATTTCGCCAGGGTGATTTGCCCCCATTTCAATGATTGCGATTTCTGTTTCTTCTTTTATTTGCAGCAAGCTCAGGGGAACGCCGATATGGTTGTTTAGGTTACCCTTGGTTGAAGTTGCATTTTTCTCTGTTGAAAGTACTGCTGAAATCAGTTCCTTGCTTGTTGTTTTGCCATTCGAGCCGGTAATTGCAAGTATGGGTGTGCCAAGTTTTTCACGGTGATATCTTGCCAATTCCTGAAGGGTATGCAGGCAATCATCAACAAAAATGTATTTGTTGCTCCTTTTAAATGGCTTTTTGTCGATAACAGCTGCAATAGCCCCGTCCCTGATCGCCTTTTCGGCAAATTTGTTGCCATCGAAGTTCTCGCCTGAAAGCGCAAAGAACAAACTGCCCTCAACATCGGCGCGGGTGTCGGTACTGACGCCAGTACTATTCTCCCAGATATTATAAATCTCTTTTATGAGCATTACCCGCAATTCTATTAATTTAAGATGTTTCACCGGTAATTTGCGCATTGCTGGCACTGAACAAGCCAAATGCATATTATTGGTGATCCAGATTTCAAATATAGCATTTAATCTGTTTCCGGTTACAAGCCTTTTGTGTATTAAAGCAAAAAAAAAGCCTCTACCCGGAGGACAGAGGCCTTGAAATATTTTTATGGGACTATTGTGGTTGTGCCGCCCCAACCCTGATCATGGCGCAACGGAAACCAATAGTTGAAGAGCCTTCGTCTTCGTTAAGGTATCTTCTAACGCCTGGGCTTAGATAGTAAACGCCATCTTTCCACGAACCACCTTTAACAACCCTGGCTTTGTCGCTTATAAGCGTTGTAACACCATAATCATACATCTGCTTGGTGCTTTCAGGATCATCGTTGCCAAGCCAGTCGGCTTGAATAGTTGATTGGTAGTCGCCGTCGCGATAGTTTACGTTATTTGCCTTGCGGTAGTTTTTGCGGTTAGCTGCCTCTTCGGGGCTTATTTCCTCATATCTGATACGGCCTAAACTGTCTTTCTCGACAAGTCCTCCGTCGATATCTTTAACTTTATTAGTAAAAATATTTCCACGGAAGGGGTTATAGTCCGCTACATCCTCATGCGACATAGGACGGTAGATATCCAAGACCCATTCACTTACGTTTCCGGCCATATTATACAAACCGTAATCGTTAGGCCAATATGAGCCAACTGGGCCGGGCAGGTCGGCAGCATCGTTCAAATTGCCAGCAACTCCCATATAATCACCTCTACCACGTTTAAAGTTTGCAACGAAACTTCCATAGTATTTTCTTTCGTCAGTCCTTACACCACTTCCGTTCCATGGATATTCCCGTCTTTCGACAACTCGGTTATAAAGGGTGTTGCCAATGAGTCCAAGTGCGGCATATTCCCACTCTGCTTCTGTAGGAAGACGATAGGAAGGAAGAAGTATTCCATCTTCAAACCTTACGTTTCTTATTCCTGTTCCGTTAGGATCGAGGTCTTCTTTACCTTCTTTTACAAGGCCTTCGTATTGGCCGGCAAGATATGCATCGGTATTAAAGTTGTTTTCGTTTTTTTGATCCGGGTCGAAGTCCAGGATGCCTGCTTCGATAAGTTGGTTTTCGTTGACCCTATCGGTTCTCCATGAGGCATAATCATTGGCTTGAAGCCATGTAACCCCGACTACCGGGTAATTTTGATAAGAAGGATGGCGGAAATAAGTATTCACCAAAGGTTCGTTATAAGCAAGCTTGTCTCTCCAAACAAGAGTGTCGGGCAGTGCTTTCTGAACCACAAGAGGGAAATCCTCGCCATAAACCCTGTTAAGCCAGTAGATATATTCGAGATAATCAATATTGCTTACCTCTGTTTGATCCATATAAAAACTGCTGACAGTAACTTTCCTTGGTGAGTTGTTCCATTCGTAAAACGGATTTTCTTCTGTTGAGCCCATCGTGAAAGTGCCTCCCTCAATGAGTATAAGACCCGGGCCTGCAATTTGTTTTGGCACGTCAGCCACTTCAAATCCCCCATTTTCGGGATTGTTGTAATCCCAACCTGTTGTTCTTGAGGTTTCGTTCTTGCCGCAAGAAGTTGTTAAAATCGCTATTGAAGCAATTCCTAGTACAAATGAAACTAAATGTTTGATATTTAACATCTTTAAAAAAATTTGTATTTCTAAGTTCGTGTTAATAACTAAAATGATGGTGCATTTATTGCCCTAATGTGTCTTCTTTTCTGTTCTTTATATATGCAGAAATCCCAAGCGAGGGAAATTTCGTGTGCGCCACCTGCTTTTCCTCCAACGTTCGACATGGTGATATCGTAACTATACCCAAACCTTACATTGTCGAATTTAAGGCCGACCAATACAATTGCCGCATCGGGGTTTTGGAAGTTGTGTCGGTAGTAAGCACCGACCACAAAAGGATATTTTGTTACGTAAAGACCGGCATTCAACTGGTGGAATTTGCCCTGCTGCATATATAAAATACTGGGTTGCAGTATTATATCGTCAGGGTTATAGCTACCGAGAATACCTTGTGTTATATTTATGTTTACAGAACCATGCCCTGTAATTTTCATGTCTAATCTGCTGTCGGGATTATCATAGAATGATAATTTAGGCTGAGTAAGATGGTCAACTGCGATACCTACGTTAAAAAGGTCGAAATAGGTCATTATGGCGCCTGCCGAGAAATCCACGGCCGAAATATTAAAGCTGGATGGCGGTGTTTCGTTGGTAGGGCCTGTGATTTCTCCCGTGGCCGAGTTTATTTGATCGGCAAAGACCAATTTGTCCCAATTGAGATGCTCTTGATAAAATGCTCCGTTTACACCGAAATTAATCACTACGGCCTCCGAAACTTTGAGTTTGTAAGTATAAAAAGCCGCTGCGGATGTACGTGCCAGGGCCCCATCCCCCTGTTGGTCGCTCATTGCCAGAATCCCGAACCCGCTATTTATGCCGGGTAAGCTTTGGTCGTAACTAACATTGTATGTAGCATAGGCATTTGATAAACCCGGCCATTGATTACGGTAATTGAGGTTTAACCTTCCGCACTGCGCCGACCCTGCAAATGCCGGGTTTAAGTATAAAGGATTGGCATAAAACTGTGAAAATTGTGGGTCTTGTGCAAAGGAAGGCAAAGTGCTTCCCAGCAGGATGACTATCGCTATTATGAATCGAATTTGCTTTGACATCAATGCATGAAATTTGATTTCGGTTTTGAGCCTACAATTATACAACCTTTTTTTTTGGTAGCAATGAATCCTAAAAAAAAATTATAATTTATTGTTAAATAATTTTCTTTTAAAATATTTTCAATCATCGGTCGTTATTAATCTGGAATTCAAAAACCAATTCTTTATATAAAACAATATCTTTGACTTCAAATAATTAAGAAATGTTGCATCGAACAATAATTTTATTTCTCAGCCTGGCGTTTACATCCTTGAGCGGAAACTGTATCAATTATACTTTTAATGAAAATATTAACTGGCAAAGCGTGCAGCAGATATATATCTCGGAGGGCGAGTCGTTACAGCGTCTGTCTTTTGAAGGCGGCAATTATAATGGGCTTGAATCAAGCCCTTTCTATTCCGGTGATTTCCTGATTCACACGGCTAATGCCAGTATAAGTGCCCATATTGCCAATGCCGTTTATGTTACTGCCTCGGATGCGGAAACTGAAATCGTTCTGCAAAGCAACGAACGACCTAAGGAAGATATCTCGCTAAAAGCAGTTATAGTAAGCAGCCAAAAACAACCCTATGCCAACATTCAGTTTGTTCCGCTGCGGTGGAATCCATCACTGGGGAAAATAGAGAAACTAGTGAGTTTTGATATTGTAATTGATATTGAGGACTTCCCTGTGCAGGAACTTGCTGCTTCCTCATACACCGATAATTCAGTGCTTGCCAAAGGCGATTGGTTTAAAATTAAGATAAACAGGGGCGGTATATACAAACTAACCTACTCCGCTTTGCAGGAAATGGGCTTCGATGTTGATGTTGCACCATCAAAAATAGCTATTTACGGTAATGGCGGTGGCATACTGCCTGAAATAAATACCGAGTTCCGCTTCGACGACCTTCAGGAAAATGCCATAGAACTTGTTGGTGGCGAGGATGGTAGTTTCGATGCCGGCGATTATATCTTGTTTTATGGCGACGACCCGGTAAAATGGAAATATAATTATGCCTCCCAAAGGTTTCAACACTTGAACAATTATTATGACGACTTCACTTATTATTTTATAACGGTTAAAAATGACGCCAACGGCAAAAGAATACAGAAAGCCGACATCCCGCAAGGTACACCGGGTATCGACGTAAGTAGTTTTACTGATTATTCGTATCATGAGCTTGACGAGATAAATCTTGCAGGAACCGGCAGGACATGGTATGGTGAGATATTCGACTTCAACCTGAATCAGTCGTTCCTGTTTGATTTCCCGAATATTATTAAACAACCGGGGGCAAGTTGCTATGTGTCCCTGGCCTCAAGGGCTTATTCCTCGAACAAGTTCCTGATTTCAGTTAACGGGCAACTGCTAAAAACACAATCGATGCCTATATCATTGAATAATGGTTATGAATATGGCAGGGCAAGAAATGCCGAGTTTGCATTTACGCCTAAAAATGAAAAAATCGATTTAAATCTTGAATATCAAAGAGCATCGAACGGTTCTACGGGATACCTTAATTATATAGAGCTGAACGTGGACAGGAGCCTGCAGTTCACGGGCAGTCAGATGAAGTTCCGTAAAATATTCTCATGGGAAGTGAACGAAGTTGCAAGATACATTGTGGGAGGGCAGCCCGGTAAGCTTACTGTTTGGGATATTACAAATTTCGTCAGCCCGCAGGAAATGGAGACCAGCGTTTCGGGCGGTAAAACAATTTTTCTGTCCCAAACCGATACTTTGCGGCAGTTCATAGCATTCGACGGCTCGGAATATTTTACTCCCGAATTTGTTGAAAAAGTAAACAATCAAAATCTTCATGCGATAAAAAATATTGATTACCTGATAATTACATATCCGTTATTTGAAGATCAGGCAAAAAGGCTGGCTGACTATCATCGTAAGAAGAATGGGTTTAATGTATATATCACAAGCCCGCAAAAGATTTATAATGAGTTTTCTTCCGGCTCGCAAGACATAACGGGCATACGCGATTTTGTTAAAATGATTTATGACAAAAGCGACTCCGGAAAGGAATTGAAATATTTGTTGTTGTTTGGCGACGCCTCTTATGACTATAAGGACGTACTGCCCGACAACACCAATTTTGTGCCTTGCTGGGAGCACACAAAATCGCTGAACATAATTTCTTCAATAGCCAGCGATGATTATTATGGTTACCTCGATGACGGGGAAGGCAGCATTGACGGAAACAACAGGGTTGATATTGGAATTGGGCGATTTGTGGTGGCCAATGAGGAAGAAGCCGCAAGAGCAGTTGATAAGACCATCGAATATGCAACTAATTCGCAGGCTAACATGGGGCCTTGGCGCAATCAGATCACTTTTTTGGCCGACGACGAGGACTCGAACCATCATTTGCACGATGCCGAAAAACTTTCGGGCTTCCTGGATGAAAACTACCCTGAATACATAGTTGACAAAATTTATGTGGATGCTTACCCCCAGGTTTCAACACCTAGCGGCCAGCGTGCCCCCGAGGTCAATAAGGCAATAACGTCCAAAATCGAAAAAGGGACTTTGATATTTAATTATTCAGGTCATGGCGGCGAGCTGGGACTGGGCCACGAAAGGTTTCTGGAGATCCCCGACATAAACTCATGGCGAAACTGGGACAGGCTCCCTATTTTTATCACGGCCACCTGCGAGTTTAGCCGATATGATGACCCGAAACGCAAATCGGCCGGTGAAGAGGTCTTCCTTAATCCAAATGGGGGAGCAGTAGCATTGTTCACTACCGCCAGGGCCACTTTTGCCAGTTCTAACCTGGCTCTTAACCTTGCTATTTACGAAGACAACATCTTCGAGAAAATCGATGGTGAATTTCCTTGTTTCGGCGATGTGATCAGAAAGTCGAAAAAACTCGGGAATGATAACGACAAGAAGTTTGTTCTATTGGGCGATCCTGCCATTCGCTTGGCATATCCCGAGCATATAGCGAAAACCGTAAAAATAAATTCGCAATATGTTGTTGATGGTCAGTATGATACCATAAACGCCTTGTCGCAGGTTAAAGTCAAAGGCATAGTTACTGATTATGACGGCATGAAAATAACAGACTTTGAGGGACTTATGTATCCAACCGTTTATGATAAGAAATTAGAGGTTGAAACCCTTGCAACCGATGCGGGTAGTTATCCCGAGAAATTTTATTTCTGGAAAAGCATTCTCTTCAATGGCAAGGTTGACATCAACAAAGGGGATTTCGAGTTTGATTTCATAGTCCCGCGCGACATATCCTATAACTACGGCCCCGGAAGGATAAACTATTATTTCAATAATGACGAAGTCGATGGAAGTGGCCATTATGATAACTTGATCATCGGAGGCTTCGACGAAAAAGCAATAATGGATGACGAAGGGCCGCTGATTGAATTATATTTTAATAACACCGATTTTGTAAATGGCGGCTCCACCGACGAGAATCCCGTATTATTTGCCCATGTTGAGGATGAGAGCGGAATTAATACCACAGGAAACGGGATCGGCCATGATATTTTGGCTGTTATCGATGAAGACCCAGTACAGTCATATACTTTAAATGAATATTATGAAGCCGAGGTGAACAGATATAACAGCGGTATTGTCAATTATCCGTTTTTTAATCTTGAAAGCGGGGAGCATACTCTTAGCCTCCGGGTCTGGGATATTTATAATAACTCCTCCACGGCCACTCTCGATTTTGTTGTCATCGACTCTGAAGACTTGATGATCAGTAATTTAATAAACTATCCCAATCCTGTTTTGGATAAAACGTCATTTGTTTTCGAGCACAACCAGTCGAACAAGGAAATCGAAGTAGAAATCCGTATATTTAATCTTAGCGGCAGGTTAATACGCACCCTTTCCGCTACATCAAAATCGAGTAATTATAAATCGGAGCCGCTTGAATGGGATTCGACAACCGAGGCTGGCGATAAAATCGGGAAAGGGTTTTACGTATATAAACTCATCGCCACCAGCGAGAGTGGTCAAACCAAAAGTGAGACTGCGAAGTTGATTTTTGTTAAATAGTTGTTATTCGATATTTATATATCGTTGCCAACGAAATTATACCGTAATTTGTCAATGAATTTATGAAGAATTATTTACTAATCATACTACTGAGTATCACAGCCTTGGCCTCCGGCCAGGAGAAGATCGGCATGGTCTTGGATTGGGATGGTATTCAAACAAGCCGAACATCGAGGGGCACTAACATAAACTATTTGACTTTCGAGGGCTCCGATATTGATTATCAATATGGGTCATTGCCGGTTTTTGTTTATGAGTTGCAAGCCGAATCATCGGTTTATTCATTTGAGATAGAGATAGTTGACCAGATCTTTGACACACTGTCGAAGGAAACGGCCAACTTGGTTTCCGATAGGGATCTTGTTGAAAGCGATATAATCACAAAATATGATTCACCTCGCCTAAGCTTGCTTCCATTAAAATATGACATCAACACAGGCGAGCTTCTTCTGTTAAAAAGTTTCAGCATTAGGGCAACACTAGTGCCCATAGCCGAGACTAAGCAAAAGGCCGCAGCAACGGTATATTATACCGAGAATTCAGTTTTATCGCAAGGAAGCTGGTTTAAAATGGGGATAGTCAAAACCGGAATCCATAAAATCGACAGGAATGTTTTATTGGAGATGGGAGTCGATCCAGATGGGATTGATGTAAATAAGATTGGTGTTTTCGGGAATTATAACGGTATGTTGCCCGAAGCCAATGACAAGGAAAGGGCAGACGACCTACAAGAAAACACGGCCGAATACGTCGGTCTTGACGATGGGAGTTTTGATGAGGGCGATTATATATTGTTTTATGCGCAAAGTCAGGAAAAATGGCGCTATAATCCTTTTACTGTCCGCTTCGATCATTTCAAAAATCTTTATGCCGATACTGTTTTCTACTTTTTCACAAGCGACATGGGAACGAGGAAGCAAGTTTATACCGAGCCCGGTTTAAATGCTGAGCCTACTGCCGTCGTGAACAGCTTCGTGGATTATTTTGCGCATGAAGAAGATTTGGAGAATATGATGTCCAGTGGAAAAGAATGGTTTGGCGAGCGTCTTTCGGTGGATGAGCCCGAGATAAGCTTTGACTATTATGTTCCCCACCTGAAGACGGACAAACCTTTGTTCATGGTTTTCGATATTATTGCAAGATCGTTTGTAACAAGCTCTTATAAAGTATTTGTGAATGATGGAATCGCTATTGATTCTACAAAGATATCAAAGGTGAATCCTGCTGCCGAGGGGATATTTGCCCGCAGGTCAACCAGGAGCGTAACATTTTTTACCGATAACGACTCACTTCAGTTAAAGGCTGTTTATAATTCCACTAGCTCGTCGGCCAGTGCATGGATTAATTTTTTTCTGTTGAACTACGAAAGGGATTTGATTTTTGACGGAGGCCAAATGAGCTTCAGGCAACCCTTGGCGACGGGCCTGGGCAACAAGACACGTTTTGAAATTGCCGACAACGGAGTGGGAACTGAAATATGGGATATTACAAATGCGTTCCAGCCTCATAAAATAGGATTTAATAAAGGCGATGGACAAATCGACTTTACGATTGGTACGGATTCGCTACGTGAATTTATAAGTTTCGACAATTCAGGGTATTATTCCCCTGTTTCGTTCGAGGCCGTTGAAAACCAAGACCTTCACTCCGTAAATCAAGTTGATCTAGTAATCGTTTGCCCTCCCGGGCTTTGGCAGAGCGCCGAACGTTTGGCGCAATTGCATGAAGAGCACGATGGAATGACAACATTGATAGTTAGCCCCGAACAGATTTATAACGAGTTTTCATCGGGCAGTCAGGACGTGGCAGCCATTCGCGATTTTATGCGGATGCTTTATGTTAAAGATGCTTTTAAGAATGGCCCGGGATATCTTCTTTTGTTCGGCGATGCTTCATTCGATTATAAGGACAGGATCCGGGATAACACCAATATCGTCCCCACTTATGAATCTAAAGAGTCGTTAAGGGAAACGCAATCCTATGTTACCGATGATTTTTATGGGCTTCTCGACGAGGACGAAGGAGATTATTGTCAGGGAATCCTCGATATAGGAATCGGAAGGTTCCCGGTTGTCAACACTGAGGAAGCCGAGGTGTCAATAGATAAGATCGAGAAGTATATTTATAAAGATCAGTATAATCTCAACGATTGGGCAAAACGTATTTGTTTCATCGCCGACGACGGCGACAACAACCTGCACTTCAAGCAGGCTGATAAACAGTTGGCTACAATAGTCGATACGCTCCACCCCGGTTTTGAAGTCAATAAGATATATTCCGATGCGCATGCCAAGATTAAAATACCCGGTGGTTACCGGTTTCCTGACGTGAACCCGAAAATAAGCTCTCAGGTTGAAGATGGCGCCCTCATTGTAAATTATACGGGTCATGGAGGCCTTATAGGCTGGGCCGATGAGCTTATCCTTGATGTTCCAATGATAAATAATTTCCGTAACCTTGACAATCTAACAGTATTTATAACTGCTACTTGCGAGTTCAGCCGTTTCGACAACCCTATGTTTAAATCGGCCGGCGAATATGCCTTTCTTAATAAAAAAGGAGGTGGTATCGCATTGCTGACCACAACGAGATTGGCTTATGCGCATGCAAATATTATTCTCAACATGCGGATTTATAATAATTTGCTTGAGCGTGAAGATGGCAAGCGCCCTCGGTTGGGAGATATGATGAGGATGGCGAAAAACCCCTCAAGCACTAACTTCTTGAATTTTACACTTCTTGGCGATCCGGCACTTTTACTCGATTTGCCCGATCTTGAAATAGAAACAACAAGTTTGAACAATAAAACCGTAAGTGTCGATCCTGATACAATAAATGCCTTGTCGGAGGTGAGCATAGAAGGCAGGATATTGAGTGCAAATGGCGAAACGGCAAGTGATTATAATGGTTATCTGTATCCGGTGGTTTACGATAAACCTACTATTTATTCGACTTTGGGAAATGCAGGCGGTAGTTACCCGGCTGATTTCAAACTGGAGGACAAGATACTTTATGAAGGCAAGACCAGTGTGAGTAACGGAACATTCAGCTTTTCCTTCTTCGTGCCCAAGGATATTTCATATAACTATGGATTCGGCAAGATAAGTTATTATGCCATGGATACCCTTGATAATATTGATGCCTGGGGAGGGTTTAATAATTTTATAATAGGGGGGACCAACGAGTTGGCCGAAAATGACGGCATAGGCCCCGAGATCAACATGTTCGTCAATAATCGTGATTTCAACGATGGCGATCAGGTTGAGAACAACATTATACTTATGGCCGACCTGTACGATGAAAATGGGATAAATGTCTCAGGAAGCGGCCTGGGCCGCGATATCGTATGCGTTGTTGACGAGAACAGTTCCGGCTCCAGGATATTGAATCAATCTTATCAGCCTGACGTAGATACTTATAAAAAAGGCAGCCTGTCCTACGATTTTGGTTATCTGGAGCCCGGATGGCATACCCTCGGCTTGCGCGCCTGGGATTTGATGAACAACTCATCGACTAAAACCATCGAGTTCTTGGTAGTTGATAATAATATTGCCCTGAGCGGCGTTTATAACTACCCTAACCCTTTCAGCGATAATACAACATTTGCGTTCAAGAATGGCGGCAGGGAACTGCCCTCGAAGGTTGAGATTGATATTTTTGATATGAGGGGATCCTTAGTTGCCAACCTAAAAAGTGATTTTGGGGAATACGGAGCTTATGTTACGGAGCTTAAATGGGACGGAACGGACGCAAATGGAAACAAATTAAAACACGGCCTGTATTTGTATAAAATTCTAATTACTGATACACAAGGAGATACACATGTTATTCAACAAAAAATGATTAAATTGGCCGAATAATGAAAACCAAATAATAATAGTTGATTTTATTCGTTAATTTTGCAGACATTTTTTTAATACGATAGATAATTTTATGAAGATTAAATTTCTTTTAATAAGCGGATTAGTAGTTTTAATGCTGAACCTGAACTCTCAGAATTACAACAACCTTTCAGGACAGGAGGACGGCATAAATGTGATAACAACAGCGGTGCCTTTCCTTATGATAGGGCCTGACGCCAGAGCCGGTGGAATGGCTGACGGTGGTGTTGCCTCCTCCCCCGATGCCAGTTCCATGCACTGGAATCCGGCAAAGTATGCATTTATCGATAAAGATTTTGGGTTTTCCCTATCTTATACTCCTTGGTTAAGGAATTTGGTAAACGACATCAACCTTGCTTATGTTACAGGTTATGTCAAGTTGGATGAGCTTCAAACTATCGCTTTTTCCCTGAGGTATTTCACGCTTGGCGATATTCAGTTTACCGATGACCAAGGTAATTCGCTTGGCACTTATAAGCCTAACGAATTTGCCCTTTCGGGAACTTATGCTCGTAAACTTCACCAAAATTTATCACTTGCAGTTGCAGGTAGGTTTATCTATTCCGACCTTACTCAAGGACAGAATGTGCAAGGTGTGGAAACAAAGCCCGGTATTTCGATCGCAGCCGATGTTGCCTTGTACTGGCAGAGAAAAGTCGATTGGTTCAGCAATATGGATGCAGAGTTTGCATGGGGCTTGAACATTTCCAATATTGGCAATAAGATATCATATTCAGGCTCCAATATCCAAAGGGATTTCATACCTACTAATTTTAGGTTCGGCCCGCGCTTGACCCTTGAGCTGGACGATTACAATAAAATATCATTCCAGTTGGACATAAATAAGCTTCTTGTGCCAACACCACCTATGTATGCATTGGACTCGAATAACAACAGGATCCCTATCCCGGGAAGCGACAAGTTCGAAATTGCCAATGGAATGGATCCCGAAGTTCCGGTCATGAGAGGTATGATACAGTCGTGGTATGACGCCCCGGGCGGCGCCAAGGAAGAATTTCGTGAGTTCAACTATGCCTTTGGAATGGAATATTGGTATAATAACCTCCTTGCTTTGAGAGGTGGCTTCTTCTGGGAAGACAACACAAAGGGAAATCGTAAATATTTCGACCTTGGTGTTGGCTTGCGCTATAATACTTTTGGCCTCGACTTCTCGTACTTGATCCCTGTGGTTTCGCAACAGCATCCTTTACAAAACACACTCCGTTTCTCACTGTTGTTTGATTTTGGCAAAACCGCCAAAACATCTGTCCCAAAAGGATAATGAAAGATTTTAGAACGGGTTTTGGTTATGATGTCCATGCTTTTGGCGATGACCGCAAACTTGTTCTGGGGGGCGTTGAGATACCTCATTCACAAGGACTTATTGGCCATTCGGATGCTGATGCCCTGTCGCATGCGCTCATAGATTCATTGCTTGGCGCCGCCGCACTCGGCGATATTGGCTCCCATTTTCCCGATACCGACTTAAGATATAGGGATATTTCGAGTATGGCATTGTTGGAAATTACTTATTATCTGCTTAAAAAGCACGACTTTGAAATATCCAATATCGATTGTACGCTGGTATTGGAAAAACCTAAGCTCAGTAATTTCATCAATACTATCCGGCTTAGTATATCGAGTTGCCTGAAGCTTGATATCAAGCGTGTTTCCGTTAAAGCTAAAACCAATGAAGGATTTGGTTTCGAGGGTAGGGAGGAAGGTGTTACCGCTTATGCAAGCTGCTTAATTTATAGCGACTGCTGAAAAATGAAGGCGTTAAGAGAATAAATGGAGTTGCTGAAGAACGCAGATTCCTAATAAAACGATGGTGGTGGCTCATGGCTTTTCCTATTGTTGGATGGTTCGGTTATTTCAATCCCCGGGAATATAATTCTATTCCCCTTATCCCTCTTCCCAAACCAAATCCTCTTTTCAGGGACTTTGACCATTTTTAATCTTTTCCGGAAAAAAGATCCTCTCTAAAATTAATCAGATATAATTTCTGGGTTGCCCGGGTGAAGGCAGTATAGAGCCACCTGAGGAATTCCGTGTTTATCATTTCATCTGTTAGCCAGCCTTGGTCGATAATCACTGTTGGCCATTGCCCACCCTGTGTTTTATGGCAAGTCATGGCATAAGCGAATTTTACGTGGAGAGCGTTGAAATACGGATTGATCATTACTTGTGCCACTCTTTGCCCACGGGAACCATGGTCGGCGTAATCCTCCAATATTGTTTCAAAGAGGCGGTTTCTTTCTTCGATATTCAATCCCGGGCCGTCAGTGTTAATCGTGTCGAGCAGTAATTTAACCCTAAGCACCTCTTCGTCAGGGTAATCGATAAGCCGGACATCTGCTTCGGCAAAACGAAAACCATAAATATCCTCGATATTTATCAACTTAAGTATCTCTATCATCTCGCCGTTGGCGATAAAACCTGCCTTGGATGTTTCGTCGAGCCAGAAATAGTTGTTTTTGACAATCATCAATTTGTCGCCCGCTTCCAGTTCCTCGTCGCGAAGAAGGATGGCCTTTCGTATTTGCTGATTAAATATGTTTGCCCTTTTATTAGTCCTGCAAACTAAAACGCTGCTGTTCTGATCCTTGTCACTGAAGTTTATTTGTAAAACCTCCTCGAAGTCATAGGCCGATTCGATGACCTTGACATCATCTTTAAAGCCATCTAACTCAAGTAAAGGTAAATCACTTGAATTGCTTGTGAGTTTGAGGCGCAATGAAGTTGCTGAAAACAGTATTCCGGAGTCCAGCGATTGCCGCATAACATCTTTCATCTCAAAGGAGTGTGCCGTAACATTATAGGCTGTTTTCAGGAAATTTAAATCGAGGGCAGGACTGAGGTTCAAGCCCACAGGGGGTAGTTGGGCCGTGTCGCCAACCAGGATAAGTTTGTTGCCCTGCGAAGAGAATATGTATTCAACAAGGTCGTCGAGTAGCGAATGGCCACCGAATCCGCCCTCATTATTAGTACTGCTGTCGCTTATCATCGATGCTTCGTCAACGATGAAAACAGTTTCTTTCAGCTTGTTCTTTCCTAGCCTGACAACCGGAAGGCCATTTTTGCCAGTTACTATAAAATAAATATATCTATGTATGGTATGAGCCGTTTTGGAAGTGTAAGCCGACAGGACCTTTGCCGCCCTTCCCGTAGGGGCAAGCAGGACGGTCTTTGTATATGTATTGTTGAGCGTTCTTACCAAAGACCCAAGGATGCTGGTTTTCCCGGTTCCTGCATAACCTTTTAATATATAAACCGGATTAGGCTTGTTGCTTGATTGAAACCTCGCAATATGATGAATGGCCGTTTGTTGGTCAGCGGTGGGGTCAAAACCCAGGTTCTTTGTTAATTGAGCCTCTAGTTCATGGCTTTTCATAATTGATTTTTAAAATGGGAACCCGATTCCGAAATTACCTATAATATCCCGTAATTGCAAATAATCGAACCTCCAGCGCTGTCCTTCCGGAAACGCCGGGTTTACTATTGGTGCGGCGAAATCGATTCGGAAAATGAAGAACTGGAAATCGAAACGAAACCCAAAACCCAGGTCGGAAGCAATTTCTTTGTAAAAGCGGTTAAACTTAAACTGCCCGTTCGGGAAAGTTTCCGACTGGTTATATGTCCAGATGTTACCGAAATCGGCAAAAAAGCCGCCATACAAAAAACTATAAATCGGAAACCTATATTCAGCATTGAACTCCAGCTGGATATCCCCGATTTTCTCATACGCATTGCTTCCGTTGAACGACCCCGGGCCGAGGGTTCTGAAAACCCAGCCTCTCATGCCATTTGCCCCGCCGGCATAAAAACCCCTTTCGTATGGTATCTCGTCGGAATTTAAAAATGGCAGACCTGCACCTATGTATATGCGCGTGGCTACTGATGTGTTTTTGTTTTTCAGCATGAAATACTGCCTGTAGTCTAAATCGACCCTGATATACTGCGAATAACGCACGCCAAAAAACTCATAGTTTCCGGTACCGGCTTTTTTGGAGCCAAGCAAGGTGTTGAAAGCATAAAGCAAATTACCCGATGTTTCGATGTTAGCCCTGAAGTACTCGAAATTCTTCAACCCTGTTTTTTCCTGGTTATTTAGGATAAAACTATAATTGAGGCCCAGGACCATGTGATCGGAATACTGTTCCTTTAATCGTTTGTTGGTCTCATACTCAAGCTCCTTCTCGAATTCAGGAGTGGGGTTTACCTTTACGAAATTTATATTGGCCGGAGTTAAGATGTGCTTTATCTGTTTGTTTTGGTTCCAGGAATAACCTAGGCTCAATAAAGTTATATTGCGTGAATAATTTGGCCTTAACTGATAGTTGAAGCCAAAAGTCAGATTGGATGTGGGGTTGTAGCGTTGGTTAAAGCTGTTGAGACGGACTAGTGAGAAAAACCTTGGAAAATAAACGGACCCTTGTATTCCCGCTTCAAAAGTATTGAATATGCCAGTGCTTCCGTTGCTTTCGCTGATTGTTTGAGCTTCAAAGCCGCCGTTGAGCATGATTCTTAAAACATCGGCCCGCTGGAAAATATTTTTGTTCAGAAATATGACATTGCCCCTAATGCCCAAATCACCACTTGAGTTAGTGCCCTCGGCCTCAACGGTAAACATGTTTAAATTACTCTTTTGAAGACTTATCTTGCAATCAAGGAACGAGCTGTCGTTGTCTGGTTTGTTGATGTCGGTAGTATCGAAATTTATGTTGGCTGTTCTGATTATTTGATATGAAAACAGGCGTCTATATGTATTTTGGACGTCGGTGGCCGAATATGGTTTTCCGGGTTTTATCTTTATCGCCTGATTGAAGGCCGAAGGTTTTAAATGTACTTTGCCGGCATATAAGAAATTATAATAAAAGGATTTTCCTTCGTCCCAAAACTCAATTTCATGTTTGGTAGTGTCAAAAGACTGGTTCTCAGTAGGTTTGAAATCAGGAATTATGCTAACGTTCTTGATGAAAAATCTACGGTGCTTGTTCTCGTTAAATTCCCCTGGCTGGTCGGTAGGGGTTTTGATATTGTTGATCTTAACCAGTATGTTCATCTTATGGTTTGTAAAAGAACTATCGACATAAAACTGAATGTAATTGCGGCTAAACAAATAATATCCCGAATCTCTCAGGATTTCCGTGATGCGGTCGCGTTCGTCGTCCATAACATAAGCATTATAAACGCTTCCGGCTTTTAATAGGGATTTGTCCTTGTTCGCATCAACGAGCCTGCTTATTAAACTGTCGTTTATGTCGTACGATATTTCGGAAAACCTATAAGGTTCAGAAGGTTTTATGTTGAAAGTTATATTGTTCTTAAAATTATTCGTTTGAATTCCATAATTTATTTCCGAATTGAAAAAACCTATATTTGCCAGGTATATTCTTAAATTCCGGCTTGTTTTATTTAAATCATGAGTTTCCGTATAAACGGGCTCCTCGCCATAATGCTCATTTAACCACTTGTTGAAACTTGTTTCTT
Source organism: Chlorobiota bacterium (assembly GCA_013151215.1). Classification (GTDB taxonomy): domain Bacteria; phylum Bacteroidota; class Bacteroidia; order Bacteroidales; family F082; genus BM524. The sequence goes on along the minus strand of JAADIS010000151.1, from coordinate 21,024 downwards.
TTTTCAGGTTACGATAGTAAAAGTAGAGCTTTGGGCGCATGAAAAGCAATTTTGAATTTGCTTTGGGCTTGATTAGCGCCCTTAATTCGGACGCTTTGATAGCTTCATGTTTTTGTTCGATGTTCAACGAATACTTATTGGTAATTTTTTTGTTTTCCGGCACGAATTTTTTTATTGAACATCCGCTACCCATAGCGATAATGAATACAACTAGCAGAAATTTAATACTATGGTTCCTCAATGACTTACGATTAATACCGGTGATAACATTTTAAATACAAAAATATAATTCTTTTTGTTTTAATCGTTAAATTACGAAGGCAGGTTTTGCCGCTTGCCCTTAAAAAGCGCTTGCCTACTAATACCTATAAACTATGGCGTTGATGTTCATGCCGGCGCCAACCGATGTAAACATTATCAAGTCGCCTTTGTTAAGCTGGTGCTTTCCCTGTGCGAAGGCTTCCGGGTCATGCGAAACCCTTTGGCACTCACCTTTGCGAACCATGTCGAAAAGTGTCGGTACTGTTCCTACTGAACTGTTCCCTAGTCTGTTGATGCTCATCGGCATGATGTATTCAGGGATGTTCCTCACCCTGTAAATACGATAAAAACGCTTAATAATCTCAAAATCCATTTTTTCGTTTGCCTGGTGTATGAATATCTTCTTAAGGTCATGAATGTCGGCACCTGCTCTGTCCATGGCGGTTTTCATAGCGTCAGGAACGTTTGTCAAGGCAAATTCGTAAATTTTTCGCCCATGCATTTTAAGATATCTGAGCTTAGGGTCGGCTCCTGGCATATTGCTTTTTCCGAGGAAGAGATAATAGGCCTCGTTTTTTGCATAAGTTGCAGCATTAAAACTAAGGAAACCTTCTTTGTGGTCGCTTTCAGATCCTTCAACAATTGCAGCTCCTGCTCCGTCGGAATAAATCATCGAATCCCTGTCGCTCATGTCGAGGACCCTCGATAATGTTTCTGCGGAAATTACCAGACAGCGTTTGGCAATTCCTGATTTTATATATGAATATGCCTGTATCACCCCCTGGATCCATCCGGGGCAACCAAAAATAATATCGTAGGCGACACAAGCAGGATTCTCGATTTTAAGATTATGTTTTATCCTTGAGGCGACACTTGGAAGCGTATCGGTTTGGATCGTCCCTTTTTTCACGTCGGCAAAGTTCTCGGCTACGATTATCTGGTCTATTGTCTCCGGATCTATGCCGGCATCTTCAATTGCGATTCTTGCTGCAATAGTCCCGATGTCCGATGCGCATTGGTCATCGTCGGCATAACGCCTTTCCTCAATTCCAGTAATTGCTTTGAACTTATCAGTTAGTTCTTTATGTGAGGCATCGAATGGTTTCCCATTCGTATCATAAAAGTTGTTTTTGGCAAAATCGCTGTTTGCAACTATATTGTCAGGAATATATTTTCCGGTTCCTGTTATCACTACATTGTAAAAACTCATAATGCTTTGGTCTCGTAAATAAAGTGCTAAATTAAGTTTTTTCGATTTCATCAAAACATATTATGCTATTTCTTCATAATTATTATGATTCTTACCGTCTTTTTCTTTTTATTATTGAAAAATTATTCAACGCAAACGTTATCAGAAACAGCATTACTGCCATTTTCATATCATGATATAAATCATTTACTGATGGGAGTAAACAGCCATAATTAATGAATGGCTGTTTTCAGCCAGATGAATATCCATAGTATTGTTTAGCTTTGAGGCCGAAAATCATTCAAAAAAAGAATACTAATAAAAAAATTTACAAAAATGAAAACACAAAGAACTTTATTGATCGTATGTTTGTTAATAATCGGAAATCTTGCTTTGATGGCTCAAGGGCTGAATTCAGAGTGTGGCGTCAAAGTCATAAAATTAGATTTTAAAAACAAAACTATCGAAAACCTGCCTTTGAAAATACAAAATGGCTCATTTTATAGACTCGAAATCGATGATATCAACCTGAACCTCTATAAAATCGAATTAAACGTGAGTGATACGCAAATAGAAAAACCACTCGAGATTCCGAGTTTTGCCAACTTGAATATTGATGCAATTAAGGGCCTAATGGACGGTTTGGCAAAATTAAATATCGAGGCTTCAGCTGAAGTAAAAAAGGATACTGAAAACGGAAATAATGATAGCAGTTACATGCCAAAATTATTATATCCAAAATTCAAAAAATTTACCGAAGCACTTAATGACAATTCGCTTAGATTATTGGAACTTAGCAATTCGGTCAACAGACTTGCCAATGAGATCCGTTTCCATTTGCTGAAATATAATTATTTGGATAAACCGGAAGATTTAAAAAAGTTTGATACAAAAGGAAACAAGGAACGCCTGCATAGCAAAAGGACGGAATTAGGTATATTGAAGTATAAAATAGATTCCAGTAATGCAAGTTATATTATGTTTTCTGCTGAAAATGCTGATACCATAAAAGCTAATTTAAATTTAAAAGTAATTGATGGTCAGTTAAAAACGATGTGGACACAGTTGCAAGTACAAGTAAAGGATGTGTTGAACAATATCGACCCTGACAAAATAGATTCAATATTTCAGAGAATCGTGCTGATGGATAACAATCTGGATTATTGTTATAAGTCGATGCCCTTTCAATTTAGGGATGATCAGGCGAGCTTAACGATCAAGATTACTCCCCGATCCGAGAATACCTACCTGCAGCCTTTTAATGCTGAATATAAATTCCCTATCAAAAGAAAGGCGTATTTCGGTGTCGGAGTGTCCTTTTATTATTCGGGTTTGCGCAATGATGCGTGGTCGATAGCCAGTTACAAACAGGATACAACAACAATGTACCGCATTGTTAAAGAAAATGGAGGTAAAGGTGAAGTTGGAACTGTTGCTTTAGTCCATGCCGGTACAATTGTCTATGATAAAATAAATCTGGGGATTAATGCTTCTTTCGGACCGGGAATATCGTTTACTAAGACTGTTCGTCCCCGTTTGCTGGCCGGTGTCGGATTGTCCTTTGGACATAAACATATGTTTATGGTCGACGGAGGTATAGCAGCTGGTTATGTTGACAAACTCAGCACGGTTTTTTCCAATGATTATATTAGCGATGTAAAACCGGAAAACATAAGTGTTTCAAAAACCCAGATTAGCTATTTTTTCTCAATTGGCTATTTGTTCAAATTGTAGTAATGAGTATATTTTTAATAAAAGCGAAACTCTTATAGGATTGACTGGATTTATTGTATCTGACAAGTTGTTGAGTGTTAAGTTTGCAATAAAAAAGAGCGCATTTGATTTTAAAGAGGCAATATTTTTTAGTTTGCTTTAGGAATTCCCTGGCATATTCAGATATTATGACCGATTAAAAAACCCGAACTTTATTTATTTCTATAGAGTATGGCATTGATTTAGAGACTTATAACATGTTGCGAACTCATTATGAACCAAATGGATATAAAACACGAAAAAAATAAATATTTTGTTGCTTGAAAAAATAATAGATGTATATTTGCAGCCTCATTTTAAGGGAGCTTAGCTCAGCTGGTTCAGGGCATCCCGACTGACAGGTCGGGAGGGCCACGGGACGAAGGAGCAAAAAAAGGGAGCTTAGCTCAGCTGGTTCAGGGCATCCCGACTGACAGGTCGGGAGGGCCACGGGACGAAGGAGCAAAAAAAAGGGAGCTTAGCTCAGCTGGTTCAGAGCATCTGCCTTACAAGCAGAGGGTCACTGGTTCGAATCCAGTAGTTCCCACCACAAGGCCGACCGACCAAAGGGTTGGCTTTTTTTTGTCATGTACAGTTTTTATATACTCTATTCACCGACCCTGGATAAATATTATGTCGGCCATACGAGCGACCTGGCGGGTCGTCTTCGCAGGCACAACACCCGCCACAGGGGCTGGACCGGGCGGGCGGGCGATTGGTCCTGTGCCTATAGCGAGTCCTATGGGACTAAAAGAGCTGCCTATGCGAGGGAGAGGCAGGTAAAGGGCTGGAAGAGCAGGAAGAGGATAGAGGAGGTGGTAGCGGGGAGAGATAGGGGCACAGGGCATCCCGACTGACGAGTCGGGAGGGTCACCGGTTCGAATCCAGTAGTTCCCACCACAAGGCCGACCGACCAAAGGGTTGGCTTTTTTTTGATTCAATAATATTACCCATATTTGCATAAGTTCAACAGATAAGATCAAAAATGCTCAATAAATTGTATGCTAGGAAATTAAAGATAGCTGTTCTGGCCGTATTGCCTGTTGTTTTTGCTATTATAGCAATTAGTCTGCACTTTCTATCAGGCAAATCGTTTATGCAAAGGGTTGACCCGGAGTATCTTCATTTGTTCAACGGACTAAACATAGCAATTGGGAACCTCGCTGTGGAATATGTTTTCCACCCCGGTACGAGCATACAGATTATCTATGCTATCTCGGCTCATATTGTTGACATATTCATGCCGGGTGGCAGCATTATCTCAAAAGCCCTCGACAACCCGGAGCAGTTTGTTCATGCTGCCAACATACTTATGAACCTGCTCACGGCCATTAGCTTGTTTTGCCTCGGATATTTTTCTTATAAGCATAGCGGCAACTTCATATTGGCAGTTATATTGCAATTATTGCCATTCGGGAATTATAGGATAATCTTGATGAGTTCCAGGATAATTCCCGAAGCAGTCATGTTGGCTCCTTTTATGATACTTATTATATTGATAATAAGATATATATACGATAATAGGAGGGATGAGCATCCTAATCTTTACGTGATTGGTTTTGCGATAGCCGGAGCTTTGGGCATGGCCGGCAAACTTTCGTATTTTCCGTTTTTGCTTCCTCCGCTGTTTTTGTTCCCGAACAATAATCTCAGGTTTAAGTATTTGGCTTATACTATAGTAGCAACCATGGTTTTTGCTTTCCCTTTGCTGGTAAACTTTGGGAAATCATGGGATTGGTATTTTGGTATGTTTATGCACAGTGGTCGGTGGGGCGAAGGTTCAAGCAATATTGTAAACATGGATTCTTTCCCTGGAAATATCCTGAGAATACTTAAGGTCGATGTTCCGCTAAGCGTGATCGCAGGAATTGCTTTGGTTGAGGTAGTGGTTTGTTATATTTTGGGTTTCATCAGGAAAGTTAAATTCAACAACCTGATGTTGAGGCTATTATTGGCTTTTTTAATTGTTTTTGCCCTCTCGGTCCTGATGGTTGCCAAGCATTTTGCCTATCATTATTTTACCCCGACTTTAATGTTGAAGATTTTCTTCATTTTTATGATGAGCCATTTGATGATCCTGATGGTCGGACAAAAGAAGATAAGAGTTTTCTTATGGGTGCTGGTTTTAATGCTTTCCGTAGGCATGGTGATGCCACAGTTAGCCCCACTCAGGGGAAGCGCTCGAAAGATTATCGATAATACGGCAAAGTATGATGAGGACTATGAACTGTTAAAGCCTTATTTCCATAATGCGGCCACTTTGGTTATCAGTTCCCATTATAGGGGCTCGCCCTTCATACAGTCGGCTTTTGTGGATGGTTTTCTGATAAGCGGCTTCCTGAAAAGTACTTTTAAGGAAGAGTTAAATAAAAGATATCCAAACACTTATTTCTCGTTGAATTGGACGGAAGATTTTTATTATTGGGATAAGTTCCTGAAAGCCGAGGATTTTGTTAAAACCGGAAAACCAATTTTGATTTATATTGGTGAGGATAAGGAAAAAGATCTGGACAGGATAGTGGAGAGGATAAAAACAGCTTTTCCTGAATATAATACCGAGCTCAAATTGTTGATCAAGCTTGAATTTCCATCCGAACAATTGTATCAGCTAAGCTTAAAGAGGGCGCTAGTGCCTAATCCAAAGGAATAGTTGTCGATTTCTCGGGGTATTTTCCGCGAAGGCCTTTGTAAAACCCATTTATCTCAGCCATATCCTTTTCGATGTTGCCGCTTGGGTAGAGCAATTTGGCTATTCCACCTTTCTTGTCGGCATAGTCCATCCAGCCAAGGGCTATTGGCACTTTGGCCAAGCGCGAGATATGATAAAAGCCCATTTTCCATTTCTCCACTCTTTTCCTTGTGCCCTCAGGGGTGATGACAAGTATTAGTTCGTCGTTTTCGTGAAACATCTGTGCAACGGTTTCAACCATGCGGGTATTCTTCTGCCTGTTGACAGGCATGCCGCCTAGTTTTTTTAACAACCCTCCGAAAGGCCAGAAGAAGGCTTCTTTTTTTATTAGCAGCTTTATATCGTAGCCGAGATGCCAGAAGGCAATGCGTCCGATAGCAAAATCCCACAGACTAGTGTGCGGAGCAACGATCAGCACGGCTTTTTTAACACCGTCAGGTATCCTGCCTCTGATGTCCCATCCCATTTGTTTTAAAATCCAGGTCGATTTTTTCATAGGCCAAAAATAAATTTTCTCTTAAAACAAAAAAGAAACTGTTTTGTGGATTTATTAACAAAACAGTTTCCTTTTGTTCGCCCAACTAAAACCTAATTCTCGGGGCGAAGAATGACTTTTACGAGATGGTCTTCGGTAAAGTACTTGTTGGCAGCCTCTTGGATATCTTTTTTGCTGATATCCCTAACTATTTTATTCAATTCATCAATATTATAAAGTTTGGTGCCGGTCCATTGGCTGTCGCTAATTTTATTAAGCCAATAATTATTTTTCTTCTGATTGCTCTCGAGGTCGCGAACATAAGTTTCAACGGCTTTTTCAAGATTTACGTCATCGCAGGGAGCATTTTTCAGCTTTCCCATCTCGGCGAATACCGTTTGGACCAGAGTGTCAACATTGTCAGGTGAGCATCCCCAGGCAATGAAGATGTTGTATTGGGGCTTCTCGAATTTTGATGCGCTTTGGCGTACCTGAACCCCATAAACGCCGCCCTGATCCTCGCGCATGGTCTCGCGCAGGCGGATACGCAGAATTTTAACCAGCATCTGAAGTTCCAGACGGTTCTTCATATTATAGTCAAAATCGTTCTTCATCATTATGCCAACCATGCTTTTAGGCTCGGTACCTTTGTTTACGGTGGCTTCGTTTATCCCGGCAGGGAAATGAATTCCTCTGTCGATCCATTTTGAAGCGGTATTTGTTGTTGGAAGGCTTCCCAGGTATTTCTCTATAAGAGGTTTCATTCTCTCGATGTCGAAACTTCCTACGAAATAAAACTTGAAGTCGGAAGCATTTGAAAACAACTGTTTGTAAAAGCCGAAGGTCTTGTTCAAATTGATGGAATTAATCTGCTCCTCGGTCGGTATGACAACTATTCTCGGATTGTTGGAGGTTGTCATTTCGGTGAATTTTTTATAAAAAACCATCCGGGGGTTCGACATCATAAACTTGAACTGTGTAATCATCTGCGATTTAAATGTTTGCAAAGCAATACTGTCCTTGCGCGGAGATGTGAAGTTGAGCCATGTAAGCTGAAACATGGTTTCCAGGTCCTTGTTGACGGATTTGCCATTCAGGCCTTGCGATAAGTTTCCTATATTCACGTTTACGCTAACATTTTTTCCGGTCATGAATTTTTGCAGGCTTACGCTATTGAACTCTCCAAGTCCGCTCATGCCCATGATCTGGGAAGTGAAGTTTGCGTTAATTATATCATCGTCGTCGGCAATGGAAAGGCCTCCCGGAGCAACACATTTCATGATGATCTCGTCGTTTTTGAAATCAGTTGGCTTTAGAACAACTTCAAGGCCATTGCTCAATTTAAAAGTTGTGAAGCCAAATTCTTCATTTGTTGTTGCCTCAACAATTTTGCCGGGCGTAATCTCACCGTCAATAAGCGACTCGCCGACTTTTTCCTCTTTATAAGCACTTAGGCTTGTGGCTTTCGCATTGGCGATAACTTCTAGTATCTCCTCTTTGGTGGGAATGGAAACGCCTTCTTTTTCAGGGCCGGTTACCAAAACGATCATATTGTCATCGGTAATAAGCTCGTCGGCAAGCTTGTTGATTTCCTCCAATTTAATATTCGGGATGTATGCTTTTGTGAGCGCAACTTCATAGTCGATGCCGGGGATAGGCTCGTCTTCGAGGAAATTATTCAAATACTCCTGTACCAATGCCCTCGACTCGGTTTTGTCTTTTTCCTGAAGTGCTTTCTCCATTTCGCTGATCAACTGCGATTTCTGACGGTTTAATTCGTCGATCGTAAACCCAAACTCCTTAACTCTCTGGTTTTCCTCAATTAATAGAGAAACCGCTTTTTCGATCATATTTGGTTTAGGAATGGCATACATGGAATAAGTATCTATGGAGCGACCGATGAAGCCACCGTAGCCAACCCCGCCATAAAGAACAGGCGCGTCGGGTTTTTGGCTTATCTCATAGAAGCGGGCGTTTAGCATTTTCTCGTATAAATCAATGATAAGCTTGTCGCGATAATCGCCATTAGTTAAATTGCTGCGTTTAGGGTGCTTGAACATCACCGAGGCCATGTTCATTGTGGCTTCCGGATCGGTTGTTATGGCCACAAGAGGTTCTTTATTCTCGGGTATTTCAAATTCGATACGCTTCCTTTCCTTTATAGGGCCTTGTATTTTGCTGAAATGTTTCTTGACCTGCTCTTCAGCCATTTTGGGGTCAATATCACCAACTACGATAATAGCCATCAAATCAGGACGATACCAGTCTTTGTAAAATCTTTTAACAACATCGTAATGTGCCGTATCTATAATGTCGACCTGACCGATAGGCAAGCGTTTCGCATATTGCGAGCCGCTAAAAAGTACCGGGATATATTCTTTCATCATTCTTTCCTGTGCGCCAAGGCCTAGTCGCCATTCTTCCCTTACAACACCTCTTTCCTTATCTATTTCTTCATTGTCGAAACTTACTTTATGTGCCCAGTTTTCCAATACCATGAATCCGGAATCTATCAAGCCCTGTCGGTCCGAAGGCATTTGAAACATATACACCGTTTGGTCGAAACTAGTGTAGGCGTTAAGGTCGGCGCCGAAATCAACGCCCGATTTTTCGAGGTAATCGACCAAATCCGATTTTTTAAAATCCTCGGTGCCGTTAAAACACATGTGCTCGGTAAAATGTGCCAGGCCTTGCTGGTCCTCGTCTTCGAGTACGGAACCTGCGTTTACGGCAAGGCGGAATTCAACCCTGTTCTCGGGCTTGGCATTTTGCTTTATGTAATAAGTTATCCCGTTTTTAAGTTTGCCCTTTATAACTGTCTTATCCTGAGGTAGATTGTCGGTAGCGGCAAATTCTTGTGCCATAATTTTGATGCTGCCGAACAGAACAGCAATCATCAGCAAAAAAATAGTCTTTGTTTTCATTTAATATGATTTTAATTTTTCACAAATATTAATATTTGTGCAAATGTAATGATACTGCCATACATTAAAAATATTTTTTTTGATTTAAGAATAATGATGATTTACCAATTAGTGATAGGTCTGTTAGGCAGAAAAATCTCATTAATATCATGATGAATCAATAATTCTCCTTTTTCATTTGTACTTATCAAAAAGTCAATTTTCTCTAAGTGTAATTTGGATTTATCAATCGCGTTCTTTAATTCAGGGATTGCTATCCCATAATACATTGTTTCAATATTAAACCCTGTTAATAATTTATCAAGTGCATCAGAATAATTTGATTCTGTTTTTATTTCTTGAAGCTTATCGAAGTCAGGTTCATAAAAACGGTCTTTATTCTCAAAAAATACAGCGACATTGTCTTTTACAGCAATAATATCTGGAATAATCGCACCTTTATTTTTTTCCTTTCGATTAGAGCCATTTGGATGGAGTAATACACCTGTCCCACTTTGTGGGAAATCATAACAAATAATTTTCCAAGCATTATCTTCAAGCCAATCTAATATGTTTTTAGTTACTTCTTCTTCTCTCATTACGCATCCCTCCATAAAGAACCATCAGGAAACAAGATTGCATCTGCAAAATATGAAAAAACCCTTATGTGTTTAACTTTGGAATATGTTGATCCGTATCTAACCTGCATATAATATCTTGGTATTTCGCTATTCGAAATTTGGCTGTAATCCTTTGATAAAATATTCTTATTTTCACTTGCTTGTACTGACTTGACAAAATCATTGATTGTACTTTTTGTGCTTGAAATACTTAATGTTCGATTAGTATTGTCTATTGTTAAATTACCCCAAACCATAATTAAGTTATATCGCCTTTCTTCAAATGATTTCCCTTCTCTACATTTTAAATAATCAATAGCAGCTAATGCACCAGGATATGGGTCGCCCCTGAATTTGGCATCAACCTTATAGATTATAGTTTCTTGACGACTACGAAGAAGCTCTCCAATATGGTATTGACTGTTTTCAAACCGAATTAAATAATTAAGTAAATATTGAGTTGGAATTTTTTCTATTGCTGAAAGTGGTGATGTGTCCATAGTTCCGCCTTTACTAACAAACTCCTGATTCATAAATGCTCTACGGTTAATTATAGGGCGTTTACTAAGAAGCTTATCTCTACCTACAATAGCACCATGTCGTTCAACCACACCAACAATTTCATCCATTGCAGCAAACATTAAAGTCATTTCGGAATCTGTCCCCAAGGGACTTCCTGCGTAATTCCTGTTTGGGTCAAATCTTAAGCCTTTATGTATTAGGTTTGGTGATGTAAATGCATCATTGTGAGTTTTATAATCTGTTGGGAAATAATAAAAAAGTGAAGGTATTTTATAAATACTCATTACATCGTCTAACGCCTTAAATATTAAAGGATTTATTCTGTCCCATCTAGGTGCTGTGTTTTGTCTTGTGATAATAACGGCTTCCGGGTAAATATAAAACGAAGGCACATTATTTTCAACTGATGCGGCAAGTCTTGCAAATCTTTGAAATACATTATGTCCTGTGCCGGCTTCTGTTGAAACTTCAACCGAAAAAATCGGTTCGTGGTCTATCTCAACAATTAAATCAGGTGCGTCTAAATATAATATTTTCTTTATGTGGTCGGGCATTGTATGAAAATTACGTATATTATTAGCATCGCTTTCATACATTTTCTTTTTCACAAATGTTTTGTTTCTTAACTCTGTATTTGCGATTATAAAGTTTGCGAAACTTTCTATGCTGTACCAAATTCTATAATCCATTATAAATACTTTTTAATTGCTAATCCAACTGCTTTTGCCAATAAAGGGGGAACTGCATTTCCTGTTTGTACTCTCGCTTGTACTGTTCCGCCTTTAACTATAAAATCATCGGGAAAACTTTGAATCCTACACCTTTCCCTAATAGTTAATCCTCTGTTGTCTTCTGGGTGGCCTAATTGAAATTGAGGCCTAATACCTCCTGAAACCTGTGTAGGGCTCAAAATATCCCAAGCTAACCTAATCCTCTGCTTAAACCTTTCGTACATAGGTTCGCCCGGTTTAGTATTCTTTATTTTTTCGATTGTCGCTAATGGATGATTAGGCGCAGTATGCCCAGTTACAGTTCCGTTGGCATTCATTCGCATTAATTCCTGAAAAGGACTAAAAGGTTTTTTATCATATTTATTTTTTGTTTCTTTTGTATTTAATGATGGCAAATCTCCTATGGCATCCTTTACAGTAACGTAATCCCTTCCTGTTCCCTTTCCGTGAGTTTTAACAATGCTGTTAAAATCAAATTCTTTACCCTTTATCCCAACAAAGACAAGTCTTGTCCTTCTCTGAGGAACACCATAGTCTGCTGCATAAAGCAATTGGCTTTTAACAGTCATATTTCCAATATCACTCAAATGCGTTTCAATATCACTAACGAAATTTCCAGTACTTTTCATTCCAGATACATTTTCAAGAACAACAACTCTTGGTTGCAGTACTTCAACAAAACGGGCAAATTCTTTGTACATGTAATTTCTATCATCATTCTCGTGCCTTTTTCTGTTATTCAATGAAAACCCTTGACAAGGTATTCCCCCAATAAGTACGTCAAGTTTCCTGTCCCCAAGTAATTCCTTTATTACGAGAGGATTAACTTTTTTTATATCTCCTGTAATAGTAGAGCTATTGGGGTGATTTGTTTTGAAGGTTTGGATAGATGGTGTATGAATATCACAACCTAAAACTATTTCAAAACCAGCCATCTCAAAACCGAGGGATGTTCCTCCACAACCAGAAAATAGCTCTACAACAATTAGCTTATCATCAGGAATAAATCCCCCTTTTTGAAAAACAGGTTCTTTATTCCAGTAATAACCATTTTCTTCAACTTTTACAGATTTATCCCAAACACTCTTTTCTGCGATATCAGGCTCTTCCTTTCCATAAATATTTAGTTGTCCATCTTCAATACAAGAACAACTATCTTCAACGATATATTTTTTTAATTCTGGCATTTGTCCGTATTATTACGTTCATTTAATAAATCTTTAACTCCAATTCCAAGAATCTCTGCAATATCGTAAAGCACTTCAAGTCTGGGTTGCTTTCTGTTTTGCACATAGGAATTTACCATATTGTAGCTTTTCCCGAGTTTATCGGCAAGCCACTTTTGTTTTATTCCTTTTTCTTCTAGTACTTCTTTAATCCTATTCATTTTTAATGAGTCATTTCCCTGCAAAATTATAATTGTTCAACTAAATATATCTTTTTATGAGATATTATTTCAAATATTTATTAACATCATTCTACAAGTGCGCGGAGGAATTGCTCTTTTGTTTATTCGTACAGGTATTTTGTGTCTTGGCAAAAACTAAATGTGCAATTTGTGTTGGGATTTTAATTCTTTTCCTTCTGGAGTTTGTTCTTATACAAAAAAGTTATATTTTCTTTCTCCTTTTCAATTGAGTTCTTGCCAGGTCTAAACTTTGATTCTTTTGCCGTAATCAATAATTCTTCCCCAAGTTTATTCGTGAAACTCAATTTTCAACAACGAAGTGTATTGAAAATTGTAAGTTGAACGAAACGAATCCCGATAGTGCAGCGTATCGGGATAAATGAGTTTAATACTCCGATGCTTGCATCGTTTTGAAAACAAATTCTATTTTGATACCTCGTCAGCTTTGCTGCGAGGCAGTTCATTACTTAAGTCAGATGACCTTTTTAAATTAAACTTGCTTTCGATTAATTCACCTTCCTTGTTGATTCAGATGTCAATAGAAAATATTCCGGTTTCGCAATGTGGATCTTCAGGGCTTGTAAACAATTTGATCATCCGGCCTCCCATTGAAAATGCTATATCAAGCTATATTCAAGACGGGCATGTGAACCAGATGGCGTAATTTTCCTCGGATCGATGTGTGACATCAGCATGAAAATAGTCGTCGCGATAAACAAACTTAATCGTCTTATAACAAATTTTTAAAATAGTTGTTTAAATGCCCCAATTACCAAATAAATGCTCTTTTTTCTTCGGGGATAAACAGTCTGTCGTTTTCCGAGATATTAAAGGCCTTCAGGAATACGTCCATATTAAATGGAGGTATGTTTACCCTGGCATCGCCCGGGCTGTGAACATCTTCCTTGAGCCTTCTGATGAGTTCTTTGTCCCTGATATTCTGGCGCCAAACTGATGCATAGCCCAAAAAGAATCGCTGTGTATAGTTAAAACCGTCGATATCAGCTGGATAGTTGCCGTTATACGACATCATTAAGGCGTTATACGATATGTTTAGCCCACCAAGGTCGGCAATGTTCTCGCCCATAGTGAGTTTTCCGTCAACATGCAGGCTGTCGAGGATCTTGTAATTATCATATTGCTGCTCAAGCATGGCTATCTTGGCTTTGAACCGGTCGGCATCCTCGGTTGTCCACCAGTCGTTTAAGTTGCCGTCTTTGTCGTACTGACGGCCCATATCGTCGAACCCGTGAGTCATTTCGTGTCCTATCACAACACCGATTGATCCATAGTTTACGGCATCGTCGGCGTCTTTGTTAAAAAACGGAGGTTGAAGTATCCCGGCGGGGAATACTATCTCGTTGTTCGTGGGGTTGTAATAGGCATTTACGGTTTGGGGCGTCATTCCCCACTCGGTCTTGTCAACAGGCTTGCCAATCTTAGCAATATTCCTGTTGAACTCGAATTCCCTGGCATTGCTAACGTTAATATAGTAATTGTCAGGGTTTATCTCCAGTTTGCTATAATCTTTCCATTTGTCGGGATAGCCTACCTTAACGGTGATGGCATCTAATTTCGCCTTTGCTTTTGCCTTGGTTTCATCGCTCATCCAGTCGAGTTGGCTAATACGCTGAGCGAATGATTTCCTAAGGTTCTCAACCAGGGCTACCATTCTTTGCTTGCTTTCGGCCGGGAAATATTTTTCAACGTATAATTGGCCTATCGCCTCACCCAATCCGCTTGAAGTGGTGTTCAGCACTCTTTTCCAGCGAGCTTGTATTTCTTGTTTTCCGGAAAGTGTGCGACCGAAGAAATCGAAGTTTTGTTCCACAAAATCGCTGCTTAGATAGTTTGCCGAGTTGTCGAGCAAATTCCAGACCAGATAAGTCTTCAAATCTTCAACACTTGATTTGGAGAACATATCGGCCATGCCAGCTATGAAATCAACTTGTCCGACATTCATATCCCCTGGATTGCTTAAGCCCAGATTGTTGAAATAAGTTTCCCAGTCAAAACCGGGAGCCTTCTCTTTAAGGTCATCGAGGTTCATTTTGTTGTAATTGGCAACGGGATCGCGCTGCTCCAGACGTGTTTTGGATACTTTGGCCAAGCGGGTTTCGATGTCCATTACAACTTGTGCCGATTTAGCTGCGTCTTCCTCGCTATCGCCCTTTAGCATAAACATTTTTGTAAGATGCTCGATATAAGCTTTTCTGATGCCTTCGCTCCTGTCACTCTCGTTTATGTAATAATCCATGTCGGGAAGGCCGAGTCCTCCCTGATAGAAGTTGCCTATCTCCGTGCTCGAGTTTCTCTGATCTGCCCCGGCATAGAAATAAAACAGGGGATAACTTCCTCTTCGGTGCATTATAGCAATATGCTTCTCGATGCCTGCCTTGGTTTTAAGGTTCTCGATTTCTTCTAATCTTGAGCTGATTGCGTTAATGCCCAGTTCCTCAATCTTGAGCGTGTCCATCCCGCTATTGTAGAAATCGCGGATCTTCTGGCTAACACTTCCTCTTTTGGTGTTCTTCTCGGCAGAAACTTCCTCCACCAAACTTTTCAACTGCTTCTGATTGTCTTCGTAGATAACGGTAAATGCACCATATTGGCTGTACTCGGCTGGTATTGGGTGACTTTTTATCCAGCCTCCATTGGCATATTCAAATAAATCGTCTCCCGCCTTGATGGACAGGTCCATGTTTTCCTTGTCAATTGCTTTTGTCATATTCTTTTTTTGTGAAACTTCGTTACAAGCATTTAAGCCAATCACTAAAGATGTGGCAATAAATAAATAAGCTGATTTTTTCATTTTTTTAAGATTAAGTTGCGATTCTTATAAAATTTGGGCAAATATAAAATAATATAGACTACTGAAAGTTTGAATCTGTTCTAAATAAGCATTTTGATTTGGGTTCAGTTGAAAAAGGTAGATGTGGTTTAATGATGGGCAGATCAAGGTGGACGATGCGTTTAGGGCGGTAATTCTTCGTTTCGACGATAAACTGATACCGCAAACAAAATCACTCGCTTAGCTCAAAACCCGGGTCTTTTCCTTTTTCAATGGCAGGGATGCCCGATTTCATCCATCTAGGCTCCGGGGCGCCTTTGAGGTAATGGTCGAAAAACTGTTGCATCCTTACTGTTAGGTCTTTCATGTCGGCCCTGCGTTTAAGGTTATGTGGAGCGCCGTTATAAACTAACATCCACACGGGTTTGTCCAGCCTGCGGAGAGCATTGAAGTATTCTATCCCCTGATACCATGGCACCGCACCATCTTTATCATTGTGCATCATCAACAAAGGAGTGTTTACATTTGGGGCGAAAAATAATGGGGAGTTCAAAATGTATAAATCCTGTCGTTCCCAGAGGGTGGCTCCAATGCGACTTTGTGTTTCTTCGTACTGAAAGGCACGGCTCATGCCTGATCCCCAGCGTATTCCACCATAGGCACTGGTCATATTGCTTACCGGCGCACCGGCCATGGCGGCCTTGTATATGTCGGTTTGCGTAACTATGAACGCTGTTTGATATCCTCCCCAGCTTTGACCTTGTATCCCGATATTGCCCTTGTCGATAAAATCATATTGCTTTATCAAGGACTCGGTCCCCCCGACGATGCAATTTACCGCGCTTGGCCCCGGGTAACCGGTTTTGTATTTAATGTCGGGAACAAAAACCAAATAGCCGTTACTTGCGTAATATGTGAAATTTATAACCGAGCGTATGGGTGCCGGAACATAGTGCCTGTGAAGCCTGTCGGTATATCTTTCATAAAAATAAACCAGCATCGGATACTTTTTTGAAGGATCAAAATCTTCCGGTTTATATAAAATGCCTTGCATGCTGTCGCCTTCGATGGTTTGGAAATCTACCAGTTCGGCAGTGCCCCAGTTATAATCCTTTTGCTGCGGATTCGTATTGCTTACTTTAATTATTTTCTTGAAGCGAGTGTTCGAGACATACAGTTCATTGTATTCGACAAAAGATTGCTTTCTCCAGACTAAAACATCTTTGTTCTTTGCTTTTTTAATTCCCGAAAAGGCAAAATCATCGAATATCAAAGTGCTGATTTTATTTTTATCCGATAATTTCAAATATCCGGAATATTTGTTTTTTTTATCGAATACGCTGAGAATGAGTTGGCTGGGAAGGATCCGCGATTCTTTGTCCAGTTTTACATATCTGAGCTCCCTTTTGTTTTTCCTGCCATAAGATTTAGTGATGTTTCTTGCGTTGCCAACATTCTTGCAATCGAACTGCCAGAGGTCATAATTATCGTAAACCACCAGGTCCTCCTCAGCTGTCCAGCCTGCCATCCCGTAGTTTGGGGCTTCGTTAGGGACATCGTTTAGTTCATAATAAAAATTTACGTTTAGTTTTGAGCTTAAATTGAACGATTTGCCTTTTCCGACATCATAAATGTTCCAGCTGCTATCGGCTATGCTATACCAGGCAACATAGTTTTGCTGTGGCGATAAACTAACCGTAGATGCCACCTTGGTAAGAATATTCTTGCTTTTGCCCGTAGTCCTGTCAATTAAATAGTAATCGTAATACCTGCTCCCATCCCAGCTTATCTCCTTTCGGTACTTATGGTTGTCGCTAGCCAATACCAAATTCCCTTTTGCCTTTTTGTCGATAAAAACATTTTCAATTTTTTTGTTCCCGAGGTTTATAATATTGTCAGTCTCAGGATAATATACTGAGGCATAACTTCTTTTTCGTTCTTTGTCAGCCTGAAGCAACTGCATGGGCTGCAGGTATTGGTCATGCCAGGTCCAGATGTCGAGACTAATCTTTTCGTCTTTCGTGAGAGTGTCTTTTACTTCTGCTTCAGGTTTGTCGCTTATGCCGAAGTACAATTCAGTTCCGCTTTCGTTGAAATAAATTCTCCCTGAAGTGCTTATGCTCATGCCTTCCGGAAGTTCCGAGAAATCGTTTCCGGATATGTTTTTAAGTTGTTTCCCCCCATAATAATAAAGTCCGAAAGCCTTGTTTTTAACTGTGTCCGACGAAAACGTAAACGCAATCTGACTGCCGTTTTTGTCGAGCGAAATGTTTTTGCAATAGCCCTTAGAGGAAAACAGCAAACTGTCAATTCCCTCCTGCGTATTAAAAACTTTCACGAATACCGAATCGATGCTGTCGTTAGTTGTTGTTGTAAAAGCACATATATCGCCATTTTCCGAGAAAGCGTATTTCCCGGCCTTTTCATAAACAACTTTGTGATTAGTTACCGGATTGATAATAAGTAATCTGTTTTGTTTTTTGTCTTTTTTCCCGGATGATTTCTTGTAGGTTTTCGTGCTGTCGGCTATATTCAGGCTGTCAGTGGTTTTTTCTGCTTGATTTTCCAGCAACACACATAAGAAGTCGGAGTTTTCCTTTGCCATCGAGAAACTCTTGACATTGGCATATTTTAGAACGTTTCCGTTTTGTAAATTGTAAATTCCTATGCTGTCTTTAGGGAGCTTTTCTTTTTTTGTTTTTTTTAGTTTTGCCTGTCTGAGCGTATCGAACTGTGGTTTTATCCTGAAAGCGATAAAACTGGAATTTGGGGAAACCTTTGCCTTATAGGCTCGTGGCACGGAATCGGTCTTGTTATCGCTCAGGTTCCTGATATATAACCAGCCATCACCTTCCTGCGGATTAATCACATAAATCAGGAAGTTCCCGTCGTTGGAGATCTCATATTCGCTAATCGACTTCCAGCTGGCATAATCCTGATGGCTAACGGGCTTTTTCCCGGTAGCATAACTTAAATTATAAAATCCGATCAATAGCAGGATAAAAAAACAATGCTTAATACTGTTCATAATTTTCAAGTTTATTTTTCACATAATTTTTTTTCAAAAGTAAAGTTTATGTTTTAACTTTCAAAATTCCCACATAAATAAAAGCTCTCTTTTTATAAATATTAGCAATCGTTTGAATAAGGTGATTAAAAAACTGTTTTCACTTGTTTGATAAATAAACGTTAAGAAATCATTAATTTATTTTAATTTTACTGATAATCATCAAATTAGAAGTACTTTTGTGAACTATTTATAAAGGCCTTAAAATTTTCATAAAAGACGGAAAATGAGTTATATAGAATTTGAGAAGAAGCAGCTTGTAAACCTAAAGTATTCGCTTGACAGGGAGTTGTTGAGGACAAACAGGGCAGGAGCCTATGCAAGTTCCACGATTATTAATGTCAACACCAGCAAATATCATGGTTTGTTGGTAGTGCCTCAGCCCCTGATCGACGATTTGAACCATGTATTATTGTCAACTATCGACGAGACCCTCACCGTTAATAATTTCGATTTTCATTTGAGCATGCGCATGTACCCCAACGGGCACTATAATCCCAAAGGTCATAAATATATCCGTGATTTTATTTCCGAGCCAAACCCCAAGCTGGTTTACCGCCTGGGTCATACTGTATTTACAAAAGAAACGATTTTTGCCGAGAAGGAAGACCGTATTCTCATAAGATATACCGTTGACGAATGTCAGACGGACGATATTAAGCTGGCGATAAAACCATTTCTTGCATACCGGAGCGTACATTCCCTTTCAAAATCCAACACTTGGGTTGAAACCAAACATACGGAAATAAAAAATGGTGCTGCCTGGCAGATGTATAAAGGCTATTCAAAAGTATATATGCAACTATCGAAAACAGCAAGATATACTCATGTTCCCGATTGGTATTATGATATTGAATATATCAGGGAAGCCGAAAGGGGTTACCAATGCACGGAGGATCTGTTCGTGCCCGGCTTTTTTGAAGTCAAGCTTAAAAGGGGTGAGTCACTGGTGGTTTCCGCAGGGCTGTCGGAGAAACTTCCTTCGGGTTTTAAGAGGCAGTTTCAAAATGAGGTTAAAAAGAGGACGCCGCGCAATAATTTTGAGAACTGCTTAAACAATGCTGCCGATGAGTTTTTTGTGAGTGCCGGGAAAAACAAGGAAATAATTGCCGGTTACCCATGGTTCGGGCGATGGGGCCGCGATACTTTTATCTCTCTTCCGGGCCTGGCCCTTAGTCGTGGCGAGGTTAAATCGTTCAAGGACGTAATGAGAACGATGATCTCGGAATTGAAGGACGGACTGTTCCCCAATGTTGGACACGGAAAACAAATGGCCTTCAATTCGGCCGATGCCTCGCTTTGGTTTTTTTGGGCTGTACAAAAATATACCGAAACGCTCAAGAATAAACCTGCCGCCTGGAAAGAATACGGCAAGCCGATGAAAAGCATATTGTCGCATTTTAAAAAAGGCACCCACAACAATATCCAAATGCACGACAACGGCCTTGTATGGCAGGGAGTTCCCGGCAAAGCCCTGACATGGATGGATGCAGTTGTCAATGGTAAGCCGGTAAGCGGACGAATTGGTTATGCAGTTGAGATAAACGCCCTTTGGTATAATGCCATCAAATTCTCACTTCAAATGGCCGAAGCAAACGGCGATGACGCTTTTGTGCGAAAATGGGCAAAATGGCCCGGAATCATCGAAGAATCCTTCGAATATGTTTTTTGGGATCCTGAAAAGAGATATCTGGCGGATTATGTAAACGGGGACTATAAAAACTGGGATGTGAGGCCCAATATGATCTTTGCTGCCTCATTGCCTTTTAGCGTGCTGAGCGAGAACAAACAACGCGGCGTTTTGCACAAAGTAAAAACAGAGCTGCTGACGCCCAGAGGTTTGCGAAGCCTGTCGCCTAAAAACCCGGCTTATAGGGCATCTAATGTCGGGGATCAAGACAGCCGCGACTTATCCTACCATCAGGGCGTTGCCTGGCCGTGGCTGCTGGGGGCTTTTGCCGATGCTTATCTGCGTTTGCATGCCGACGGTAAAGCTTTCATCAAGGATATTTATCTCGGCTTTGAAAAAGAAATGAGCAGGAAAGGCATAGGGACTGTCTCTGAGATCTACGACGGCGACCCTCCCTTCGAAGCAAGGGGGGCCATATCGCAGGCATGGAGCGTGGCCGAATTACTGAGAATAAACCAAATGATTAAATAAAGTGCGAAGCACTAAAAATATATAATGAACACCCATGACAATAAATTTGACATACAAGAAAATGATTGTTTGGAGAAAAATCCATCATCGGATCTAACGGATTTAGCGGATGTTTTTCGCTTGCGAAAAACTAAAATCTGTGTAATCTGCGTAATCCGATGATAAAAATATATTATTGAATGATTTTAGATAATAAATTATAAACAGATAAAAATGAGAGTATTAATGTTCGGTTGGGAATTTCCCCCACACATCACAGGAGGCCTGGGAACTGCTTGTTTCGGGCTTACTAAAGGTCTGTCGAAACATGATGTCGATATGCTTTTTGTGGTTCCTAAAGCCTATGGCGACGAAGACCAGCAGGCTGTGAGAATAGTTAATGCAAGCGAAAAAACTTTCGACCTTAAGGATGAGGAATATAAAGAATTTTGGAAAAGGGTTAAATATATGGAAAT
>JAADIS010000134.1 GCA_013151215.1 Chlorobiota bacterium | reverse complement strand
TCGTTTAAAAAAGGCAAACCATATGCTTGTGCATAATTTGATTCTTTGGCAAACTGATAAAACTCGAAAGGCAGTTTCCATACATGAGGTGTTTGAGCATCGTGGTTTGCATAGAAATCATCCACTATTTTATTCCATTGCTCATTGCTCAACACTTCCAATGTTATAGGATAGGCTTGTGTTAGCGTGTTGTTTACGTTGTTCCTGAAAAGCCTGCGATACTGTTTTAAACCTTCGGCATTAGTTCCCGGCACGTCGGCGTTCTCACCTGTCCTAACCCATCGGCTGAGCCTTTGCTGGCTATCGTATGTTTTAGCTGAGTATAACATTTTGCTTTTGATTTTTAATACAGATATTTCTGAGGTTTTTCATTTCGCTTTGCAATTCTTCCATTTCAGGAAAGTTGAAATCCCTTTCGAGAAGTACTGGGACATTACGATCCATCTTGCTCAAGGTATAGTCGAAAAGTTCGTAAACCGGATGTATGATCGCCTCCCCATGTGTATCTATAATAAGCTCATCGCTAATTTTATGATGCCCTGCCATGTGTATATACCTCACTTTGTCGAGCGGCATCGCGTCAATATACTTTTCTGCATCATACTTGTGGTTGAACGAGTTTACATAAACATTATTAACATCCAAAAGCAAATTGCAGTCGGCTTGCTCCACTATTTGTTTGACGAAAACATCTTCTGCGATTTCGGCGTCAACGGAAGTATAATACGAGACGTTCTCAATTGCGATTTTCATTTCCAGGAAGTCCTGTACTTGTTTTATTCTTTTCACCACGTGTTTTATGCTGTCTTCCTTGAAGGGTATCGGGAGCAAATCGTAAAGATGTGCGTTATCCAATTTGGCGAACGAAAGGTGCTCTGAATAAATCTCGACATTGAATTCCTTAAGAAAAGACTTTAGCTTCTTCAAGAAAGCCCAATCCGGTTCTTCGGGGCTTCCTATCGACAGTGAGAGTCCATGAAGGATAAGCGGGTATTTTTCTGTTGCTTCCCTGAATTTAGCATACCAGTAGCCACCCATATCGATCCAGTTCTCGGGGGCAACCTCAATAAAATCTGGATTGACCGTGCTGCCAGTCAGAAACTCGTCGGCAATCTCGCGCCTGAAACCTAATCCAATATTTATATCATTATTCATCCTAGTGGTTTATCAATGTTTTAAAAATATCCGGCATATTTGCTCTTTGGCAAATAGCCGGATAATGGATCTTGATTTATTCTGCCCCGCATTTTCCTTCACCGCATTTGGCTTCGGAGGTCTTTGCTTTTTTGGAAGCAGAGGCTTTAGTGTCTTTTTTTGTGTCGCTTCCGCATTTACCTTCACCACATTTGGCTTCGGCAGCTTTTGCATTGGTCTTTGAGTCCTTCTTGACAGCAGCGGCTTTCTTGTCGTCGCTTCCGCATTTTCCCTCACCGCATTTTGCTTCGGCAGCCTTGGCATCTTTAGTTTTTGTGCCTGCTTTTTTGGCTGTGGCGGATTTCTCTCCGCACTTCAGCTCAAAAAGCTTGTCGCTCGATGAGTTGGCGTTAAGCTCGATAATCTCAGTGCGTACGTCTGCCCCGCTACCTAAAACCTGGGTTGATGGCCTTGCATCGGCGTTTACTGAAAATGTCAATAATGCCCCGGCTATTAATGTGCCGCTTAAAATTGTTGATTTTGTGTTCCTTTTTTCCATGATTCAAAAAGTTTAATGATTTTTTATGTTTAACTATTTGAATACTTAGTCGAGGGCTATCGGCATTTCTTACAACTTATTTAAACTAATTCTAAATTAGTTTGTATATTGCTGTTTTTCAACCTCTTCTATTATGTGCTTTTTTTGGTCATCACTTAATTTATGTACCGGTTCGTTCTCGTTTATACTGCCCAGTACTTTCATATAATATGTAATGCTCCTCGATTGGCGGGCAAACTCGCGGCAATGTTTGCATGTTAATAGGTGAAGCCATAATTTTATCCTGTTCAGGATGCTCAGCTTGGAATAATCCTTTTGGGCAACAAACAAGCTTGCTGTTTCGCAATCCAGCATCACCTTGTTCATACCTTTATAGATTTTTGTTTTTAAATTACTCATTTAAGCCATCTTTTTTCAATGCATTCCCTAAGCTGAAGTTTGGCGCGGTGTAAAATAACCCATACGTTTGACGGCTTTATACCGACTTCCTTACATACCTGCTCGGTTTTTAGTTCTTCCATAACCTTGAGCACGAAAACCGTTTTCCATTTCGCAGGCAATGCCGAGAGGCACATTTCCAAAATGAAAATGAACTCCGTTTGCCTCATGGGGTCACTATATTTAACATCCCAATTCTTAGGTACTCTTTCGTTAATCCAGTGCCCGGTCAAATGGCCTTCATTATTAAAAGGGGTATTAAAATGCGAGATGGCTGTTTCCTTCTTTCGGCTTTGCTTGCGGTAATAGTCGATGATCTTCCTTTTTAATATGGCTATCAACCAGGTAATTTCATTGCTGTCGCCCCTGAACGAGTCAACGGCCCTTATGGCCGAAACAAATGTTTCCTGAACAAGGTCTTCGGCAGTCTCCTTCGACTGCACACGGGAATAGGCATAATTATAAAGGTAGTCGCCATGCTTTTCGACCCATTGCCTTGGTGTCAGTTTAACTTTTTTGTTCGTGGACTCGTCCGCCATTGCCAGCTTATAAATTCAATACTTATTTATTTCGACAGGAAATTATTGCTTTTGTTAGCATCCGGGCTAAATGAATCGTCGATTTCGATGCTCGCGACTTTTTTATCCGTTTTATAGCCGAAGCTCAATTCCTTATCACCTTTCGCCCAAACGAAAGCATCTTTATGTAATTTCTCAAAACTACCGTCTTCAAAGCCCAGCGTCAGGAATATCGGGCTTGGAAGGCCTCCGGTGTTTTCAATATCAATCGTTACAATATTCTTTTTTTGGCTGAACCCCATTATTCCAATATCTGCCATCCCGAAACTAAAGAACCATTTCTCCCAAAACCAATCCAGGTTTTTTCCCGAAACCTTGTTGAAGGTGTAAAACATATCGTATGCCGTCGGGTGTTTTCCCGACCAGTCCTTGATGAATTTGAAAATACACTTATCGAAGGTTCTATCCCCCAACATATCGTTTAGGATATAATATGCAATCGCGGAGCGATTATAGGAAACGTACATATATGTTTGCCCTGTAAGCTGTTCCGAGGGCACCATCATGGGCAAATCGATATCGCTACCTCCATAAAACGAATATTTTTTTAAAATTGCCGACATCGAACGATATGCGCTATCGTCCGACAGCTGGTCCTCAACGGTTTTAGGGAGATAAGTTACCAGGCCTTCATCCATAAACGCATAACGATGTTCATTTATCCCCACTAAAAAAGGAAACCATGTGTGGGCTATCTCGTGTGCTGTGATAAATATTGTTTCATTGGGGTTGATGGCGTCGCCATCGTTTATCATCATCGGGAATTCCATTCCATAGTGGCCGTTAAAGGCCGTTAGGCGAGGGTAAGGATAATTTATGCCGATACGCTGTGACAACAGTCGCAAACTTTGGGCGCTCAAATGAGCCACTCCTTGAAAATCGAGGGAGCTTGGCTTATAAACGGCATCTATCTTAACTCTTTTATTGGCGATTTTCACACTTGTGGCATCCCATAAAAAATTATTGCTCAAACAAAAAGCAAAATCAGTGATGTTTTCGGAGCTGAACTCCCATATATTTCTGTCATTACGGGTAAATATGTTACCGCCAACATTTTCCTTTGTTATGATATTGGCAACCTCGTCGGATGAATATGCAGTTTCCAGAATACTTAGAAGAGTGTCCGAGTAAACCTCAAGCGGGTTCTGAAGCTCGCCCGACGCCCAGACCAGGTAATTATCAGGAACGCGTATTCTCACGGAATAATTCCCAAAATCGTTGTAAAACTCCTGCTCCCCATTATATTGATGTGTGTCCCAGCCATTTATATCGTCGAAAACGGCTATGCGAGGATACCAATAGGCAACAAAAAAAGTACTGTCGAGATATCGGCCCTCCCTGATGAGCGTCTCCATGGGAAACTGGTAAGACCACTCGCAGATAAAGCCGATGCTTTCCCCGGGCGAAAGGGGCCTGGACAAGCTAACTATTAAAAGCTTATCTTTAGCAACTATGTTTTTTATCGAGTCGTCAAGGCCGGTAAGGGAGATGATGTTCATCCCGTTACCGACGTCGGCCGCTTCGACATTGAAATTCCTCACGGCTCCTTTTTTATAAAGGTTCGGATAGAGCTTGAAAACTATCTTCTGCAAATCGAAACTACTATTGTTTTTGTAAATTATGCTCGAATTGCCAAATAAAACACCACTCACAGGGTCGAGCTCAGCATCTATATTATAATCGGCCGTGTTTTGAAAGTAACCCGCTCCCGGACTCCCGTCCGGGGATCTTGTTTTAGCCTGATATGCCGACCGGATTTCCTTGGGCATGTAAAGACCTGATTGCCCATAAGTTTGAAAGATCGTCACTAATAAGATGATAGGAACAACTATTTTTTTCATGTTTAGTTTCGTGATATTAATTCCGACAGAAAATTTTGGCATAAAGATATGCTTTTCTTTCCAAGGCATACTAATCTGTTTTTTTTACTAAAGGCAAACTCACACTTTCCCCTCAAAACCCCGGTTGCAACCCGAATGTTTTGTTTCCATGTATGATATAGAGTGGTTTGCTGCACTTTTTGTTCAAGCTTGTTGATCTTCTTGCTCAATAATCGTATTTTGCCTTGCGCCTTATTAATCTCCATTCCCGCACCCTACAAATATCTATGATTCCGTTGCCAAACGTAGCCAGTAATAACATAAGATAAATATCATAGATAGAAACAGTTTTTGGAATATGCGGGACAAAGCAAGCCGTCCAGGGTTCTTGGCATAAAACAATCCAAGGTTCAGGCTGCTGTTATCTATAATTAAACCATTGTTTGTCAGCCAACTCTTCCTGCTTCTTCCGGTGGGCAGTATTTTCCATGTTCAATGGGGAGGTGTGTCGCTTAAATCACTGAATAATTAAAAATTATCAGGTGGAATTGCGAGTTTGCCCGGAATATTGATATAGTTTATTTGATAAATTTCCTAAATCCCTTACTTTTGCCGACACAGCTTAAAAACTGGTTCGCCGGAAAAGAATAATTTAACAGAAACGATAAGTCGTTTTTTAAATAACACTTTATAGAATGAAACCAAAATCAGGAAATAACACCTTAAACGACATGACTAACGACAAGCTCATTAAATATATGTCGATTGTATTGGTGGTTTTTAGCATAGGCTTATATTATAATACGGCATTCAACTTTTTTTCGTTCGACGACAGTTTTATAAGTGTTGAGAACAAAACACAGGCAAAAGGGCTGGCTGCCATACCCGGGATATTTTCAACGCCCTATACAAGCTTGCAAGGCAACTCCATAGGTTATCGCCCGCTTACGCGTTTGTCGTTTGCCCTGGAGTACCAGTTTACTGCCAACAGTCATTACAACCCAATGATCAGCCACATAATAAACACCTTACTTTATACATTAAGCATTTTATTGTTGTTCAGTGTTTTAAGGCGTATTTTCCAAAAGTTCAATCCTTGGATGATATTTTTGGCTCTATTGATTTTTACGGCTCATCCAACACATACCGAGGTAGTTGCCAGTTTGAAGAACCGCGATGTGCTTCTCAACTTTATCTTTAGTTTTCTGGCCATAAAGATGTTCTTGA
Source organism: Chlorobiota bacterium (assembly GCA_013151215.1). GTDB lineage: Bacteria > Bacteroidota > Bacteroidia > Bacteroidales > F082 > BM524. The sequence continues at coordinate 41,319 of JAADIS010000134.1, read as the reverse complement.
AATGGGCTGATTTCAAAAACAAGAAGTACATGGTCTATGGGCTGATAAGTTATTTCCTTGCTTTATTATCTAAGGAAACCGCAATAGCCCAATTAGCCGTATTCCCTTTGGTATTATACTTTTTTACCGAGATGCCTTTGAAGAAGATATTGTATTTCACCGGCGGGCTGTTGGGAATAGTTATAATTGCTGTCGGCGTTCCTGCTTTGTTTTTACCACCCTTCCAACGATATTATAGATTTTTTGAAAACCCGCTTGCCTTCGAGGACAATTTCTTCAAGTTCATAGCAACTAGTTTTTATTCCTTGGGGCATTACTTAAAAATGGCTGTTTTCCCTTATCCGCTGCGCTATTACTATGGTTATAACATGATCCCGGTTGTCAGCTTCACCAACATCTGGGCTGTTTTATCGTTAATTGCTTATGTAGCAATGGCAGTATATGCAGTTATGAACATAAAAAAGAGAACCTTCCTGTCATTTATTTTCCTGTACTATCTGATAAACATATCGATGTATTCTAATCTCGTTGCCCCGGTCCCGGGAATTGTCGCGGACCGTTTCCTGTTTTTCCCTTCCGTGGCACTGAGCCTATTATTTGTATGGTTGCTCTTCAAAGTACTGGGGATCAAGCCTAAAGGAAATCAGATAAGATTTGCCAAAGTATTGATTCTTAGCGTTTTGATGCTTGTAATTCTTGGTGGGTTCTCCTATTATACCCATATCAGGAACACTAACTGGAAAACGGAATACCGTTTGTTGAATTCCGATATGCCGGTCCTTTGGAATTCGGCAAAGGCAAACCAGATGTTCGCACAAAAACAACTCGAACTAGTGAATGTAAACCTTAAAAAAAAGGTCAATATTTATGCCTTTATCAAAGGAATGATTGAACTTGCAGAAAAGCACTTCAACCGTGCGGTGGAAATCGACAGCAACCTTTATACGTCATGGACGGGGCTAGGAAACATTTATTCCAGGATTCATGGCAACCAGGCTAAAATAAGGGCCTTGAGCTATGCCAGGAAGAAAGAGTTCGATAAATCAGCCGAGGAGAGAGAGAACTCGAATAAATATTTCGCAAAAGCGATGTATTATTACAGGAAGGCACTTATTGCCAAACCCGGTTTCGATGAGGCTGTTTTTAATATCGGATACACCTATGAGCTTAAAGGTGTTTACGATTCGGCAGTTGTATATTACAAAAAAGGCATTGAAATCCAAGGTAGGCGCGTAAACACACTATCTAAGCTTGCCAATGTTCTTTTCCTTGACCAACAATATGACGAAGCATACAAGATCAATAAGGAAATAATGAAAATAAACCCCAGCACAAGTATCCCTTATGTAAATATGGGCAACTATTATATGAAATTTGCCGACACATTAACAGCTGTCGGGTATTACGAAAAAGCCGCAACTTTCAATGCACAAATAGAGATTTATAACTTTCTTGCGACGTATTATCAAACGAAAAAAGACATGGGAAAATTCGATTATTACCGAAAAAAGGCAGAAGCCAAGAAAAATAAAGCTAAATAAATGTACTCAGAGATAATTGATATAGGGCTTTTTTTCCCAAAGGCGGTTTACACAAACATAGATCTTGAAACTGATTTTCCGGGATTGAAGATCAAGGAACTGACGAGGCTTACCGGGGTTAAGTCGCGCCATATTTGCCGGGATGACGAAACTTCACTTGATATGGGGACAGGAGCTGCAGAAAAACTGTTCTCGCAAAACAAGACCGACAAAGCCAATATCGATTATCTGATTTTCTGTTCAGCCGGCGGTGATTATATCACTCCCGCATCTGCTTGTATAATTCATGAGCGATTAAATCTTGAAAAGAATTGTGGAACCGTGGACATCAACCAAGGTTGCACAGGTTTTATCCATGGCCTCAATTTGGCAAACGGTCTTATTGCCGGGGGAAATGCCAAAAGTGTATTGCTAATAAGCTCGGAGGCAATAAGCAAGACCATTCATCCCAAAGACAAAGGAAACCGGGCAATATTCGGAGATGCCGCAGCCGCAACCCTTGTCGGGAGATCAAAGACACAAAAAACATTAAGCCGGTTTGTTTTTGGGACCGACGGCAGCAAGTTCGACCAGATAATAATTAAGCATGGCCGTGAAAGATTCCCCCTGCCTGAATTTGCCGAAGATGATTATGTTGACGCCATGGGAACAACAAGGAACAACTCCAAGATTTATATGAACGGCTCGGAGGTTTTTAGCTTCTCCATCAACAAGGCCCCGGAATTGATTGAACAGTTGCTGCTCAGTGCCAAATTGAATATTTCCGAAATCGATAAATTCGTGTTCCACCAATCGAACAGGATAGTTCTGGAGACCATTGGCAAGAAGCTGAAAATCCCTGAACAAAAAATTATATCCGAACTGGAAAACTGCGGAAACACTGTTTCATCAAGCATCCCCATTGCACTTAAGAAAAGTTTTGATAAAGGAATTATCGCCAAAGGGGATAAAATTCTACTGGCCGGATTTGGTGTCGGCTTTTCGTGGGGGGGTGTTATTATCGAATTTTAGCATGCCCGGGCTTTTGTTAAGCGCAATCGTTTATGAATAAGATAAAATCCTATTTTTGAAGAAATATTTTTGCATGAGGAAGATTGCTGTATTTTTAATTACCGTATTGTCGGCCGGTGTCAATATTCAAGCGCAACAATTCCATGGCGGAATAACAGCCGGGATTAGTGCTTCGCAGGTTGCCGGCGACCAGCTATCGGGCTACGACAAGGCAGGTTTGTTTTTTGGTGGGTTCGTGAACCTGGATTTAAGCGAAAGATCGGCTATGCAGATGGAACTGACCTATTATCAGAAAGGCAGTCGCGCCAACCCCGACTCGACAAACAATTACAAACAATATAAATTCAGGGCCAATTATATAGAGTTCCCTGTTTTATACCAGTTTAAAGCAGGGAAGTTCAGGGTTTTTGCCGGCCCGTCGCTGGGCTTCTTAATGGGCCAATACGAGGAATCTGATTACCAACGCCTCGACATCGCTGACGGATACAACAGGCCTGCCGCGGTAACTTTTCAGTTTAACCTGGGGATAGGTTTTTATCTAAGCGAAAAATTAGGCGCCGAATTCAGGACAAACAACTCCCTTTTGAATATCAGATCGAGGAACGCAACAGGCGATGTTTGGCGGTTCTGGACTTACGGCCAATTCCACGACAGCCTTGTCATTTCCCTTTTCTACCGTTTCCGCTGATTTCTATTTCCATTTTATCCCACATCCCGTTGACGGAACCTGATCCACGGGAACTTCCTTCCCTTCCAACAATAAATTCAAGGCTTCCCTCAAGTCCTTTCCGTTGGTATTGGTATTGTTGCCCGGTCGCGACCCATCCAGTTGACCGCGATAGACACATCTCCCCTCAGCATCGAATAAATTGAAATCGGGGCATTAAAAAACCCAGTTCAATTTGTTTAGTCGGTGTTAAAGCCATAGTTCCAAATTTAATTTATTCATTATCAGCAACAAATGCTATATTTCTCTTAAGCCCCTTGAACCCGGATCTTTCAAGAGCAGTTCCTTTAAACAACGAATTGAATTTAGGCTTATCAAGGTTTATCCAATCTTGCTTCCGCATTTCAAGCAGTTCCTGCTTAGGTTCGAAGGCAGTTTCGGTATTTGGCTTGGCAAATCTGTTCCAGGGACAAATGTCCATACAAATATCGCAGCCAAAAATATAATTCTCGAATTTACCTTTAAAACCGGCAGGTATTTCCCCCCGGTTTTCTATCGTCAAATAAGAAATGCACTTATTGGCGTCGAGCTTAAAGGGTTCCAGCGCATCAGTGGGGCATGCTTGAACACACTTGGTACATGTACCACAGCTATTTGCCACGGGTTTATTTTTATAATCCAATTCATAATCGATAATTAAATGGCCTATGAAGAAATAAGAACCAGCTTTTTTATTTATGAGAGCCGTGTTTTTCCCGATATATCCCAGCCCGCTTTCCCTTGCCCATGCCCTATCGAGAACAGGGGCGGAATCAACGAAGATCCTCGAATTAATCTTTCCTGTCCTTGATTCGATAATATTAAGCAAAGAAGCCAGTTTGTTTTTCATAACATAATGATAATCATTGCCATACGCATATTTGGCAATTTTATAGCTATCCTCCGTTTGCATTAATACTGAAGGAAAATAGTTATACAGAACGCTTATGACACTTTTTGCGCCATCAACTAAAAGTGAAGGATTATATCGTTTCATTTTGTTTTTTTCGAGATATGACATACCAGCATTTTTGCCTTCGGCCAGCCATATTTCCATGCGCTTTTCGTCCTTGGGCAAGTGCCTGGCCCTTGAAATACCGCAATCGAGGAAACCTGCTTTTAAGGCCTCGCTTTTAATAAGGTCACTCAATAATTTTTTTGACAGAAAATCGCCTTGCATCCTAAAATAAGTTTCCCTGTTCGTTTTGCTTATTCACTCCAAGGTGTTTATATGCTTTATCGGTGGCCTCCCTTCCGCGCGGTGTCCTCATCAAATAGCCTTCCTGGATCAAATAAGGTTCATAAACCTCCTCAATTGTTCCGCCTTCCTCGCCCACGGCGGTGGCTATGGTGCTTATTCCAACCGGGCCGCCTTTGAACTTCCCGATAATAGTGCTCAAAATACGGTTGTCCATTTCGTCGAGCCCGAACTGATCCACATTTAAAGCCTCCAAAGCATGCTTCGATATTTTCATGTCTATTTTGCCATTGCCTTTTATTTGGGCAAAATCCCTTACCCTTCGCAATAAAAGATTGGCAATTCGCGGCGTGCCGCGGCTTCGCCCGGCTATTTCAAATGCAGATTCGTCATTTATTTCGACGCTCAATATTGACGCCGAGCGTATAATTATACCCGACAAGGTTTCTTTATCATAGTATTCAAGCCTGGAATTAATTCCGAACCTCGAACGCAGCGGTGCGGTGAGCAAGCCCGAGCGGGTGGTAGCACCAATCAGGGTAAAAGGACTTAAGTTGATTTGAACCGCCCTTGCATTGGGACCGGTTTCTATCATTATATCAATCTTGAAATCTTCCATGGCCGAATACAGGTATTCTTCGACAACAGCACTTAAACGATGGATTTCATCGATAAAAAGCACATCGTTTTCCTCAAGGTTCGTCAATAACCCGGCAAGGTCGCCGGGCTTGTCCAAAACCGGCCCGGAAGAAGTTACAATGTTCACGCCCAGCTCATTGGCAATAATGTGCGACAAGGTGGTCTTTCCCAGTCCCGGCGGGCCATAAAGCAATACATGATCCAGCGCATCTCCGCGCTGACGGGCAGCCATCACGAATATCCCGAGATTTTCAACAATCTTAGGCTGCCCCGCAAAACTATTGAAGCTGACGGGGCGCAAGGTATTTTCAATCTCCAGTTCGGTATTGCTTAAACTAGATTTTGTTGGATCGAGATTTTCGTTCATGCTTTTTTTAATCAACAAAAATAATATAATCCTGCTCATTCCGTCAATTATATAAAAAATTGAAGTGCTTGACATTATGGGCCATTTTAACAATCTTATCCCGTTATCCTTGAAACCTGAGCAAAAAAACACTATATTAGCTAGATTAAATCCTGGTTGTTCAAGTTTCAGATAACCACGGGCTGATACCAAAACCGAATTTGTTGTTGGGCTTTAATTTTTAGTTAATGAAAAATATTTTAGTTGCTTTCGATTTTTCCAGGAATTCAATGCATGCCCTCGAATACGCAGTACTGTATGCAAACGTTTTGGAAACAGGCATTAGCTTGGTATGGGTTGACGATTCCACATCAGAAGAAACTGTATATCAAACTATTGACCATGATATCAGGATAGAAATGAAGGCTAGTATCAAACAGATAGGGGATGAGCTCAACCCTAAATTAAAACACGGCCAAATAAACCTAATCCTGAGCAAGGGCAAAGTGTATCGCGAAGTTCACAATATTGCCCTTAAACAAGATGCCGGTTTCGTTTTTGCCGGAACACACGGGGTTTCCGGTTTCGAGCAATATTGGATCGGAAGCAACGCATATAGAATAGTAAGCTCGTCACCCTGTCCGGTGGTTACCATCAGGAGCAACTATAACTTTAGCAACGGAATAAAAAACATGTTGATCCCGATAGATAGCTCGATGGAAACCAAGCAAAAACTCCCTTTTGCCGTTAAACTGGCAAATAAAATGGGAGCAAAAATCCATTTGCTCGAGATTTACAACACACCCTTGAAAGTTATCAGGAAACGCATAGATAAAATTGCTGACGAAGCTAAAGAATATGCCACAAAGCATAAAATAAACTTCGATTTTGAAACCATTGAGGGCAGTAATGTTGTCAGGACTATATTAAATTATGTTGACAAGAAGAATATCGATCTTATTTGCATAATGACGGATCAGGGCACAACAACAGCCAATAAGTTCTTAGGGCCTTATGCCCAGCAGTTAATAAATAATTCCCCTGTGCCTATAATAAGTTTGCGCGCAAAGGAGTTTTAGTGTTTTATAAGAATGTTCATGAAGAAAGTAACAATAATAATAATTTGTTTTCTCAGTCTTGCTTCACTAAAGGCACAGTATTTTAGCGAACATGGGCTTGTTAGCGAAGATGCGGCAGTTGACAGCTTGTTGAAATTGCATAAAATATTTAACGCGAATTATAAAAGCATCAGCGGGTACAGGATTCAGATTTTTAAAGGTTCGGGCAACAGCTCGCTTGAAAACGCGCGGCTCTTCCGCGACGAATTTTCCGAAAACCACCGAGACATCCCCACATATATCTCTTTTCAGGAACCATATTACAGACTTAGGATAGGGGATTTCCGCGACCGCCTGGATGCCATTAATTTTCTCAGGGAGATAAAAAATGATTACCCAAGCGCTTTTGTAATTCAAGATGAAATAGAATTCGTTATATTACCAAAATACCAAAAATCAATAAGTTATGAGCAAGAAGATAGTAGTAGGGATTGACTTTTCAAGCTGTTCGATCAACGCACTTGAACATTCTGTGTCAATAGCAAAAAAAGCGAGAGCAAATATCACCATGGTGTGGGTAAACCATTTGGATTATTCAAAGGAGATATTTTCGGTTGAACCGAAACAGCTAGGCGACGAAGTGGAAGACCGCTTAAATGGGCTAATAAAGAAATACACTCCGTTAATGGGTGGGCAATCAATCGACTATAAGATTACTAAAGGCAAGATTTATAAAGAGATATGTGATATTGCCGACGAAATGGAGGCTTTTTTAATTATTGTGGGAACCCACGGATCTTCGGGTTTCGAGGAGTTTTGGATTGGCAGCAACGCCAACCGGATTGTTTCATCATCAAAAATCCCAACCATTACCATAAGGGGCGGCATTGATATTGGCCGCGACCTAAAACGCATCGTCATGCCATTTGACTCAACAAAAGTTACTAGGCAGAAAATGCCCATAACCGCATTGCTGGCAAGTTATTTTCACTCGGAGATTCACCTGCTGGGCTTGTTCACTTCCTCGCTCGACGACATAAGGTTCAGGGTAAGGAATTATATCCTTCAAGCCGAGGACTACTTCAAAGAACACAACATTAGATATCAGACCACCTTCTTGGAGGCTCACAATATTACTGAATCAATTTTAGACTATTCAAAGAAAATCGATGCCAACTTGATCTCGATAATGACCGAGCAAGAAACCTCGACGTCGAATATCTGGCTCGGGCCTTATGCCGCCCAAATGGTGAACCACTCGCCAATACCTGTATTGAGTGTTCATGCCGACAAGATTAAGTTTTATAACGGATAAAAAAAAGCCCCGTTTTTCTCGGGGCTTTTTTTATGAGTTCTTTATTTTTTCACCGAGGGCATTATAAAAATGATATTCCAGTAAATGATAATTCTTCATCTGATCGATCTTGATCCACTTTTTATATTGAAAATACCAATTCATTTGTACCGACTTGAAGCCTTTTGTTAGGTAGGCATGGACAAAAGGATGGACGCTCAATGTAAGTTTCTTCTCGTTCTGATCCTGGATAAGATAGTTTATGTTGTTTTCGATCTCGTCTATCAACATCAAAGTCGATTTCACTTTGCCCGTGCCACGGCAAACCGGACATTGTTCCGTTACCATGACATCCATCTCGGGACGCACCCTTTGACGGGTAATCTGTACTAAGCCGAACTTGCTTGGGGGAAGGATAGTATGCTTTGCCCTGTCCTTCTCCATTTCGTCTTTAATCTTGGCATACAGAGTACGGCGGTTTTTAGCGTCTCGCATATCGATAAAATCAACAACTATAATGCCGCCCATATCGCGCAAGCGCAGCTGACGGGCAATCTCGGTTGCTGCCTCAAGGTTAGTGGCCAGGGCATTCTGCTCCTGCGAATTGTCCCTGTTCACCCGATGGCCGCTGTTAACGTCGATAACATGCATTGCCTCGGTATGCTCAATTATCAGATATACGCCGCTCCTTATGGTAACGGTTTTCCCAAACGAGCTTTTGATCTGTTTGTCGATGCCGAAGTACTCGAAAATTGGCTTTTGCGAGTTGTGCTTCTTAATAATATCAACATTCTCCGGAGCATAAGTCTTTAAAAACAACCTTGCTTCTTCGTAAAGAACTTTATTGCTGATATACACACTGTTAAACGATTCGTTGATAACATCCCTCAAAATCGAGGATGTTCTGTCGAGTTCGCTCAGAACTTTGTTCGGCGCACTTAAATTTGGAAGCTTACTGATTATTTTATCCCATTTGGCAACCAACTGCCTTAAGTCCGAATCTAGTTCGGCAACCTTCTGGTTTTCGGCAACAGTACGGATGATAACGCCGAAATTCTTAGGTTTAATACTGTTGATCAAGCGTTTCAAACGATTGCGCTCTTCCTTGTCACGTATCTTTTGTGATATGGATATTTTGTTCGAAAATGGCAATAAAACAATAAATCTTCCGGGAAACGATATTTCTGTCGATATCCTTGGCCCTTTTGTCGATATCGGCTCTTTTGCTATTTGAACCAAGATCTGTTGTCCGGAGGTCAAAACCTGAGTTATCTTTCCGGATTTTAATATGTCCGGCTCCAAAAAGGAATCATTGGGATTTATTAAGTGGGCTTTGTTCTTAACACCAAGTTTAACGATTTTGTTAAACGTCCGTATTTGAGGGCCCAAATCCAAATAATGCAAAAACGCATCCTTTTCGTAACCAACATCGACAAAGGCCGCATTCAGCCCCGGCATGATTTTTTTTACCTTGCCCAAGAACACATCGCCAACAGCAAAGTTGTTGTTGGTTTTTTCATTGTGCAGCTCAACAAGGTATTTGTCCTCCAAAAGTGCAATATTAACCTCAGATCTGTTCGAATCAATGATTAATTCTTTGTTCACATCAATAAAAATTAATAAATATAAAGCACTTGATACCAACTTGTCGTAAAACAATTATGGTATTATGCAAACTTAAGACGAAGATAAGTTTTTGAGGGGATATAAATATACAAAGGTTGTTTATCCTCCTTTTACCAGGAAAAATAACAACCTCCGCATTTATGCTATAAGAATTTTATTTCTTCTTATGCCTGTTTTTACGCAAACGCTTTTTACGCTTGTGCGTTGACATCTTATGTCTTTTTCTCTTCTTTCCGTTTGGCATTGTAAATTATATTTTATATTATAACTATGCGTTTTTAACCTGGTTTACAAATGTTTTTGCAGGCTTGAAAGCAGGTATATTATGCGCAGGAATGATTATGGTAGTGTTTTTTGAAATATTGCGTCCTGTTTTCTCGGCTCTCTCCTTTATTATAAAACTTCCAAACCCTCTTAAATAAACGTTCTCACCGTTTACCATAGTATCTTTGATCGTTTCCATCAATGATTCAACAACTGCCTGAACGGCTACTTTCTCAATTCCTGTCTTAGTTGCAATGTCTGCTACAATTTCTGCTTTGGTCATGACAATATTTTTTAATTAATTAATAATTAGAATTTTATTTCGGATGGCAAAAATAACACAATTTTCATAAAAAAGTCATTTTATGAAAAAAAAATTTGTTCTAATCCATTCTTTTATAGTTAATTCTGTTTGTGCTGATGACATTGAACAACTTTATTGGCAGAAAATCACATAATAAGGATGTTTGAAAATCAAAAAATATTACTTTTGAGAAAGTAAAAAATTTAAAACTAGATAAATGGCAGGATTAAATAAAGTGATGCTTATCGGCCACCTGGGCAAAGACCCGGATACTTATACTTTCGACGATGGCACGAAGAAAAGCAGTTTCCCCTTGGCAACAACCGAAAGCTATAAATCGCGCGAAGGCGACTGGCAGGACAAAACCGAATGGCATAACGTGGTTGCTTATCGATACCTGGCCGAAAGAAACATCGTTAAAGGCGACCTGGTTTATATAGAAGGGAAGATCAAAACCCGGAAATATCAGGACAGGGAAACCAAGGCCGACAGGTATCTGACCGAGATTATTGCCGAAAAAATCAATATGCTGTCCAGAAAAGAAGACAGGTCATATTCCAATAAAGGCGACTCAGTCGGAAATTTGCAAGGCAATAATGATAACACTTCGGCCAGTCAAACTGAACAATCTGATAATCAGGAGGACGATTTGCCATTTTAATATTACTTTTGCATATTATTTAGTTGAACTAACAGGATTATTTTGGAAAACACCGATCCCGACCCCTTAACGGGAAATTTAATGGTTTTGCTTAACGATTTGTTTCATAATATTCAAATCGATGAAGTTGTTACTTTCTTCATATTACTTGTCCTTTTAGTTTTTTCCGGGCTTATATCAGGTTCCGAAACAGCCTTTTTCTCACTCGACCCATCTCATAAGGAAGACCTTAAAGCAAGAGGCAAAAGAGCAAGGGAAAAAGTAGGGCGCCTCCTCGACAAACCGAAACATTTACTTGCCACTATCCTGATCGCAAACAACTTTATTAATGTGGGCATAGTGATAATCGCAACTTATCTGAGTAATCTCTTTTTTGACAAAAACGCGAACCCCGTCAATGTTTTCATGATTCAAATCATCCTTATCACCTCCGTTATATTGCTGTTCGGGGAAATCATCCCAAAGATTCTTGCCAATAAAGAACCTGTGCCCGTCGCCGTGATGATGTCCGGGCCATTGTCCTTCCTGAACAGAGTGTTTATGCCAATAAGCTCATTGTTAGTGTCTTCCACTTCCTTTATCGATAATAGAATTGGCGACAAAGGTCATAATATAACCATGAGCGACCTTTCGGACGCCATTGAGATGACCATAGACGAAAACGCATCTGAAGGCGAGAAAATGATTCTTAAAGGCATTGCGTCCTTTGGCGATAAAGAAGCCAGCGAAATAATGAAATCGCGCCTCGACATAACGGCCTTGAACGTAGATACCGACTTTGATTCCATGATGAGGATGGCAATCGAGTCGGGATACTCCAGAATTCCTGTTTACAGTGAGTCCATCGACAATATCCTTGGTGTTTTTTATGTCAAGGATTTGCTCCCGAACATAAACAACGAGCATACTGATAATGACTGGGTTGATTTAATACGCCCGGTATTTTACGTTCCGGAGAACAAGAAGATCAATGACTTATTGCAGGATTTCAGGAAAAGGAAGATACACCTGGCAATTGTTGTTGATGAATATGGGGGGACATCGGGAATAATTACCCTTGAAGATATTATTGAAGAAATTGTTGGCGACATTTCTGATGAGTTTGACGAAGACGACGAATCGGATTATAAAAAACTAGGTGAAAACAGATATAAGTTCCTGGCCAAAACACCTATAAACGATTTTTGCAAAATAATCAAGGTGGATGATGAAACATTCGACAACATTAAAGGCGAGAGCGATTCATTGGGGGGGCTGCTCCTGGAAATCAACGGCAACATACCCGGAAAAGGCAGTATAATAAATTATGAGAACTTTAGTTTTAAAGTAATTGACGTTGACAAAAGAAGGTTGAAAGAAATAGAGATTACGATTAATGCCGATAAAAAAAATGATAAATAAAGTGTTTTTTGTTGCCGTACTGTTTTTGGGCATGGCTTTGTTCTCCTGTGAAGCAAATTATTCGCCAAAACCCAGAGGTTATTTTAGGATCGATTTGCCTGAAAAATCATACATCTCTTTCGACACAAGCTTTCCTTATAAGTTCGAGTATCCTTCGTATGCATTTGTCGAGCCCGATTTTCATTCACCCGACCAAAAATATTGGATCAACCTTCAAATGCCGCAATTCAAGGCCACCCTTCACTTTAGCTATAAAAAAGTTGATGGCAACCTGGCAAGATACCTTGAGGATTCCCACACCCTGGTCACCAAGTTAATCCCAAGGGCCGATGCCATATACGATAGCTTGATCATCGACCGCCAACGGCAAGTCTTCGGCTTAAGCTATCGCGTGATCGGGAACGGGGCCGCTTCGCCTTATCAATTTTTTGTTACCGACAGCAGCAGCAACTTTGTCAGGGCCGCCCTCTACTTTAACACCATACCTAACAACGATTCGTTGCAGCCGGTTATCGATTTCATAATCAAGGATATGGATCATATAGTGAAAACTTTTAACTGGAAATAAAAAAACCTGACAACCACACTCCGTTCTTTTTTGTCTCCTAGTTTTTAGTATTATTTATTAATGCGATAAACTATTCTTATGCGTAATATTATAATCATTCTTTTAGTAAGTATTATTAGTTCTTTAAACCTACAGTCGCAAACAAGTTATTCAAAGGTAAAAATAGATTTGATGTCGAACAATATTGCTGAAATAGCAAACTTGGGCATTGATGTTACTGACGGACAATATAAAAAAGGCATCTATTTGATCACCGACCTTTCGGATGCGGAAATCTACAAGTTAAAAAAGGCAGGTGTTGCTTATGAAATAATCATCCCTGATGTAAGCAGCTTTTATGAGCAAAGATCCAGAAACGACAACCAACAATTGAAAAGGGACATACAAGATGAATGGCCTATACCCCAAAATTGGGAATACGGCTCAATGGGCGGGTTTTATACTTTGGATGAGGTAATGGCCGAGTTGGACGATATGGCAGCACAATATCCAAACTTGATCTCGCCAAGATATCCCATCTCGCAAGACACGCTTACACATGACGGACGGCAAATATATTGGCTTAGGATTTCCGACAATCCGCTTACGAACGAGGACGAACCGGAGATATTATATACAGGGGTACACCACGCACGCGAACCAATCGGAGTTCAACAGATGATTTTTTATATGTGGTATTTGTTGGAAAATTATGCCACAGACCCTGATATACAAACACTTGTTGATAATACCGAGATGTATTTCGTTCCTGTTGTAAACCCTGATGGTTACGAGCACAATTATGCTACCAACCCCAATGGCGGCGGTATGTGGCGCAAGAACATGAGAAACAACGGCGATGGAAGTTATGGTGTTGACCCAAACCGCAATTATGGTTATAAATGGGGTAACGACGATAATGGTTCATCACCTATTACTAGCGACGAGACCTATAGGGGGCCATCAGCTTTTTCGGAGCCTGAAATAAAGAATATGCGCGATTTCTGCAACGATCACGAATTTAAGCTGGCATTGAACTATCACTCTTATTCAAACCTTCTTCTTTACCCATGGGGATGGACAGAGGACGTTACTCCCGACGATGACATATTTCACGACTTTGCCGTGCTGATGACAGAAGAAAACAATTATACAATAGGGCCGGCAAGCACTACAATCTATCCTGTAAACGGCGATTCCAACGACTGGATGTACGGCGAACAGGACACTAAGGACAAGGTGTTCGCCTATGTTCCCGAAGTCGGAAACGGAAATGACGGTTTCTGGCCAAGCACCAGCCGCATAGTTCCTCTTTGCCAGGAAAACATGCTCCAAAACATCACGGCAGCCCGCCTTGTGGGAAAATATGCCGACTTAACGGAAACTTCCCCCATGACGACCGACGCCCTCGAAAACAATATTAAATATGACATCAAAAGGCTAGGGCTTACCGATGCCGAGCAATTTACGGTTAGCCTGACCGCCCTTGACGATAATGTCGAAAGTACGGGGACCGATGACATATTCCTGAACATGGATCTGTTGCAAGTTGAATCAGATTCTATTTCTTATACCTTAAATGCTGATATCGAAGGAGGCACTGAGTTCAAGCTCTTATTAACCGTTGATAACGGTATGTATTCCGTTTCCGACACAATTACCAAGATATTCGGGACCATGGTGGTCGTTTTCGACGACAATGCCGACAATCTTGATAACTGGACAAGCCCAAAATGGGAATTGACCGACGAAGATTATCATTCGGCCGTCAACTCCATTACGGACTCGAAAAACAGTGATTATGAAAGCAACCTGAACTCCAAGATAACCATGGACACCACCATCGACTTAAAAGACACCGATATCGCCTTTATTTCATTTTGGGCCAAGTGGGATGTCGAGTCCGGATATGATTATGTACAGGTACTGATTAAAAAAACAGAAGATGCCTCATATACTCCCCTGCAAGGAAAATACAGCAAGAAAGGCGGCAACTATTATCTTGACGACTCCCAACCATATTACGACGGTTCATCTGATTGGGTATATGAAGAAATAAATATCAGTGAATATACGGGAAGCGAAATCAAAATCCGTTTTGTTCTTGTAACTGATCAATATGTTGAGGAAGATGGTTTCTACTTCGACGATTTCACAGCCTCGATATTATCGACAACCACATCGATAAACAATGACAAACTAAACGATATATATATATCAAACCCGTATCCGAACCCTCATACCGGCTCATTTACTTTACGTTATAATTTAGGATACAATAAAAACGCATCATTGCTTATTTATAATTCGTTTGGAAGCCTTGTTGCCGAGAGGCTTTTAGACAGACGGCAAGATGTAATTACGGTAGATACCAAAAACCTACCGTCCGGAATCTATTACCTGAGCATTGTGGGCCCAGGCTTTAAATCAGGAACTAATAAGTTCATAAAACTTTAATTAACATTACTTTCTAAGCATGGATGGGAAGAGCACAAACTCAAATTTATACTTTGAGTTTGTGATTTCTTCCCATTTGTCATTTTTAAAACTTATCGCAGCCAGTCCGGAGGTAGGTAAATTATCTATTTCAGGTTTAACGAACACGTTCACAAAATCCGTAAAACATGGGTTATGACCAAAGATCATAACACTTTCTATTTCATTGTCCAGCTCATATAGCTCAGCAAAAACATCATCGACGGTAGCGTGGTATAAGTTTTCCGAGCACTTGATCTTATCCTTGTCATAAGCGATAACATCAGCCACGATACGTGCCGTGTCGAGTGCCCTATGCGCAGTACTGCTTATAATCAGCTGTGGGCTTATGTTCTTGGCCTTCATAAAGCCAGCAATCCTGAGGCTTCTTTTCACTCCCGTCTCCAATAATTTGCGCTCATGATCACCAATGGTATAATCATCCCACGACGATTTGCCGTGCCGCATTATATAAACTGTTTTTCGCGCTTTCCTGGTAAAAAACATCATTACTGATTTTATAAAAAGCTAATATAAAATAAAAAATAACGCGATCTGAAAAAAGAAATCAGCAAAGCACTTACAATAAACGAATTATGACGACTATTCATAATTGTCAATAATGTTTCACCTTGCGCGCATAAATAAAACGCAGGCGATATCCTAGACCGATACCAATATAATCGGCAGTTCCGGCATGTGTGCTCAGAGCCAGATTAGCGGTTAAATTTTTGCTTATTAGATATTTCAGCGTCAGGCGCTGATAGGCATCACCATGTTTTCTGATCTTACCCCCTATATACAAGCCAAGGTTAAAAAGGAAGGATGTTCGCGAAATCACCAATTCATAAGCACCGCTGATCCCGGTTTTTATATAGGACAAATCATTGCTTGAACTACTATGGCCCAGATTCCTGGCAAGGAAATACTTATCCGACAGGTCCGCTGTGATATCTAGGCCTAAACCGAACTTGCTTTTATAAGAAACCCTCTTCATTATATTGAAATAAGAAGCATAAACCATAAAACGTTCTCCGATATCCTGCGACATATCTTTGTTTGACACTACAACTATTACGTTTATCTCCAGATATTTACGGCCATCGAACTCAAATGTATATAAGTCCGGGAGAAGCATTCTCCCCCCATAAGGCCTAGGCTCCGACAACGAGTAGGCAAAGGCGATATTAGTGGTGAAAAGATTTAATCCATAATTAGGTGTCTTAATTGTTCCGTTCGAGAAGTGAGTCAGCGTGGTGGCAAACGAAAATGTTAACCGCTTGCTTATTTGCCTACGATATTCAAGCTGCAGATTGGCTGCTATATTTAGATGGGAACCTATTGCAAAGTTTTTGTAATTGTTAATGTTGTCAAATTTGTTTTCCAGATATGCCAAGCCCAAACCAAGCCTGAAGTTATAAGTGCTCTTATCGTCCCTGAACAAGGGGAAGTTGATATAAGGGAAAATAGCATAGGCATTCCCTATTTCTTTATACCCACCTATGTCATTATATAGAAAGCTAGTCCCCAGCAGAGGATAATCATACTTCTTTTCCCATCTCCCTTGTCCAAAAGTAGCCTTTTGCAAGCTAATTTCAAACATTGGGAAATGAGAGTTAAATCTCTCTAATTCAAGATGTTGACTTAAAAGAAACCCATAGTGCAACCTAGCTTCCAGCTGAATGTTGTTTTTCTTTAAAATATTCCCGCCCAACATCCCGCCTCCACTGACCACAAGAAACAATGTTATGAAAACGAATATTTTTTTTATCATCTTTCAGGGATAATTTTTTCCTTAATCACTATTGCAAATGTAATCCAAATTCGTACAAAAATTGTATATTGCAGCGAATTCGACAACACAAATATTTATGTTTCATATTAGTTTCTCAACAATAATAATAGCCGGCTTGATTATAGCGTTTATTATCATTGCCTATGCTAATTATCTGAGAAAGAGGAACAACAAAAAATTATCGGATTTAAATGAGAAACTGCTTCAAAGCGAGGAAAAATACAAATTGGTTGTTGAAGAAAGCCCGAACATAATGTTTATCCAAAAAGACGGGAAGATACTTTTTGCCAATAAGCGATTTATAGAAATGTCGGGGTTCACTTTGGACGAGCTGAAAGAAATGTCGATATTCGACCTGGTTAGTCCCGAAGACGAATTAATTGCCCGGAAAAGGGCCGACAAAAGACTATCGGGCAAGAACGTGCCTGACGAATATGAAATTAAGGCCATAAACAAAAACGGTACAACAAGATATTTCATCCTTCATTTGAGCTTGACCAAATATAACGGGGAGAGCGCGATATTGGGAATCGGGACTGATATAAGCTCAAAAAAGAAAAACCTGGAAACCATTAGGAAATTGCGCGTCTCGATTGAGCAAAGCAATGCCGTAATATTTATTTTTGATACGGAAGGCATTATCGATTATGCGAACAATGCCTTTTGCGAACAAACCGGCTACAGCATGGAAGAGGCTATAGGCATGAATGTCAGGATGCTCAACCCTAAAGAATTTAAAATATCCGAATCGGAGGAGTTCTGGAATTATCTCAAAACCGGCAAAAAATGGGAAGGCGAATTTAAGTGTGTCAAGAAAAATGGTGAGTTTTACTGGGAAAAGGCACTTGTGTCGCCCATTTTTGATGCCAATGGACAAATTACACATTTCACATCCATTACCAACGATATTACCAGGGAAAAAACCGTTATAAGGCAGTTGAAGAAGAGAGAGGCAGAATTAAATGAAGCCAATGCTACAAAAGACAGGTTCTTCTCTATAATTGCCCACGACCTAAAAAACCCGTTTAACGCTATTATGGGTTATACGAGTTTGTTGTTGAGCCAGTACGACACCCTCACCAAGGACGAAAGACTTGATTACCTGGAAAATATCAGCCTGGCCGCCGACTCGACCTATAACCTGCTCGAAAACATCCTGGAATGGTCGAGGACCCAAATGGGCAAAATAGATTTTAAACCTGACAATTTTGACCTGAGCACGCTTATTAACGACGTAATCATCCTTAGCAGGACACAAGCTGCAGCAAAAAACATCAGGCTTTTATCAAAAGTAAAGTATCGTACTTATGTTTTTGCCGACTCATATATGGTAAAGACGGTGCTGCGGAATTTGGTGTCGAACGCAATAAAATTTACGGAAAAAGGGGAAGTTATCATAGAAACCGAAGAATTGGAATCAAGGGTTATGGTGTCGGTTATCGATACCGGTGTTGGTATTAGTGATGATGCCATCGACAAATTATTCAAAATAGACGAAAACATAAAAACCTCCGGAACCCGCAATGAGAAAGGGACAGGGCTTGGTTTAATACTTGCCAAGGAGTTTGTTTTAAAGAATGGAGGAGAGATTTGGGTTAACCGGATGAAAGGACAAGGAACAATTTTTAGTTTTACATTACCAACTAACGAATAGTTGTTATATATTTACTTCATGAAATCGAGAGTGAAAATAAAGCATATTTTACTGGTTGAGGACAACCTTCTAAACCAGAAATTCGCACTGGCAGTTTTAAAAATGAACGGTTATACTGCCGATGTTGCCGAGAACGGAAAGATAGGGCTGGAAAAATATGAGCAAAATGAATACGACCTGGTTTTAATGGATATTCAAATGCCCATAATGGATGGTATAGAATGTACCAAGGAGATACGACAACTTGAAAGCAAGAACGGCTGGGAACGTATAAAAATAATAGCCGTTACGGCATTTGCCATGCCCGGGGATGAACAGAAATTTCTTGAGGCCGGTCTTGACGACTACCTTGCAAAACCATATAAAGGCCCCGATTTGATTGCTATTATGGAAGATGAAGATTAATAATAATCAAATGCAAGAAAAACTGGACGCCTTTGCAAGGCTCTTAAAAATAATGGACGACCTCAGAAAGGGATGCCCATGGGACAAAGAACAAGACTTTGATTCGCTGCGCCATTTAACAATAGAGGAAGTTTACGAGCTATCCGATGCCATATTGGACAAAAACATGCCTGAAATCAAAAAGGAGCTTGGCGATTTAATGCTTCACCTGGTTTTCTATGCCAAGATCGGATCCGAAACCAACGACTTCGATATCAAGGACGTCCTCGACAGTATTAGCGAAAAACTAATATTCCGTCATCCGCATATTTATGGCGATGCCGATGTGAGCGACGCAAGGGACGTCCTGAACAATTGGGAAAAGCTTAAACTAAAAGAAGGCAAGAAGTCAGTTCTAGAGGGAGTGCCTAAATCCATGCCACCACTAATAAAAGCGTTTAGAATTCAGGAAAAAGTCAAGGGCGTCGGGTTTGAATGGAAAAAAAGAGAAGACGTTTGGGACAAAGTTATCGAAGAGCTCAACGAATTGAAATATGAAGTCGATAGTAATTCCCGAAAATCAAAAATCGAGAATGAACTGGGCGACTTGCTGTTCGCCATAACCAATTATGCCAGATATATCGGCATAAACCCCGAAGATGCCCTGGAAAGAACAAATAAAAAATTCATAAAACGCTTTCAATATATTGAAACCGAATCTGAAAAAGACGGCCATAAAATTGAAGATTTGAGCCTCCAGGAAATGGACTCTTACTGGAACAAGGCAAAAAAAATGGAGTAAAAACATCATCATGAAAAAAATGAGCCTTCTTTTTCTATTGATGACAACTTTGTTGCAAACAGAAGTGCTCTCACAAAGGGGCAATTTTTCCGCTTACTCACACAAGCCTGACAAGGAGTATTTTAAATCTTACCTGACCGTCTCAAAACGATTAGTCTCATTTCCCAAAAGATGGAACGGAAAGCAATGGGCGGCAAGTGGGGCAATTATAGCGGGAGGAGTTGCTATCTATGCTTTCGACAATGAAATCAGGACATTCTTCCAAAGCAACAAATCCTCATCGGCAGATCTTGCGTCCAGATATTTTTTCGAGCCCTGGGGAAGCGGGGTTTATCCTGTAGCTTTGTTTGGCGGGATTTATATTTACGGACTGGCCTCAAAGGACCAACAAGCGCAAAGATTAGCCTTGGGGGCTGCACAGGCGTTTGTCATCAGCGGGATTACCGTTGAGATATTGAAGCATTTAACTCACAGGCATCGCCCATATCAGGACGTCCCGGCAAACCCAAGGCTATGGGAAGGCCCGTTTAAGGGCTTTGAACATACTTCTTTTCCATCGGGGCACACAATAACAGTCTTTTCTCTTGCTTCATTCGTTTCGTCGGTTTACAACGACAAGCCATGGGTGGGAATCTTATCATATTCAATTGCCGGCGGTGTTGGGCTTCAGCGAATTTACGACGACAAACACTGGGCTTCCGACGTTTTTATTGCCGCAGCCCTGGGTTATGGTATAGGTAAGGCGGTTTATTTTGTTTTCAACAGCAACCCCAACTTCTCGATGGGGATTTCCGGGGCCGGGGGACTGTCGTTGGTTTATCATATAAAATAGAAAAGGCAGCGGTAAACAGCTGCCTTTTTCTAATCTTTTATGTGCGATTACCTAGTGCTCGCTCAAATATTTAGCAACACCTGCGGCGTCAGCAACCATGGCGTCGTCGCCAGGATGCCAGTCGGCAGGGCAAACTTCGCCGTTCTCCTCAAAAAACTGAAGCGCGTCAACCATGCGCAATGCCTCATCAACGCTACGTCCAAGAGGAAGATCGTTAACAACCTGATGACGGACGATTCCTTGCTTATCGATCAAGAACAAACCCCTGTAAGCAACAGCATCGCCATGGAATTCCATTTCACCATCTTCGTTATAATCATATTCGCCGGCTAATACATCGTAGTTCTCGGCAATAGTTTTTGAAAGATCGGCAACCAATGGGAATTTCACTCCCTTGATACCTCCGTCTTTCTTCTCGGTGTTCAGCCATGCCCAATGCGAAAATTGCGAGTCGATCGAACATCCGACAACAGCAACGTTCCTTTTCTCAAATTCATCCATTTTTTCCTGAAACGCAATTATTTCCGTAGGACAAACAAAGGTAAAGTCCAAAGGATAGAAAAAGAAAACAACATGTTTTTTGCCTATATACTGCTCAAGCGAAAATTTTTCGGCAAACTCACCGCCGTTAACAACAGCGTTGGCCTCGAATAAAGGGGCTTTTTTCCCCACTAATACTCCCATATTTATTTATTTTAAAGTTTTTTGCAAAATTAAGAATTATTTTAAATAAGGAATATGAAGTTTATTAAGAAATCATAATTATATTTGTGAATTATAAAACATAAACCTATGGACACAAATGCGTTTAAGCCTAAAGAACCTTTTAATTCCACAGTAGGAACATCATTTAATATAGGTTGGGATTTAATTAATAGCAAGTTTGGCAATTTATTGTTAATAACCTTGTTGGGAGTGGCCTTTCAAATTATTGTTCAATACTTTATAAGAGGCAGCGATTATGGGCTGCATGGCAATAGCGTTTCATACGGGTTAATAGGCATATTATTCTCTGTTTTAATAGTAATGCCATATTTTTTTGGCATCAATTACGTTAATTTACAACTAGTTATAGGAGAGGCCTTTAACATAGCCGATGCATTCAAAGGATTTGACTATATATATCTTAACGTAATGCTTGCAGGAATGTTCAGAATAGTCATAATAGGGATCGGGCTTGTTCTATTAATAGTGCCCGGGATTATTTTTGCTTGCAGGCTCTCATTTGTCCCATATTTGGTGATAGACAAACAACTTACGGCTATTGATGCAATAAAAACAAGCTGGGCAATGACGAATGGCCATGCCATTACAATTTTCATGATGTTTCTACTCTCAATACCCATAGTTATATTAGGCTTATTGGCATTACTGGTGGGCATAATCCCTGCAAGTATGTGGATAAACGCCGCCTTCGCGTCCTTTTATCATTCTGTTGATATAGGATACAATAAGGAAATAATTCCTGGGGACGCATAGATTTATTAAAATGCAGCTTGCCTGATAAAGCCGCCACCAACGCCTGAAACATCCAGTTTATCGACCGACAGCGCATAGATAGCGGAGCCCGACCCGCTCAACGAAACATATTCGGCACCTGAATCATACAATAAGCCCTTTATCGAACTCAATTCAGGCATTTGTGCGACGACAGTTTTTTCAAAATCGTTGAAAACATTGTCCTTCCATGTTGGAAGAGGTAATTTCAGCAATTCCGAAAGTGGTTTCTCATGCGAGTTTGGAACGACCTTCCCATAGGCAGTGGAAGTTGAAATATTATGGTCGGGTTTTATTATTGTTAGATGAAGACCGCTCAAGTCAAGCTCGCAGCCTTTTAAGGCCTCACCTTTAGAATATGCCATCGCAATACGGTTCCTGACGAAAAAAGGGCAGTCGCTTCCAAGGCTTTCCAGAAACATTTCCATTCCATCGTCAGTAATACCAAGCCCATAAGCGGCATTAACTTCTTTCAGGAAAAAGGCAGCATCGGACGAGCCACCACCCAGGCCCGACTGTAAAGGGATGTTTTTTATTAGCTTCACCTCAAAAGCCGGGATATCGAACGAATCGTTAAGCTTTTCCCAGGTTTTATAGATAATGTTGTCTTTGGGGTTAGCCCCCATAACGGCACCAAAGACTTCAATCTTAAATTGTCCTGACTCATGAATTTCCATAACATCACAAAGGGGAATGGGGACAATACAGGACTGGATATCATGAAACCCATCATCGCGTTTTTGCAGAATTCTTAAACCCAGATTGATTTTAGCGTTCGGAAAACAAATCATGCCATAAATTTAAATTATCAACAAAGTTAGAAATAAAAGCTTTTTCTTATAATTTTGATGACTAAACAAAAATTGCCGGATGACGATTATCAGTTCCGTACTTAACTGGTTGATGAAGAAACGTATTCATCAGATCGAGTTGTTTAAAAAATACCCCAACGAGGTGCAGGAGGAGTTGTTGAAGAAACTTATCAACACTTCGCGGAACACTTATTTCGGAAAAAAATACGATTATAAAAGTATTAAATCAACTCAGGAGTTTAAACAGCGCGTTCCAATAAGCACTTACGAAGACATAAAATCATATATCGACAGGCTGCGGAACGGCGAGGAAAACATCTTATGGCCCGGAGAGATAATAGGTTTTGCAAAATCATCAGGCACAACCGATTCCAAGAGCAAATTCATACCTGTAAGCGAGGATTCTTTGATAAACTGCCACTATAAAGGGGGCAAGGACATGCTTTCGATTTATTTCAATTTAGTTCCCGGATCGAAGCTGTTCGAAGGCAAGAGCCTTGTAATGGGCGGCAGCGGCAACATACAAGAAGTTAGCAACACCTCTTACTACGAAGGCGACTTATCGGCCATATTAATGAACAACCTTCCTTTTTGGGCGGAGTTTATGCGGACGCCAAGCCTAAGCATAGCACTCATGGACGAATGGGAAAACAAGCTGGAACTTATGGTTGAATCAACTCTGAACCATGATGTTACAAGCCTATCGGGAGTACCTTCATGGATGCTGGTCCTGATCAGGAAAATACTTGAGAAAGGAAAAATACAAACCCTGGACGAAGTATGGCCCAACCTGGAAGTCTTTTTTCATGGCGGAGTGAATTTCGAGCCCTACCGTCCCCAATACGAATCCATCATCAAATCAGCAAAGATGCAGTATTTCAATACTTATAACGCATCAGAAGGGTTTTTCGGCATTCAGGACCAACTGGACAGCGACGATATTTTGCTAATGCTTGATTATGGTATTTTTTATGAGTTTATTCCGGTATCGGATTTGAACAATAAAGAAAAAGCAATTTCGCTCAGCGAGGTTGAATTAGGCGTAAATTATGCCATGGTAATTACAACAAATGCCGGATTATGGCGATATGAGATTGGGGATACCGTTTGTTTTACGTCCATTTCGCCCTATAGGCTGAGCATTACCGGCAGAACAAAAAACTTCATCAACATTGTTGGCGAGGAACTTATAATCGACAATGCGGAAAAAGCATTGAACATTGCTTGTAGGAAGACATCTTCCACTATAAACGAATATACGGCAGCACCCTTGATAAGGGGCGAGGATATTTTTCATGAATGGATAATAGAATTCGACATCAAGCCACATAGCATTGAGTATTTTACGGAAACTTTCGACAACGCGCTAAAATCGCTGAACTCTGATTATGAGGCCAAGAGATATCATAGCCTTGTTCTTAAAGAACCTGTCATCACCTCGGCGCCCCGTAAAACTTTTTATAACTGGATGAAGAAAAGAGAGAAGCTTGGCGGCCAGAACAAGGTGCCAAGGCTTTCAAACAACAGGATCTATGTTGATGAACTCCTGGAAATGTACAACTTCGCAGATCAAATAATAAAAGATTAATAATTAAAAAACAGCCATTATGCATATTGCAGTAGCAGGAAACATCGGATCGGGAAAAACTACGCTCACGAAACTGCTTTCCAAACATTTTAATTGGAAACCCCATTATGAGGATGTTGAGAACAACCCTTATTTGCATAGTTTTTACGAAGACATGCAAAGGTGGAGCTTCAACCTACAAGTGTATTTCCTGAACTCGCGTTTCCGCCAGGTTATCGACATAAGAAGAAGCGGGAAAAATATTATACAGGACAGGACAATATATGAGGACGCATATATCTTTGCGCCCAACCTGCACTCAATGAACTTGATGTCAACAAGGGATTTCGAGAATTATAGTTCCTTATTCGAGCTCATGAGCTCGTTCATTCAAGCTCCCGACCTGCTTATATACCTGAGGGCCAGCGTGCCAACACTGGTATCGCAAATACAGACACGCGGACGCGATTATGAGGAATCCATACGCCTGGACTATCTCAAGCTGCTGAACGAGAGATACGAAAACTGGGTCAGTTCGTATAAACAGGGCAATTTGCTTATTATGGACGTCGATAACATGGACTTCAACAAACCTGAGGACCTGAGCAAGGTCATCGACAAGGTCAATGGCGAAATAAACGGTTTGTTTTAGGTGATGAACATACTTGGTATAATTCCGGCACGCTATGCCTCAAGCCGATTCCCGGGCAAGCCCCTTGCTTTGATCAATGGCAAAAGCATGATACAAAGGGTTTATGAACAAGTGTCGAAATCAAAAAGCATCAGCAAGACCGTCGTGGCAACCGACGACGACAGAATCGTTGATGCCGTTATCAATTTTGGGGGCGAGGTCATGTCCACATCCGCTGAGCACCCCAACGGCACATCGCGCTGTTTCGAGGTTTACAAGAAACTTGATTCCGAAAAACCCGGTTTTTACGATGCGGTTGTAAACATACAGGGCGACGAACCATTTATCGAACCTTCGCAGATTGCCATGCTTTGCAGTCTCATATCGAAGAAGAACACTCAAATAGCCACTTTGGCAAAAAAAATTATCGCCACCGACGAATTGTTCAACCCAAACGTGGTAAAACTTGTTTTCGGCTTACACAAAAACGTGCTTTATTTTAGCAGGAACCCTATTCCATTCAACAGAAATATAGATGAAGACGGATGGGCTGAAAACTGCGATTATTATAAGCACATCGGCATTTATGGATTTAAACCGGAAGTTTTTGACGAGATCAACCAGCTAACTCCATCAAAACTGGAGGAAACCGAAAACCTGGAACAACTGCGCTGGCTGGAGAACGGATATCAAATCAAGGCCGATATTACTGAAACAGAGACAATTGGCATAGACAGCCCGGAAGACCTCCGAAAACTTATCAACAAAAGTTGAAAATAATATAGTAAGTCATTACTTTAGCCAGTTAATAATTTTGACCATCATTAATGAAGATTGCGAAATACATAAGCGACTTAATTTACGATTACGAATGCGTTGTAATCCCCGGCCTTGGCGGTTTTATCTCAAGCCAGACCAGTGCGACAATAAATAAGGCCACACATCAGTTCAAGCCTCCGTTCAAGGATATACATTTTAACATCCACCTCAATGCAAATGACGGTCTGCTGGTTAATTATGTTGCAAGGAACGAACAAATCCCCTATAAACAAGCCAAGGTGCGCGTAGATAAATTCGTCTTGCTTTGCCATAATGCCCTTACAAGCGGCAAAAGGATAAATTTTAGCAATATTGGATATATATTCAGGGACGTAAATAAAAACATCGTCTTCAAACAGGATAATACAATAAACTATAATGCCGAGTCATTCGGCTTGACAAGCTTTATCTCACCGGCGATACGAAGACCATCGGACGAGGATAAGATAAAGGAAGCCTTCAGCAAATCTTCGTCAAAAGACTCCAAACCTTCATCAAGGACACATTCGCAAACAAAAAGAAAAGATAAAAGGATTCCGTCCGAGTCATCAAACAATATCCAGATACATGGTCGTTCGAAACCATCAAAAGTCAAGCAACAACTGCTTTTTGTCTTTGTGATCTTATTTGCCATGAGCTCATATTATATTTTCAACAGGCGCGATGCCATGTTGTATTATTGGAACGCAAACAAACACATCGTGCCATTTTTATACAACCATCCTAACGATTACCTTTCGGCTAATGCCGGACTAATGCATCTTGAAAAGCTTAATGTTAGCAATGCAGGTTGGCTGATTGATCTTGCATCCCAAAAAACGGACGACAAAATCGTAAAGAAGGCAATAAATGATGAAGAGAAAAAACTGGTAGAAATAAAAAGTGCTGATAATAATATCAATGCCGACGACGGCATGCCGGCAACTGCATACGAGAAAGGCCAGGCTGCGTTAAACAACAGTATTGCCGATGAACCTCAGGACAAGTACTATCATGATAATGAGACAGCCAATAGCGCGGACGAAACAATTGTTCCGGACGAAGAGCCGCAACCGATAGCCGAAGAAATCCCCAAGCTTAATTCAGTTAATGATTATCCTGAAACTATAACTGACAGCTATTTCATAATCGCAGGATCATTCGGAAACAGGCGAAATGCCGAGCGGCTTGTTAACGAATTGAAAAGCAAAGGGTTTGACGCTCTCGTTGCCGATACGAATTCGAGGGGGATGTTCAGGGTGGCCTATATGGGCTTCAACTCCCCGGAAGAAGCAAATCTTCAATTATTAGCCATTAGGGAAGAATCCAATTCGCAGGCATGGTTGCTCCATAAATAACTTAATTTTTAAGAAGTGGGACAAAAGAACAAACTTCGGAAGTTTGCCGATAACCTGACATTCGACAATCTTTTTCAGTTTTCTTATGAGGATGCCGTGAACGGGATTGCGCTCAAAGGAAAGTGGGCAAGGGAATATTTTAGGAACGATAACGATATAGTCCTGGAATTGGGATGCGGAAAAGGGGAATACACCATTGGCCTGGCCGAATTATATCCTAACAAGAACTTTATCGGGATAGACATAAAAGGAGCCCGTTTGTGGAAAGGCTTAAAGACCGCCAAAGAGAAATCCCTCGACAATGTTGCCTTTATTCGCAGCAGGATCAATCTCGTCGATTTGTTTTTTGGCAAAAATGAAGTCTCGGAAATTTGGGTCACATTCCCCGACCCGCACGCCAGGGACACCAAAGCAAAAAAACGATTGACGTCGCCGGAATTTATTGGACGATATATGCGTTTTTGCAAGAAAGACCTGATTATCAATCTAAAAACGGACAATATTATTGTTTTTGAATCTACCTTGGACACAATTGAAGAGTATCAGCACAAAATTCTATTTAAGTCCTACGATGTTTATGGCGAAGGAATCACCAATGAAGCAGGTTCGATACAAACATTCTATGAGCAAAAATGGCTTGAATACGGAACAAAAATCAAGTACCTGAAATTCAAGCTCAACCCTGAAGTTTATAAAAAGCAGTAAAATGGGGAAGGGTTTTTTTGAAAGAGTATATGAAGTGACCAAACAAATTCCTTATGGAAGGGTCAGCTCTTATGGAGCCATAGCAAACTATCTTGGGAGCAGGGGGTCGGCACGCATGGTGGGCTGGGCAATGAATGCCTCAAAAAGCAATATCGAAAGCATACCCGCCCACAGAGTGGTGAACAGCAGTGGCTTGCTGAGCGGCAAGAGGCATTTCGGCGGGTCGGACACTATGTGCGAGCTCCTTGAATCAGAAGGTGTTGCAATAATTGACGATGAAATTCAAAACTTTGAGGAAGTTTTCTGGGATCCATCAACCGAACTCGTTTAGCTGCATCGTTCTTGAGTATCGGCAAAATAAAAAACAAAAAACCAAAGTAATTTATAGCTCTTTATAAATAAGGAAATTTTGATATACTATTGAATAAATGTCTAAATTTGCTGCATAAATAATTACTATTACAATTTAGTCTAAATTAAAATAAATAATAATGTCAGTTAGCAAAGAGCAAATAACAACTGCTTTAAAACAGGTTATATTTTTTGCAAAAGCCAATAATATCGTTGACCTTGGAATGATCCACGATATTGAGATAAACGGCAATGAGGTAAAGATAGTCGTTGTTTTTCCGAAGCTTGACGATCCTGCGGTAGGAATTGTAAGCAATTCCATCGACAAGACATTGAAAGCAGAAATAGCCAACGACTTAGTCATAACCATAAAACCCATTTCGGAAAAGGATTTGGGGATAGGCCCCTTGTCGGGGGTAAAGAACATCATCGCCATTATATCAGGAAAAGGCGGAGTAGGCAAATCCACCGTTGCAGCAAATCTCGCGGTTTCGCTTGCCAAGGCCGGGCATGATGTGGGCATTCTGGACGCAGATATCATGGGGCCTTCGGTACCTATAATGTTCGGTGTTGAAGACGGTCAGCCCGGAGTTATTGAAAGAGAAGGCAAACCAAAGATGATCCCTATAGAAAATCACGGAGTTAAAATACTCTCCTTGGGGTTTTTTGTCAAAGCCGACCAAGCCTTGATGTGGCGCGGATCGATGATCAATAATGCCTTTAACCAGCTAATGACCGACGCCGAATGGGGAAATCTTGATTTTCTCGTCATAGACATGCCTCCCGGAACCGGCGACATACAGCTAACACTTGCGCAGAGCTATAAAATAAAAGGAGCAGTGCTTGTTACAACTCCACAAAAAATAGCCGTTGCAGATGTCCGGCGTGCCGCAATGATGTACCGTCAGGACAAACTCGAAATCCCAATCCTGGGAATAGTCGAAAATATGTCTTACTTCATTCCCGATGATATGCCGGAGAAGAAATATTATATTTTCGGGAAAGGTTCCAGCGATGATCTTGCAAAAGAACTCAAAGTCCCTATTATCGGGCAAATACCGATGGTAGCGAAAGTTAGGGAAACCGGCGATAATGGGAAGCCTATCTCTTTATCGAATGACAATGTTGTTAGCCGGGCGTTCGCCGACTTAGCCGCCAAAGTAATTGAAAGCGTTAATTAATTCAAAACTAATAATACTATGTCAAGTAAAGAAGAATTACACACTAAAGTCGAAAACGTACTCAACCAGGTGCGCCCCTACCTACAACAAGATGGCGGCGACCTGAAACTTATTGATATTACTGACGACTACGTTGTCAATGTAGAGCTTACCGGTGCATGCGGATCATGTGCCTTCAGCACCATGACCCTCAAAAATGGCGTTGAAGCCACATTGAAAAAAGTTCTCCCTGAAATTAAAGAAGTAGTTGCGATAAATGTTTAGTGGGTTTCAATTATAGATATTATTGCCGGGGAATTATTTCCCGGCAATTTTTTTTTCCGGTATAATTACCGAAAAAACAATACTCGAGAACAATATTACCAAAACAATCAATAAGGAGTTCATGGTAGAAATCCCGATGTAGCTATGCAGCAGCATTTTCAAGCCGATAAAAGCAAGCAATAGCGACAAGCCTACTTTTAAAAACCTGAATTTATCGATAATACTTGCCAGCAGGAAGAACAAGGACCTAAGGCCGATAATGGCAAAGATATTTGAAAAATAAACTATAAAAGGGTCCTTTGTGACAGAAAATATCGCCGGCACCGAATCAACGGCAAAAATCACATCGGAGAACTCTATCACCAATAAGATAATAAACAAACTTGTAACAAATGTTTTTCCGTTTTTCCTGTAAATGAACCTACCGCTCTTATCTTCTTTGTCAACTCTGAGGAACCTGCCGGCAAACTTTACGATAAAATGATTTTCGGTGTCTATGGAGTCGGGTTTGTTTCTCTCAAGGAAGAGCTTTGTCGCGGTAAATATCAACAATGCCCCAAAAAAATAAAATACCCAGCTAAATTGCTGAATCAAGGCGGCACTAATGAAAATAAAAAGGAAACGCATCAATATAGCACCTATGATCCCCCAAAACAAAACTTTATGATAAAATCTCTTCTCGACACCGAAGGAGATGAAAATCATTAGGATGACAAAAATGTTATCTATTGATAATGAGTACTCTATAATATAACCGGTAAGGAATTCCAAGCCCAGGTTACGTCTGTATAAAGCAATGGATTTATCAAAGTTGCCTTCAACTATATCAATTTGGTGATTGTAGGCGGCAACTATTTCCCTTAAACGACCCATGTCGCTGATTCCATGAAGCAAATGCCCGTAAAAATATATTACGCCCCAGAAAATCAACGCAATGCTAACCCACAATAGCGTAAATCCAAATGCTTCCCTAAACTTCACCTCATGGTTCTTCTTATTGAAAATACCAATATCGAAGGCCAACATTATGGCTATAAGCAAAATAAACCCGCACAGTATCAACAATTCGTGAGTATGCATCTCGAATAACAATTTTTTTTTGAAGAGCCAAATGTAAACAACTAATTAAAACAAATGCAAGCTATCGTCACTTTCAAGCTTAACCCTTGGTTTTTACAACTTTATACAGTTTGTCGCCCCTACGCACTATTTGTTTGGTTGGTATTGAGCATAAATCACCCTTGACAACTTCAGCCACCGGGTTACGGTCGAGCCGGACTTCGTCGATAACACTTTCGTAAACGCCTGTTGTTTCGCCAATAATTTTTATTTCTTCCCCAACTTTCAGGTCGTGCGATTCCATTTTTACCTCAGCAACCCCGATCTTGCCAAAATAATTAGTTACCTTTCCTATATAGACTTTCTTCTCAGTTGCCTGATTTCCGTAATCCTCCGTCCATTCCCCAAATGTGCGACCCATATAATATCCATCCCAGAAACCGCGGTTATATACCTTCGACAGCCTTAGGTTCCATTTGTTAATGTTCTCCTGATTGTAATCTCCTGCAAACCATGCATCTACAGCCTCACGATAAACGGAGGCAATTGTTTTCACATATTCGGGGGAACGACCTCTCCCCTCAAGCTTTAACACCCTTACGCCAGCATCGAGAATACTATCAAGTAAGGCAACAGTGTTCAAATCCTTGGGCGACATGATATATTCATTATCGATATCAAGCCGGATCCCGGTTTCTTTGTCGGTAACAGTGTATTTCCTGCGGCACTGCTGCAAGCAAGCCCCGCGGTTAGCCGATGAGTTTAAATTGTCGAGGCTTAGATAACATTTTCCCGAAACGGCCATACATAAGGCTCCGTGAGCAAAAACTTCTATCTGGACATGTTTTCCCGAAGGGCCACAGATATCTTCTTCTGCAATGGCATTGGTGATAGCTTTTACTTGTTTTATTTCCAGTTCCCGTGCCGTTACCATAACATCGGCGAAAGCCGAATAATACTTAACTGCCTCGATATTAGTGATATTGGTTTGTGTTGACATGTGTATCTCAACGCCTTGAGAAAAAGCATATTGTATCACCGATTGATCGGAAGCGATGATTGCCGTTATTTCGTTTTCCCTGGCGGCATCCACGACTCGACGCATTTCCTCAAGTTCATGGTCGTAGATAACAGTGTTCAGGGTAACATAAGTCCTTATATTGCTGTCTTTACAAATACCCGAAATCCTTCTAAGGTCGTCAAGAGTAAAGTTCTTCGACGATTTGGAGCGCATGTTCAATTTCCCGATTCCGAAGTAAACCGAGTTTGCCCCGCCTTGTATCGCAGCCATCAAGGATTCGTATGACCCTACCGGAGCCATTATTTCCACATCGGTGGGATTTTTTAAATTAGTCATTAATCACATGCTGTTTTAGGCGACAAAAATACAATAAATGACTATTCAACAACAAACTTCGGGATTCCGTTATTTTATTGATCTTAAAGCTTCAGGTTTTTTCTTTCGAAGAGAAGAAGCCACGATACGCCTATTGTTATCGCGGAATCGGCAATATTAAATATAGGGCGGAAAAATATCAGGTGATCGTCGTATCCGAAAAAAAACGAGGGTATCCACGACGGGGCATCCGCCTGGTGCAGGTTAATAAGCGGAAAATACAGCATATCTACAACCTTGCCATGTAAAATACTGGAATACCCGGTTCCAAATGGCACCATCTCTGCCAGAGTATGATATGAACTTTGAGTAAAAACAAGACCATAAAAAACGCTGTCGATTATATTGCCGAGGGCTCCGGCAAATATCATAGAAACCGCAAATATCAAACCTTGGTTAGCCTTTCGCTTATCAAGGATTATCAGATAGACGAATATTGCCGAAATGGCCAGGATACGAAAAATACTAAGCGACAACTTTCCCCATTCGCCGCCAAACTGCATCCCGAATGCCATTCCGTTGTTCTCGGTAAAATATAAATTAAACCAATTACCGAGCATGGGGATTTCCTCCCCTATGGTCAAATGTAATTTGATCCAAACTTTAAGGGCCTGGTCTAAAAACAGAACTACAAGAATTATAAGGATCGATTTTTTCAAACTAAGTTTATGCTTAAATCCTTTTTTGTTTGGCTTGATTATTCTTGGCTTCGATACTCAAGGTAGCATGGGGCACGGCCCTTAACCTTTCCTTGCTTATAAGTTTGCCGGTAACCCTGCAAATGCCATAAGTTTTATTCTCAATCCTCACCAAAGCGTTTTCAAGGTTTTGGATAAACCTCATCTGGCGTGCGGCCAGCCTGCTGTTTTCCTCCTTCGACAATACCTGCTGGCCTTCTTCCAAGACCTTAAATGTCGGCGAGGTATCATTGGTGCCATGTTCGCTGGTGTTGGTATATGCATCCGTCAAAAGATCCAAGTCGTCTTTGGCGACCTTTAGTTTTCTCTCGATTATTTCCCTAAACTCCTGTAATTCATCGTCAGTATATTTAGTCTTTACCCTATCGTTATTAAGCTCATTCATAATTTCCTACAATTAATTAATCCAAAAATAAAAAGATGCTAAATATAATGAAAAAACATGATTCCCCTATCAAAACAATATACAATTATCAAGATATTCTTTCAATTTCCAATACTACTTTAACATCATCGATCAAATCCAATTCAGTGGAATTTGCTAACGACTGATTATCAACAAATTCTATTTTTGCTAAAGTTTCGGTACAAATATAATCTTTGTAGTCAGTTATTGCGCTAACCAACACATCTGATTTCAAAATTTTAACATTTATTTTATCGGTAACTTCAAATCCGGAATCTTTCCGGATGCCCTGTATCCTGTTCACCAGCTCGCGGGCGAGACCCTCGTTCTGCAACTCCTGACTTATTGTAATATCCAGGGCCACAGTTAGATCATCCTGGTTTGCAACGCTCCAACCTGGAATATCCTGAGTAAGTATATCAACATCGTCAATATTTATTTCAATATTCTCACCCCCGACGGTAATTATGTATTTACCTTCTTTTTCAATTTGTTTTATCTCGCTTTGCGAGAACTGATTTACTGCGGCAGCAATTTGTTTCATCAATTTACCGAATTTAGGCCCTAAGGTCTTGAAATTAGGCTTGATTTTTTTGATCAAGATTCCTGAGTCCTCAGTAAGATATTCAACTTCCTTAATATTGGTTTCCGACAAGATTAAATATTCAACTTTGCTCACCAAATTCCTAAAGCGAGGATTTAATACCGGGATCATTATTTTGTTCAATGGCTGACGAACCCTGATATTATTCTTCTTGCGGAGCGAAAGTGTCATCGAGGAAATCTTTTGTGCCAACTCCATCCGTTCCTCTAGTTCCAAGTCGATAAGTGATTCATCGGCAAGCGGAAAATCGCTTAAATGAACTGAAGAACGCTTATGGCGCTTGCTCACATTATTCAAGTCCATGAAAAGTTTATCGGCAAAAAACGGAATTATCGGCGATGACAGCTGAGCAACAACCTCCATACAGCGATAAAGTGTTTGGAATGCTTCCACTTTGTCGCCGGAATAGCAGCCTTTCCAGAAACGCCTCCTCGACAAACGGACAAACCAATTGCTAAGGTGCTCGTTTACAAAATACTGTATTGCTCTTCCAGCCCTGGTGGGCTCATAATTAGCATAGGCATCGTCAACTTCTTTTATAAGGGAGTTCAACTCCGACAGAACCCATCTGTCGAGCTCGGTTCTTTCGGAAACCGGGACCTCGTCCTCGCTATAAGTAAATCCGTCGATATTGGCGTAAAGAGCAAAGAAAGCATAAGTATTATATAAAGTGCCAAGGAATTTGCGCCTCACCTCGTCAATTCCTGCGACATCGAATTTCAGATTATCCCAAGGTTGCGAATTGGTGATCATATACCAACGCGTGGCATCAGGGCCATATTTCCCGATAGTCTTAAAAGGATCGACGGCATTGCCGAGCCGCTTCGACATTTTATTGCCTGCTTTGTCCAATACGAGGCCGTTAGAAACCACGTTTTTAAACGCAACGGAATCAAAAAGCATGCTTGCTATGGCATGAAGGGTAAAAAACCATCCTCTGGTCTGATCCACACCTTCGGCAATAAAATCGGCCGGGTAATTCCTCTCGAAGGCTTCCTTGTTTTCGAATGGATAATGAAATTGAGCATAGGGCATAGATCCCGAATCGAACCAAACATCAATCAATGAGGGTTCCCTGTACATAGCCTTGCCACTATCGGAAACAAGCACTATCTTATCAACATAAGGTCTGTGAAAATCAAATGTCAGATAATTTTCCTTCGACATATCCCCCGGCACAAAGTCTTTCATCGGGTTCTCGTCCATAAAGCCTGCCGTCAATGATTTCTCTATCTCGTTCTTCAGCTCTTCGGCCGAACCCAATGTTTTAATCTCCGTTCTGTCTTCCGTAAGCCAGATAGGAATAGGCACCCCCCAAAAGCGCGACCTCGACAAGTTCCAGTCCTGTAAGTTTTCCAACCAATTGCCGAACCTGCCTTCGCCGGTTGCCCTTGGCTTCCAATTTATCGTTTTGTTAAGTTCTATCATCCTGTCTTTCATCTTTGTGGTCTTAACGAACCACGAGTCTAAAGGATAATATAAAACGGGTTTATCGGTACGCCAGCAATGAGGATAATTATGGACGAGCTTCTCGATTTTAAAAGCCAATCCCGATTTCTTCAATCCAACGGATAAATCAATGTCGAGGGTAGTGTCTTTGTCGCCAAGGCTATCATCGTAGGCGTTTTTAACGAAACGACCTTCAAACTCGGCATAAGCCTGTTTGTCGATATAGTTTTCAACAAACTCATCATCAAGGTCTT
Source organism: Chlorobiota bacterium (assembly GCA_013151215.1). Classification (GTDB taxonomy): domain Bacteria; phylum Bacteroidota; class Bacteroidia; order Bacteroidales; family F082; genus BM524. The sequence continues at coordinate 5,751 of JAADIS010000134.1, read as the reverse complement.
CCATTCTGAAAAACCTACCCCTCAGGTCAACCATCGGTCGGCGGTCACCAGTTTTATCAAGCAAGACCAAAGGTTCTATTCCCATGGCCTTGGCAACGCGGTCGTCGTCGGCGCCAAAAGTAGGGGAAATATGAACAATGCCAGTGCCTTCCACGGTAGTAACAAAATCGCCGGGAATAACCTCAAAGGCCTTCCCCATGGGTTTTACCCATTGAAAAAGCTGTTCGTATCTCATACCAACCAATTCGGCCCCGCTATGCGACGCTATTATCTTGTATGGTATATCCTTATCGCCCGCTTTATATTCCTCGAAGGATAAATTCTCGTTATCGGCCTTGAAGTATGCGCTTAACCTGTCTTTTGCAAGTATAACATTAATGGGGCTTCCCGTATAAGGGTTGAAAGTTTTAACAGTAAGATATTCAATCTTCTCGCCAACGGCAAGGGCTGTATTTGAAGGTAGCGTCCACGGAGTCGTGGTCCATGCTATAATAAACAAATCGCCCTCGACATTATTTAATACACCTGCCGGGACGCTGTCGGTTTTTAACTTAAACTGCGCAACGGCAGTAGTATCCGTAACATCTCTATAACAACCGGGCTGATTTAGTTCGTGTGTGCTCAACCCGGTTCCGGCTGCCGGGGAATACGGCTGGATAGTATATCCTTTGTAGAGCAAACCATTATTGAACAATTTCTGTATCAAGTTCCATACCGACTCGATATATTTATTGTCGAAAGTGATATAAGGGTCGTCAAGGTCAACCCAATAGCCAATTTTATTTGTCAGGTCGTCCCAAAGATCCTTATACTTCAACACCTCTTTGCGGCATGCTTTATTATACTCCTCAACAGAAATTTTCTTGCCAATATCCTCCTTTGTTATGCCAAGGGTCTTTTCAACGCTGATTTCCACCGGCAGGCCATGCGTGTCCCATCCTGCCTTGCGCTCAACATATTTTCCCTTCATGGTTTGATAACGACAGAACAAGTCCTTGATAGTCCTTGCCATAACATGATGGATTCCGGGAACCCCGTTTGCTGATGGCGGACCCTCATAAAAAACGAAGTTGTCATTCCCTTTCCTCAACTCCATGCTCTTGTTGAAAACATCGTTTTCACCCCAAAATCTCATTACCTCGTCGGCAATTCCTGTTAGGTTCAAATGTTTATATTCCTGATATTTGGCTGCCATTAAAAAGACTGTATTTATTGATTCTGAAAAACTTAAAAAAAAATTGGCTGCAAATTTAAGCAAAAAGCCAATTATATTAATGTATGGCCGATATTGATTGTTGTTTTTGTTATATGGCTGATTCACTTTGCTTTATGTCAAATAAAAATAAAATAAGCATAGGATTCGATTTTCCGCATGCATTATAAAACATTCATTATAAAAAATAGGCCATGCATAAACAAAAAAAGGGAGGCCGTTCAAAGCCTCCCCTTTTAAATGTATAACGAGTGAAATCAGCTCACAGCAACTTCTTTTTCGTTGCTATGCCATAGCCCATGTTTAGTACAGTAAGCAGTTGCAGTTAGTTTTAGATCTTTTGTTGGAACGATGTTGAAATCAACTTCAACATGACCCGGCTTGTTTCCAAGTGTTCCTGGAGTGAACGTAGCCTGGGCCAACATGGTTTCCCTGTTCCAAAGTTGCACGTAAGCAATATAATGATCGAAATCGTCGGGATGGACGTATTCGTCGCCAAGCTTTACTTTTACGGTAAATTTCTCGCCTTCCTTTGCACTGTTCCCGCAGTGGATGAACGGTGAATGACGATCGATATAATCTTTCTTTGCTTCTCTTTCCAATGTTGAAATATCAACGTACCTATTAATTTTCATATAACTGTGTTTTAAAATTTAATGTCCTGCAAATATAAACAAAAATACTATTTAGAATCTTTCTTAATAAAATTTAACTAAAATAAAGTTAATTTTGCCATGGTTTACTAATAATAAATGCCTTTAGTACCAGTATCCATGATGAAAAAACATATTTTTCCGTCTCTTGCGAAAACCATTTTTCTTTCGATGGTGCTTCTTGTTTCATGCAGCAAACCTACGGTTGACGAAAGCATGCAAAATTTACAATCAATAAACGGCCATTGGGAATCGTATAAAGGGATAAGCTTTAACGAGGTCTGGCAATTCAGCAACGACAGCCTTCTTGAAGGAGCCGGTTTCAGCCTAAACAAGTCGGACACATCCTTTTTTGAAAAACTTGCGATCATAAAACACGGAGATTCTATTTTTTACAGGGTTTTCCTGAATTCGTCAGAAACCGTGGATTTTAAGTTAACGGAAGCAAGGGGACATAGCTGGAAGTTTGTTAACCCAAACAATGAATTTCCCTCAATTATAAGCTATGAAGTAAGAAATGACAGCTTGCTTCATATTTCCGTTTCCAACATTCGCGGAAACAAGGAGCAGTTATTTTGGTTAAAAAGAAAATAAAGAACAGCCCTCAAACCACAAACCTCAACTGGCCAGCCAATCATAATTCCTGAACACAAAAGCTACCGCCTCTTCATATTCATCAAAGGTCTTTGTTTTTTTTACGCTGTTGAACACCTTTTGGGGACTGGAAAACGAGCAGCTTAAGTAACTCCAATATTCTTTCATGATGCTAATCGCATGCAGCCTGTCGTTGGTTTTTTTCCTATAGGCCAAATAAAGGGTCGTCACAAATTTATAAATCAAGGTTTTTTGCTCTTCGGGCGATGGAATTTCATAAGACTTTAAAACAGCGGGCAAAAACGGGTTCCTGAGCAGGCCCCTGCCAATCATCCAGTTATCAATAAGCTTGAAGCTTTTGTCGAAATCATCGAAATCGGATTTAGAGAAAATATCGCCATTGTAGGCAAGAGGAAGCTTGCATCTATCAATAAGCTTACTGAAAGCTTCCTTGTTAACACTGCCACTATAAAGCTGCTTCCCTATGCGGGCGTGAACTATCAATTCCGAGATTTTGTGTTCGTTGAAAACATCTATCATCGCAAATATCTCTTCATGGGAATAATAACCCAAGCGGCATTTGACCGATAAATCGATTTCCAGCCTTCGATCCAGCTCCAATAATATCTTATGGGCCTCTCCGGGAAAAGGCAGCATGCCAGAACCCCTTTTTTTATTCGCTACCCGAGGATATGGGCAGCCCAAGTTCCAGTTTATTTCACGAAAACCCTTTTTGGAGCAATGATCCGCAAAACGAAGTATCTCGTCAGCATCCTTCGACAAAATCTGAGGCACCACCCCTATACCACCCTGCTTTACGGAATTTAGCCCGGCCCCTTTTTTATCAAGGCTTTTGGCCTTATGGACCGAAGTAAAAAAGGGAGTATATAGCTTATCGATGCCAGTAAAGAAACTTGTATAAACCTCTCTGAAAGTATAAGTTGTAACCCCTTGAAATGGAGCAAGATATATTTTTTGATTTATTTTCATGAAATGCAAAAATACATATTTGGGGATTAGGCCGAACATTCCCGCCATTGATATGCTATTATTAAAAATGTTAAAATATTTGTTGGTAATTTGATATTCGTAAATTTGCAAATATTAAATCGAAATAAAAAATGCTTAAAAAATCATTGATTATTTTATTCACGGCCATTATGCTTTTCGGCATAGGTTCATGTAAGGACAAGGGGCCAAGCCAGGCTGAAATAGACCAGATATTGATTGAGCAATATATTGCAGACAACAATCTTGAAACTATCAAGACTGAAAGTGGCCTTCATTACATTATTTACAAAGCCGGCGACAGCCTGAACCGCCCCGATTTCTATTCGTATATCGAGGCCAAATACAAGGGCGAACTGCTTGACGGCAGCGTTTTCGATGATGGTTCAGTTGAAATGAGCGCTAATTTGAACCAACTTATCCCGGGATGGATCGAGGGACTTCAATTAATTGGCGAAGGAGGCAAGATCATGCTAATCATCCCCTCGGAATTAGGCTATGCTGGTCGCGAACAGCTTGGCATACCGGAAAATTCCGTACTTGTTTTCAATATTGAGCTTTTTCAAGTTTACAACAAGTAGAAAATCCGTATATTGTGGAAAATTTTTAAGATGTCGCCACAACAAAATTTCTTATACGAAAAAGCAAAAAACTTTTGTGATTATCAGGAAAGGTGCATATTTGATGTGAAATCAAAGCTGTTGCAGTGGAAAGCAAGCGGGAACACTATTAAATCAATCATACAACGCCTTGAAAGAGAAGACTTTATTAATGAAGAACGATATGCGGTTGCTTTTGCGACCGGCAAGCTGAGGAACAACAAATGGGGCAAGAACAAAATTTATTATGCGCTGTCTCAAAAGCATATCCCGGATATTTATATACAAATGGGGCTGAATGAGATTGATGAAAAGGAATATCTCGACACCTTAAAAACCCTTATTAAATCGAAAAAAATCAACGAGACAGACGATTTTAAAAGAAATGCCAAAATGCTAAGCTTCTGCAGGCAAAAAGGATATCAGCCATCGCTGGTATGGAAAGTGATAAACGGGGAATTGTGAGCTTGCCCTATAACAAGAGACCAAAATTAGAAGGAACTTCTATAAATTCCCCTATATTTGCGCCTGAACTTTAAAGAAATCATTATGTATTCCGCAGAAGCAGCAAAAGAATTATATAAGAGGCTAGAAGCCTTGAGGGGGTATCTTTGACGTCGATAGAAAGTTGATGGAGATTGATGAAGAAGAAGAAAAAACCGGCGACCCTGATTTTTGGAACAAGCCTAAAGAAGCTGAATCGTTATTAAGACAAATCAAGGAAAAGAAAAAGATATGCGATTCCTATGCCGTTGCAGCAGAATCCTTCGATGACCTTCAAGTGCTGGTTGAATTCCATGAGACAGGCGACTCGTCGCAGGAAGAACTTAACGATCAGTATGATAAAGTATTGAAGCTTGTTGAAGACCTGGAATTTTTTCAGATGCTCAGCAGGCCCGAGGATAAATTGAACGCCATATTGAAAATAAACCCGGGAGCCGGGGGGACCGAAAGCCAGGACTGGGCCGAGATGCTCATGCGAATGTATATCCGCTATGGCGAACGGCAGGATTTCAAGGTTCGCGAACTTGATTACCAGGAAGGCGATGTTGCCGGAATAAAATCCGTATCCCTGGAAATCGAAGGCAAATATGCCTTTGGATATTTAAAAGGGGAAAACGGTGTGCACCGCCTCGTCAGGCTCTCGCCTTTCGATTCAGCCAATAGACGCCACACATCATTTGCCTCAGTTTATGTTTATCCTGTTGTTGACGACAGTATAGAAATAACTGTAAACCCGGCAGATATCTGGTGGGACACTTTTCGCTCAAGCGGCCCCGGCGGACAGAATGTGAACAAAGTTGAAACGGCTGTTCGATTACATCACGACCCTTCAGGTTTGGTTATTGAATGTCAGGAAACACGCTCACAAGGCCAAAATCGCGAAAAAGCAATGCAGATGCTCAAATCGCAGCTTTATGAAATTGAGTTGCGCAAACAACAAGATGAACAATCGAAAATAGAAGGCAATAAGAAGAAAATAGAATGGGGCTCGCAGATAAGATCTTACACCATGCATCCGTACAAACTGGTTAAAGACGTGAGAACAAACCATGAGTCTTCTGATGTCCAGGGTGTTATGGATGGGGATCTGGATTCGTTCATTAAGGCTTACCTAATGGAGTTTGGTGCCGGGGAAGATAATTCCTAAACTTAAACTCCCTGCCGGGTATCGAAATCAAAA
>JAADIS010000124.1:59696-90399 GCA_013151215.1 Chlorobiota bacterium | reverse complement strand
CAGACAGTTCTTAAACCTTGTTCTATTTTGCTGTGTAAGTCTTCTAATTTTTCCTTTCTTTCAATAGTTGATAATAAATGTGGTTTCTGTCCTTCTTTCATTTGTACAAAAGGCGAATTGGTAACCCATTGCATATATTTTGAATGATTATAAAAAATTTCCCAATACACCTCCTCAAAAAACTCTTTTGCTGAGTACTCTTTATCATATTTTTGGTTATATGCTTTCAAAAATGTTTTTCCTATTTTAGATGCTATCATAGTTTTATGTTATTATAAAAATGAATTTCCAATATTATATTTTCCTTCTCTTGCTTTATTAACATCAAATCCGGTTTCTTCGGAATAAGAACTGTCTGGAACAATAAATGGGGAATTCCCATATCCTTTTAATTGTATTAAGTCCTTACCCTGCCAATATCTTGCAGGTATTTCCATCATTATTCGTTCTTCCAGGTTTGCATTTTTATAGTTTTCTTCATCAGATTCAACAATGCAAGCTATACTGTCTATTTCCATTAGTTCTAAAAGAATTGCTTTTCTTCGATGTGTTAATTTGTCGATATTCCATTTATTTCCATTTTTAAAAATTAAATGAGTGTCAATATTTAACACTTTTATCTCTGGAAAAACAACATCAATCTTATCTTGTAGTGCCGTTTCTTGCAATATTTCGCCATTGGGTAAAATATCATAACTCCTTTTTAATATGTCAACATCATAGGGTAAAGCCTTTTTTTTATCATCAGTTGGTTTTATGATATATACAGGTTTGTATTTGCCAATAGTTTTTTTGCTTCGCTTTCTGTTTACTCTTCCGAACCGCTGTATCATTGAATCCAATGGTGCTGTTTCTGTTATCATCAAATCAAAACTTATATCAATGCTTACTTCCACTACCTGTGTTGAGACTACAATGCAGGCTTTATTGGATGTGTTGAATTTATTTAAGGACTTCCCATCGTCATCAATCCCCAAAAGCTCCTTTTCTTTCTTGTTTCTGTCGCCTCTCTTAAATCGCGAGTGAAGTAGTAAGATAGGGACGTCAGGATAAATCTTTTTTAATTCGCTGTACCAATCCTGTGCTTTCTTTACCCGATTGGCAACTATCAAAACTTTTTCGTCATTGGCTACGGCTTTTGAGATTATGGTTTGCGAATCTTCCCAACTATCTAATTTGTGTGTAATGTGTCTGTTGAATCTTTCCAATTCCTCATTAGAAAGCTTTACCTCAAATACATTTTCTTTGCCAAGTATTTCCAATATTTTATTATATAAATTGCTTGGCATAGTGGCTGTTCCAATATGAATACGGCAACCAATATTATTTAAAGCTTCAACAATTTTCAAAACTATGGCTCTTGAAACACCATTATAAGTATGTATTTCATCAAGGATAATATCGTTCCCCTTTAAATCCAACAAAACGGATTCATAACCTCTTGTGCCAAAAACAACGGATGCGATTTGGTGTGGTGTGAGAACTTTTATTGACGAGCCAATTAAGTTTTGCAATACTTTTTCCTCGGTATTTTTACCGGCAACAACTTTTGAGGCAGAATGTAATATTCGGATATCCAATTCGGGATTTGTTTTTATTAAGTCGTTTTTTACGCGTTTATACATGGCGTTTATTGAGGCTTGAAAAGGCAAGGTGTAAAACACCCTGTTTTTTGTTCTTCGGAAAAGGTAGTCCGTTTTTCCGGCTCCGGTGGAAGCAACGACAATTGTATGGGGCTTGTCAGATACTGATGATTTTAGTGACAGAGGGAATAATTCTCCGGTTCTGTTGAAAAATGACAAATCTGGTACTTTGAAAATCCTGCTTAAATTATCTGTTGTTGTATCCTCTAAAGCAGAAGCAAAGTAGTCAGCTGCATTTAATATGCCCCTCCATTTTGAATATCCATTGTGTCTGTTTATTTCATGTTCGCAGTGGGTTAAGGCTTTTTTGTGATTTTCAATGGCTTCTTCTCTTGAAATCTCTTTTGCTTTTATTCCAAATGAGTTTAGAATCTTATAAGCGGTTTTGCTCCAGCCTTCCCAATCTGTTAAATGATAATCTATAATTTCTTCTGCGTATAACTCATCTAAATCCAATATTCCTCTTTCTCTGGCATCATTAATTATTGATTTATGATGGGCAATTACCATCTCAATTAACTCCGTATGAATGTTGTCAGGAAATAGCGACAGAAAGAATATTGAGCCTATTTCATGCCGATAAACTTTTCTTGAGTTGTTTTTTCCGTAAAGTCGTTTTTGAAAGATTGGGCTTGTTTTTCCAATGTCGTGTAATATTGCTCCTTGCTTTGCAATGTTGTAATCCATTGAAAGCTCTTTTGCAACTTTCTCAGCTACCATCGAGACCTGTTGAAGGTGCGTAACCAACGGCATGAAATCAGGTTTTCCTTTCGCTTTTATATGTTCACAAACGATTACCATAACTAAAAATTATTCCTAACCGGATTTCCAACTACTTTTAACCAACCGTACATTGCTTCATTATTATTCATTCGATTATATCCAACCATAAATGAGTCTTTCGATTCTTCAAAGACCAATTCATATCCTCTAAACATTTCTTCGTTAGTGTCAAATTCAGTTTCAGTTACCTCTAGAATATCCCCTTCAGAATACAATATATCTTCGTTTCGGGCAAGGCAAATATGCTGTTTGTGTGCTATTTCCGCATCTTCTTTATTTTCAAGAGCTAAGAATAGAACAGGATTTAGTAAAACACCTCGTGTCAATATTGCATAAGGTCGAAAGTATTCTTTTTTAACCCCTCTGCCTTTTTCATTCCACCCTCTGGGCTGTGTTTGTTCTTGTTGCGATGAGATTTGAGAGTAACTTAAACGATGCCTTTTGATTTTATAAATTCCATATTCTTTCTTTAAGAGTTCCGGAAATAGTTTACGTTCAATCCCAGCTATAATTGAAGGAGTTAAAAACTGCTGACTAAATGTTTCTTCATCCCTAACTGCTGTCCATGGTTTAATAAACCCAAATGTGCCTTCATATTTTACTATATACATAATATCTATTTTAAACAACCAAACCCAATTCCAGTGGAATGACCAACGCCATTATTCCAAAGAAATTCCATTGTTGTAAATTTGCCTTCAACAATTATTGGACATACCGATGTTTTGTTTCCTATACCTTTATATTTTATCACTTTTGTTTTTTTGCCAGAGTATGACTTGTCAAATGTAATTTTTAGGGCGCTGTCTGGAATTCCGTTTTTTTCTAAGCGTCTTTTCACAGCATTTGTCAATAATTCTTCAGTTTCTGTGTCTTCAAAAGTAAAATGCCTTGCTTTACGTTCCCCTTCTTTTGTTTGTTTGAAAAATAAGGGGCTTAGTAATGAAAATCGCTCTCGATTTCTAAAGGCTGGCTCGGGTAGTATGTCGATTTCATAAACTTTTAATCCGCAAAATAAGGTTGGATCAGCCTTAATGCCTTTGTATATGTTTGTTAATAATAAATTGTCTGACGAAGAAAAATAGAGTGTAGATCCTCTTGGGAAATTAAACCCTTTCTCTATAACTTCACCATTTTGAAGTTGTGAGAAAGAAAAGACGGATTGCTTGCCATGCTCCTCATTTATGCCAAACCACTTATGTATTGTGCCAGCCAATTTATGCTGGTATTCAAATGGTACAGTGATTTTGTTTTTTGATAGTTTTAACTTTAATCTCATAATATTATTTCTGGTTTAATATCTTTTCAAAATAAGTTTAAATTTCATCCACCACCACCTCCCCAAAGCCAAAGCCCAAAGAGTTCATGCTGCCGAAGCCGGCGTTAAGGCCTATTTCGATAAGCTCAGGGGGGGCTTGCAGCCTGAAGTCGAAATAATAACCTTTTACTTCGGTCTGGTCGGGCCGGAAGGCTTTTATCGTCTGCTTGCCCGACCTCGATTTTAAGCTGACTGGCACAAATACCACATCGCTTGCGTCTATGCTGTTCTTGCTGCATAAAGCGTGTTTGTCGAGCAGGTTCTTGATAAACAGTCTTTTGAACTCATGGTGGAAAGGTGGAATATACTCCTCGTGTTTCTGCCCCTCGTTTTTTAAACCGATAACTACGGGCGTTGTAGCCCTTATTAATACATTGGCACGTTTCCCTATTGTGTTCTCGATCGCAATTGGCACGGCTTCAATAGTTTCCACTTGCATTTCTACTCCCGATATCTTGTCGCCGATAAAAACCTCTTGGTCTTTAAAAAGGCCCATCACGAAGGTCTCGCTTTGCTCGGGCAGCTGAAAGGCGATGATCAAGCTGGCGTTTCTCGACCAGATCAACATCCTGTCGCTCTTGGGCATTGTTTTTATCTTTTTCTGCTCGCGCAAGAAATTCGATTTCATCGTATTTAGGATCTTCCACGAATTTTTCGGGAAGTAGATCCTCGAAAAGGTGAACAGCTTGAATGTTTTGCCGTTTTCCAAAACATAGCCCTCGTCGTGTAAAGATCTGGTAAACCCGGCATCGGCATTGGCCAACACCTTATATATCCATGCGCTTATTGGGTATTGATAGTTTAAGGGCAGGTATTGCCTGTCGCCACTTAGTTTGAACTGTAGTCTCAATCTCATTTTTACGGGTTTATGTAGTTCGCAAGTTAACAATAAAACAAATGTGCCCTGTTATTCTTATTATAAACTTGATTATTCATTGCTTTCTTCTACTATATACCGGCCTCCCAAAACAAGAGGCCGGCATAAATAATAAGATTAGTAATTGCTAGTGGTGGAAGCTTAAGCTTCCCTTAGTAGAGTTGTAGTGCCTTTTTTATTAAATGACAAGGCAAACGTAAACACAAAGTCGTGAAAATAAATGGCTGTTTACTGCCATTAAACTCAAAGGCCAAAATTTAGAAGCATTCTAAATTATTGATTGGGCGATTTGTAATCCGCTAGGTTTTTTTAGCTCCTATAAAAACCAGTTTGTCATCGGGATGCTTTATCTGCGTCTTTTCTTGCTGCGTTTATTCATGTTCTTGTCTCCTCTGGTTTGTGGGTTTTTATATTTTTTTTTCTTGAAAAGATAGGAGCCTCCTTGGTTGGTTTTTTTGTTTTTATCGAGTTTGTCATGATATGCATCCCCCTTATCTTTAGGTATTTTTGTCATGGGAGGAAGTACAAGCTCGTCGGGTTTCGGTTTTTCGTCGGGGCTAAGTTCCTCGGATATCTCCACTGCGGCAGGGAATCTGATTTCAGGAATCCTATACTCCATCAATAATTCGATGGCGTTTTTCCGTTGTGTTTCGTTCTCGGTATAAAACAATATGGAATGCCCTTGTTTCTCGGCACGCCCTGTCCTGCCTATCCTATGTAAATAGTTTTCGGCGAACATAGGAGTATCGAAGCTTATAACATACTTAATATCAGTAATGTCCATGCCTCTGGCAATAACATCGGTCGCTATCAGGATCCTTTTCTGGCCTTCCTCGAATTGTCTGATTGATCTGTTTCGATAGTTTTGTGCTTTGTTTGAATGGATAATGCTTATTTCTTTCCCTAGGTCTTCGTCGAGGGTTTCGAGTAGCAAGTCGGCATTTTTTTTAGATGAAACAAACACCAATGTTTTTGAGAACATCTTTTTGTCGCTCAATAAATATTTTAGCAAATTGGCCTTGGTGAAGAAATTTTCAACCCTATAACATTGCTGCTCGATATTTTCAAGCGGAGTTCCGCTTAAAGCGATTGAGATTTTCGCAGGCGTTTGGAAATAGGTGTTTATCAACTCGTCAACGTCCTCGGTCATGGTGGCCGAGAACATGAGGTTTTGGCGGCGTTCGGGCAATAGCTCGAAAATGTTTTTCAGTTGATGACGGAAACCTAGATCCAGCATCACGTCCACTTCGTCGATAATAAGCTTCTTAATGGTTTTAAGTTGAAGCACAGCACTAACTCCCAGGTCGTAAAGGCGTCCCGGGGTAGCAACAAGTATATCAACTCCTTTAACAACACTTTGCTTTTGAGTATTAATATTTGTCCCGCCATAAACCCCTAATGTTCTTATGCTCAGGTATTTTGTGTATGATTCGATTTGCCTGACCAATTGTATGACAAGCTCGCGGGTAGGGGCCAAAATCAAAATCCTCGGACTTATCTGGCTTGAGAACTTTAAGTCATGAAGCAAGGGTAGCATATAGGCAAGCGTTTTGCCGGTTCCGGTTTGGGCAATGCCCACAAGGTCCTTTCCCGACCTTATGGGTGAGAAAACTTCTTCTTGTATGGGTGTAAGCTTCCCGAAACCTAGATCGCTTATCGCGTTTAGTAATTGCCTAGATATGTTTAAATTATCAAAATCATTCATCTAAAAGAGGATTAGAAGCGGCAAAAATAACTAAATAGTTTTTGCAATACGATGAATTGACAGGATTATGTTGTTTTACAGGATTTGAGGGTGGCTTAGTTTTATTATATGAGGAAATTCATCAACTATTATTCATTAATAACCCCAAGGTTATTAAAAACTATAGGAAGCACTGTCTTCGACTTTACTGCTTTTCCATCCACATAGCCCGCCTGCCAATATTTTAGAAAGGAGGCCACTCGTATGGCTTCATTGTTCAGGTCGTTGCTGAGACCTCTTAAAACATTGTATTCAATAGGGATGCCGTTCTCGTCAATAGTTATTTCAACATAAACCTTGCCGGTGATTTTATTTTTGCGTGCCAATACAGGGTATTGAAGGTTAACTCCCAGGATAATATATAGTGCTTCCGTACCACCAAAAAACTTTGTTTTTTTATCGAGATTAATTGTTTTGCCGTTGCTGTCGATTCCCATTGAGTTTATTTCGCCATAAATTGGCATTAAGCCTTCGCGCGTACTTAAATACTGATAATACTCCTCTATCTTAACAGTATAAAATGGGATGAACAAACTATTATTGATGAATGGTTTTTTTGTCGTGACTGACTTTAATACATTAGTCGATTTTCGGTATTTGCCGTTTTTGTATTTATCTAAATAAACTAAGGTGTCACCATTTTTGATAATCCAATCTCCTTCCTTCTTGCCATTTATTAGTTGGCCTGAGATAGTGAGCTTATTTTGATTTATGGAGTTTATAAATTGATAATTCCATTCTAATGTATCCTTTTTGTTTACCAAATCTGTCCCTTGCTCGTCGAAATATGATTTTATTTTAAACCCGGAACCCGAAAAGGAAATTATCTGTTTTATCTTACCGTTCGCATAATAGATATTTAAATCGTTAACAAGCTGATTGTTGCTAAAGTAAGCTTCTCTTTTTATGTTTCCGTTTTGATAATAATATGTAAACAGGCCGTCTTTTTGATAATCCGAATATTGTCCTTTTGATATTACCGAGGCATTCCTTACCGAATCGACAAATGTAAAATAGATATGATTCTTTTCATATTGTATTTCCATTTTTCGGATATAATTGGCATTTGCGGCATTTGAGCTTTTCCAGTCCTTGTCGAAATAAATGTATTCGGTGGTTTGACTTTTAAGCGAAAGAAATAATGCTATCAGCGGAAAAAGAATGATTAATTTTTTCATGGTTTTTATTTCAGCAACTCTTCTACATCGAACTGTATGGGTAAATTGTGCTCAAAGTCGAAGAGCGTGAGTTTACGAAGGTTGTAATAGCTTTTCCAGTAGGTCATCAGTGATGAGTAAAAACCTTTTCTGGCATTGTCGTTGTCAATCTGGGCGTTGTTAAGCTCCAGCACGTCGTTCACCTTGCCTATCATGTATCGTTTTTGGGTTATGTCGAAACGTTTTTGAGCAACGGTATCGGATTTGGCCGCTATCATAAGTTGTCTTTCCTGCATATTGAACTGCATTACTTCGATAAAGATATTTTGCTCGAAGTCTATTTTGTCCTGATCTACCGCTGTTTGCACCAGGTCCATATTTGATTCGGCCATTTTTATGTTGCCCCTGGCTTTCCCCCAGTCGAGGATAGGGATGGTAATGCCCAGTGTGACGCGTTCTTCGTCGAGGGGGTTTTGATACGATTTGGGTATGTTGTCGCTCGATTGGGTCAAGCCGAACATCGCGAACAGGTCGGCATCGAAACGTCCGTCCATTTTCGCCTGGTTCAGTTGGCTTTCGGCTTCCAATATACGGCGCTGAAAAGCAAGCCCTGAAGAAGTGTTTGTTTTTGCCTGGTCAATGGCAGTTTGTACCGGAACATTAAAATGTCCCATCTCAGTTGGAGGGATCAGGATGATGTCGTCATTGCTTTTAATTCTCAAATACGATTTAAAAGTGAAGAGCTTGTTCTCATAATCGAGCTGGGAGAGCTCTACCGACGACTGTGCCCTTAAGAGGTTGAGTTCCAGCTGCAGGAGGTCGTTCTCGGCAATTTTGCCAAGGGTATATCTTCCTTTTGCAATGCGGTAGAGGGTGTCGTAATTGGCCTCGTTCTTTTTGGCTATTTCAAGCTCCACCTGGGCAAGCAAGAGCGTAAAGAAACGGTCAAGTGCCGTTATGGCCACGTTCTCGTTGGTTTCGATATATGTTCTCCGGGCTTCGTCATATTTTATCGGCTCGATAATCTTATCCCATTTATATGGGTTGTATTTGAAAATAGGTTGCGAAATGCCGATGTTTATCATATTGGTCAGATAACTTGTTGTCGAAGTGTCAGCCAAAAAGTTGTCGAGGCGTTTAATGCCTGAGCTAATAAAGACTTCACCTCCGGTGAACCCTATTTTTTGATTTATGGAAAGGTCCACTGAATAGTTGGTGAAGCTTTGCGGGGTGTAAACCGAGGTCCCGTCCTGGCCCTGTACCTCGTTTATGCTACGGTTTATATTGGGCAATGTTGCGTTCAGCTTTAATCCCGGCAAATAAGTTGCCTTGAAGGTGCGGAAACTCCAGTAGCTCCTCCTGAACCTGTGCTTCGCAATCAAGGCATCCGGCGACTGGTCCTGAGCAATCTTTATTACCTCAGAAAGGGTATAGTTCCTTGGTTGTTGGGCTAATACGCTGGTGTTCAAGCCAATATAGCATAATAGCATAAGAAATGCTGATAAGCCCTGAGTCTTAAAATTCTCCATTATTGTTATCATCAAATTAATTTTAATCGGTTTACAATAATAACTCTAATTTTTGCTTTTTCGTGTTAAAAAATAAAACATTATCGGAATAAAATACAAACTTATAATCGTACCTAATCCAAGTCCTCCTGTTACTGCCAAGGCCAAGGGTAATTGCAGCTCAGCGCCCATACCCGAAAAAAACGTTAAAGGTAATAAGGCCAAAATAGTTTTTAGGCTTATCATAACGATTGGATAGAACCGCCTGCGCACGCCTTCATAAATGGCTTTCGTTAAACTCATGCCTAAATCATCATCAATTTGCCTTGTTTTCGGTTTCCTGATTATTGCTTTTAATGATTCGCCTTTGGGGCAGAACGAGCCCTTTTGGTTTGCACTTGCTGCCGGAACAATGGGCGGGCTGATATTTTCAATTTTTATTATTGTTGTTTACCTGCCGATTTTTGTCCTGGGAAAGAATGCGCCGATAGTTTCTGTTCAACATTCGAGAACACAAAAATTTCCGGAAAGTGTAATAATTAGCCGGGATACAGATTAAAGTGTCGCTAATCGTGCCTCAGGCTCTCAACAGGATCTTGTTCCGATGCCTTTCTGGCCGGAAGCCAGCCGAAAACAATGCCCACCGAGGCTGCAACGCCAAATGATATTGCAATGGAAATAAACGAGACTATTGTTAAGATTCCGGTTGTAACCGTAATCACTTTGGCAATTATTACCCCAAGTAAAATACCTAATAATCCGCCGCTGACGCTGATGAAGGTTGCTTCGGCAAGAAACTGGAAGACGATATCCTTCTTGGTGGCTCCTGTTGCGCGCCGAACGCCTATTTCCCGAATACGCTCCATAACCGAGGCCAGCATGATGTTCATGATGCCGATACCTCCGACGACGAGCGATATTCCGGCAATGGCGCCCAGGACGATATTAAAGATATCCTTGGTTTTTTGTTCCTGTTTGAGCAAAAGCTCAGGTATTTTAATCTCATAATCGTCAACACCTTTATGGCGGCGGTCGAGGATTTGTTTGATGATTTTGGATGTTGCCGAGAGCTGTGAGGTTTCTTTTACCTGTACCACTATTTTGTCCAATTGGTTTGCCCCGCCGCCCGAGCCTTCGGTTTGCATCATAGTAACGCTGTTGCCGAACCTGAAGGTTTGTGTGCCACCGAAGGAGGCCTTGTTTATTACCGAACGGTCCTTATACCTTAACAGAAGGGTTTTTATGGGTGTAAAAACATTTAAGTTATAATTGCTTATCCCCATCTCCTCAGCTTTCTCGTTTATCCTCACGCCTTCAAGAACACCTATTACCCTAAGCCAGACGGTGCCGCATTTAACATATTTCCCGAGAGCATCCTCTTTGGCAAACAGCTTTGCTTCTATTTCGGGCCCGATAATACAAACCGGCTCGCCTTTGCTTACCTGCCATGAGTTGAAGAATTCCCCCTTTTTCAGTGTTTGGTTAAATAGCCCGAAAAAATCAGGGGTTACACCTGATAGTTCAACACTGAGTTTTTTGCCCTTGCGGATAGCGAGGATATTGTATGTAGCCTCCGAACTTACTTTTTCGATGGTGGGAATTGATGCTGCCAGGTTCTCGGCATCTTTTAAGTTAAGGCCGGGGGAGAACTTCTTTTTTAAGGTCTTGCCCTCCTCCTCGTCTGCGCTCTTTTTGTTGTCGGCATCGGATTTCGGCAAAATAACTATATTGTTTACGCCTACTAGCTTCATTTGCTCCAATATTTCCTGCCGGGCCCCGTTTCCGATCGCCATCATTGATATTACCGCGCCCACGCCAAATATAATGCCCAGGGCAGTTAGGATAGAGCGTGTTTTATTTACGAAAACCGCCTCCAGCGAAACGCTTAGTATTTGTAAATATCTTTCCAATTTTTATTTATTTTCAAGGATTTGCCTTAAATTTTCGATGAACATATCACAGGTTTATAAAATATCAGTGGGGGACATGCTTTTCTTCTTTTTGTCTTGCCCTTTTTTCCCGCCCCTGGTCTTAACTTTAAGGCCTTCCTTTCCCTGATCGATGTCTTCCTTGGAAGTGCCGTCAATCATGAGGGTATCGGTCTTCTCTAGTGATGTCTCTTCTTTTTTGTATTTTTCGGTTATTGCTTTGTCCAGGAAATCTATGTCCCAATCGTTGGCGCCCGAAGGTGGTACGAGATATATTTCGTCGCCTTCTTCCAGTCCTTCGAGGATGATGATAGAAGTTTCGTTGCTTAAGCCCGGAACAACTTGCTTTTTCATTCCATGGTAATAAACGAAAGAAATCGAGTCGTTGGATGAAACGCATTCGATAGGTACAAAAAGCACGGAATCGATGATGTTGGTTATTATTCTGTTTTTTGTTGTCATTGAAGGGCGTAAAATAGAATCGAATCCGTCAACATAAATTACGACTTCAAAAACTTTTGCGTTCGAGTTCTTCATTTGTTCGCCCATATTGGCTACCTCAAATACCTTGCCCCCGAATTTCTTGCCCGGAAAGGCGTCTATTTCGATCTCGGCTTGCTGGCCCTTTGAAACCTTGCTTATGTCTATTTCGTTCACGTATGTTTTGCTGTTCATTGCCGAAAGGTCAGGAAGCGTGGCTACCACATTGTCCCATGCGCTAATCTGTGCGCCGACACCTTGCTTTTGGCCGTCCCAGCCTTTTTTATAAGTTACCATTCCCGGTTTAGGGGCTTTTATAACGAAATCGCCAAGCAGATCGTTAAACTCATCCATTTTGTTTTGGGCCTTCGACAGGTTTGCTTGTACTTCCCGCATGTCGGCATCGGCCTTTCGCAGCTTGAGCTGATAGTTTTTTATGCTTTGATTATAGGTGCGCATGGTCTTGTCATAATCCAGCTTTACCTGTCGCTGTGTTGCCGGTGGTTCGTAAATCGACTGTTCCACAACTATTTGCTTCTCTTCGAGGCTGAACTTGAGGTTTATAAGCTCATCGCGTGCCGACCGCAGGGTCATGGTGGTGTCGAGTTGCTTTTGAAGGAATTGTGTCTGCAATTTCTCGATGTCAAGCTCTTGGTCTTTAATTTTGTTCTCAAGGTCGCTTCTGTCGATGGTAGCCACCCACTGGCCCGAATCAACAACCGTTCCGTCGGCAATTATATTTTCGATTCGATATTGCCAAATTCTTGCGTTGCGCAGCTTCATGGGGTTCGGCCCCTGGATTTTCTGGCTGCTGCGGGCCTCCAGCTCGCCTGTTGTTGTTACGTCAATTATAAACTGCCCGTATTTAACCGTGGTTTTTATCGATTGCCCTTGTTGGTCGGAGGGTTTGGTGAAATACCATGTTACAAGTATTAAAACAAGTATTGACCCCAGAAGGATTAAGATATTCTTGCGCTTCATTAATGCTTATTTATTAAAAGTGTAAATGTACGGATTGTTATTATACTAACAACGTTAAAAAATGATATTTTATTCTGTTAATCTTATAAATAGTGGATTTATAAAATATCCTTTAGGTTTATGATGCTGCTTAATGTTATGAATTTATTGTTTTTCAATAAACTATCTTCAACTGTCTCGTGCTGCCAGGTTGTGTGATAAGGAATGTGGACGGCGGAAGCCCCGATTTGAAGAGGGGGCAGGATATCGGATCTTAGCGAGTTCCCGATCATCAGGAACTCGGAAGGCTTTATGTCGAGATGTGAAATGAGCTTTTCGTATTGTTTGCTGTTTTTGTCGCTCATAACCTCAATATGATGAAAATAAGCAGATAAGCCGGATCGTCTCAACTTGCGTTCCTGGTCGAGCAAGTCGCCTTTGGTGGCAACTATGAGCTTGTAGTTTTTTTGGTAGAGGTAATCGAGTGTTTGCCTAACACCGTCGAGCAGTTCGATAGGCTTGTTCAACAGGTCTTTCCCCAACTTTATTATTTGAAGGACCTTGTATGGGTCAAGTTTGTTGTCCGTTATTCTCAAAGCAGTTTCAATGAGCGATAAAACAAAGCCCTTGGCTCCATACCCATATAATTCAAGATTGTCGATCTCGGTTTTATAAAGCTCGTCATTCAGTTTTTCTTCAGGCATAAAAACTGACAGTATCTTGCAAAACTCAGCTTCGGTTTCCCGATAATATGGCTCGTTAACCCATAAAGTGTCATCGGCATCGAAACTTATTATCTTATAATTGTTGCTCAAGTTTATGATGGATAATATTTATAAATTATCTTGACTCAAATTGATATTGCAATCAGATCAGAAGGCCATTTACATCAAGCATTAAAGCATTCCGTCAATAATCATGTCAAGGGAGATTCCTTCTGCCTCGGCCTTGTAGTTCCTAATAATCCTATGGCGCAACACTGCCGGTGCGATGGCCTTGACATCTTCGATGTCGGGGGAGTATTTTCCGTTTATCACGGCATTGGCCTTGGCTCCGATAATCAAAAACTGCGAGGCCCGCGGGCCTGCCCCCCAATTTAGATAGTTATTTGCGCTGGCATGTGCCAATTTAGTGTCGGGACGTGTTTTAGAAGCCAGGTTTACGGCATATTCCATAAGGTTGTCGGCAACAGGGATCTTTCGCAGCAGTTGTTGGAAGTAAACTATTTCGTCAGCGTCCAACACCTTGTTTACCTTGGTGTTGAGCCCGGTAGTCGTGCTTTTTACTATACCAAGTTCCTCGTCGAAAGAGGGGTAGTCAAGGATCAGGTTGAACATAAACCTGTCAAGCTGGGCCTCAGGCAGCGGGTAAGTGCCTTCCTGCTCAATAGGGTTTTGTGTTGCCAATACAAAAAACGGGTTGTCGAGTTTGTAATTGTTCCCGGCAACGGTTACCGATTTTTCCTGCATGGCCTCCAGCAGTGCTGCTTGTGTCTTTGGGGGTGTTCGGTTTATCTCGTCGGCAAGGATGACATTTGCGAAAACCGGCCCTTTTATGAATTTGAACCTCCGGCTTTCGTCGAGGATCTCAGTGCCTATTATGTCGGAGGGCATTAGGTCGGGGGTGAACTGTATCCTGCTGTACGACAAGCCCAAAACCTCGCCAATAGTGTTTACCAGCAGCGTTTTTGCCAATCCCGGAACCCCGACAAGCAAAACATGGCCTTGTGAGAAGATCGAAATCAATGTGTTTTTCACGGTCTCTTCCTGGCCGATGATAACTTTGGAGATTTCTTTTCTTAGAAGTTTATATTTTTCAACGAAGGCATCAACTGCCTCGACATCCGACTTATATTTCATTTTATCCTTTTTATAGAAAAATCGTTTATTTCCTGACTTAGCGCACTACCCACGAATGATTGAGGCTGCATCCCTTATATTGGTCTATTATCCTGACATAAGTCTCCTTTGCTTTTTCGTTTATCCAATCGTCGATGACCTTTTGCTTTTTCCGCGCTTCGGCCCATGCCTGTATTTTGGAATAGTCATCTTTCAGGTTTGCCTTATGTGGTTTGGTCTTCTTCTTCAGCAGCACTATCTGGTACGCATCTTCCTTGTCCTCGGTTTTAAGGGGTACGGGGTTTGAGATTTCACCAACTTTCATCTTCTCGATGACGAAGGAGATCTGCGGGTCCAGTTGCTCAGCCTCGAAGATGGTACTTCCTGTATAGGTGTTTACCAACAGGCCTCCGTTGTTCTTGTTGTCCGCGTCGGAAAATTTCTCAACGGCATCTTTAAAGCTTATCGAATCGCTGCGGATTAATTGTGCCAGGCTGTCGAGCAGGGTCCTGGCTTTGAGCAGGTCGGCAGGCGACACCTTGGGTATCAGCAATATATGACGTACATTTATGTAGTCGCCTTTTCGTTCTATCATTTGAATGATATGATATCCGGCTTCCGATTCAACGATGTTCGATATCTCGCCCTCTTTTAGTTTAAAGGCAATGGCCTCGAACTCAGGGTATAACTGGCCGCGCCCGTAAAATCCCAGCTCGCCTCCTTTCTTAGCAGAACCCGGGTCCTCGGAATATAGGATGGCCATGGTCGAAAAGCTCTCGCCCTTTAAAATTCTTGAGCGCAGGTCCAAAAGTTTTTCTTTAACCCTTATTTTCTCCCCAATGCTTATGGGCGGGTTTTTTACAATCTGGGCAATTTGATATTCGGTCGGGATCTGAGGGATGCTGTCCTCGGGTATCGACTTGAAATATGAGCGAATCTCGGAAGGCGTAACGGTCACATCGGCCACTATGTCGCCCTGGACCTTTTGTGCTATCATCTGTTCTTTGATTATATCGTGGAGCTCTTTCTTGATCTCAGGAATGGTTTTGTTGTAATATGCCTCCATTTTTTCCTGTGTCCCGAACTGAGTGATGAACATTTGTAAACGGCGTTCCATCTCACCTTCCACCTGGGCGTCGTTTACTTCTATGCTATCAACCTCAGCCTGTGAAACCATCAGTTTCTGGAAAAGCTGTTCTTCCAGGATCTTGCATCTCACTTCCGATGAAGTACCTGAGATCCCCCCTTGCATCCTATAGTTAAGGTATTGATTTTCAATGTCGGACTCAAGGATGACATTCTTTCCGACCACGGCAACAACCTGGTCGATGATATGGGCGTCCTCGGTTTGTGAAAATAGCGGGGTAAAAGCAATAACCGCCATTGCCGTTAAAACTAGTAGTTTCTTCATCTTGCCCTTTATTTTATGTTTTCTTTTATTCATTGTAGTATATCTCAAAATCGTTGTTGAGCGCTGCCTGGTCAAAAATTTCCTTTCGTACTTTTTTTGTTAAGCGGATTTTTCTTTTTGCAAGAATAATCTCATGTATTTTCTTCTCGACAAGCGAGAACGGACTGATATCGTCCGAAATCTTAAAATCAACAAATTTCAGCATATAAATATTGTTGTCGCCCGAAATTTTAACAAAACGCTTGTTCTTTAAAAACAATTCCTGATTATAAGTTTCTATGGGGATTTGCCTTTTTATATCCTCAAAGCTGTGCCATTTGCTTGTATCTGTTGAGACCGTGAAATTGTAATCCGCTGCCAAAACCTCCAACGAATCTATTATCAGGCTGTCGGGTAAGTTAAATACCTCTTCCACGGCATCGACCTCCTCCATGCTTTTGTCCATCACCGCATAAAAAACTTTTACAATATTCTCTTTTAGCTCAAAATCGTTTAAATGGTTGATATAAAATGTCTTTAGTTCGTTTTGGTTTACGCTTGTGTCCAGTTCCCGGTTTATGAGCTTGCTTTCGTATTCATAAATGATCAACGAATTCTCGTATTCTTCCAAAGCCTTGTCGAAACTCATTTGCTCGTCGGTAAGATTAAACTTGGCCTTTTCTACCATCAGTTTTGTCTTTATCCAATTGTTGACATAGTTGCGCGTGATAACGATGCTGTCGTGCGAGGAGGTGTTTTTCGGCACTATGCCCCTCAGGTCCGTCTCGTAAAGGAATTCATCGTGAACACGAGCCAAAACAATGCCTTTATTATCCTTTATCTGCGTTTTGCAAGCCATAAGCAAGGCAAATGCGGCAAGGATAATAAAGTGCAAAATCTTGTTCATGGCTACTTATCCGTGTTCTGGGGCTGCTGGCTTTGTTTTAAAGCCTGCAGAACATCCTTGTTAATGTTTACGGTGTATTTTTCCTTGAGCCGTTTAACCCATTCTTTCTCCAGATAGTTCTGGTAATCAGCAGTAACAAGTCCTCTGGCCTCTTTAAGTTCCTTTTGTGTAGGAGGTATTACTTTCTTTATTTTAACGGCTACGACCAGGTTTTCGACATCGGATTTCACCAGGTCTGACAAACCGACTTTCCATTCTACCTTATCGACAAATTTATTCTGGCCTTTCTCAAATATGTCGGGAATAATCCTTACGGATTTTATGCTATCGGCGTCCAGTGCCTTGGCGATGTCGCCGTCGTTGTCGTATTTAGCGATAATTGCCATGGCTTTTTCAACATCATCGGGTTTGCGCATACGGAAAACGGTGGCTTCAACTCTTTCGCCCCACATATAATCACCGCGATGCTCGTCGAAGAATTTTTTCTGTCCGGTGGTATCCTTTACGGCCTTGTTCCAAACCTTCTCGTCAGTGAGGTTGAACAGTAATATGCCATCGTGGTATTCCTGCATGAGGTCGCCGAACTCAGGATAGTTTTCCTCAAGATGCCTGTCGGCATAAGCCAGAAGCTCTTGCTTGGTGAAATCGTTGAACAAATTGTTGAGGTAAACAAGCCTGTCCATGTTTTCCTGTTTCTTTTGTTTGTCGGCAACATAAGCGATAAAGTCCGATTGCGAATGCTTTTCCTTTGCTATCTTAAATAGTGTTTTTGTGGGCTTGGCAATACTGTCGGCATTGAATTTTCCATCGAGTACAGTGCTGTCGATCAAAGCGAACACCTGTTCTTTTTGTTTTGGGGATATCTTGAACTTGCTGTCTTTCTTGATTTTATTAAGAACGGCATCTTCGCTTTTATGTGTCCGCTTATCTTTTGCCAGGCGTTCTTTCAGCGCATCCTTCTCCTCCTCAAAAGTTCCGGGCGTCTTGCGGCTTAACAGCTTTACGATGTGGAAACCATAGATTGTATGTACAGGTTCCGAGATCTCCCCCGGCTTAAGCCGTTTTGCCACGTCAACAAATTCGGGGACTACCTTGTTGCAGGTGAATTTTGAAAGCTGCCCTTTGTTCTTTGCCGAACCTTTGTCCTCGGAATATTGGACAACAGCATCCTCAAAGCTCATTCCGCCTTGTATCTTGGCATAGATGTTATTGATCTTTTCTGCTTTAAGGGCCGAATCCTCAGAACTTGCATTGGGACGGAGGCTCACATAAACATGCGCCACCTGTGCTACGCCAAGGGCATCGGTCTTGCTGTCGAGTTTAAGCAGGTGGTAGCCGAACTGTGTCCTTATGGGCTGTGAAACTTCTCCTACGGGAGTGTTATAGGCTGCGCTCTCAAAAGGGTAAACCATGTTGAAAACGGTAAAATAACCCAAATCACCCTTGTTTCCTTTCCTGTACCTTTGCTTGTTGGGTATGGCCTTTTGGTCTTTTGCCGATGGGTCGTCGGAATATTCAATGGCTGCTTCGGCAAAATCTTTCCCGGCCACTATCTCATCCCTTATCTTCATGATCTTGTTATAAGCGGCAAGAGTGTCGGCAGGAGTGGCGTTTTTGTCAACCATAATTAATATGTGGCTTGCCCTGAGATCCTTCAGCTTCCGGTCATAAGCCTCTTTTAGCAAGGCTTCGTTAACGCTCTCGTCGATGAAATAAGGTTTTGCCAGTTGTTTGCGGTATCCTTGCAGTTCCCTTACGAAAGACGGGATGGTATCCATCCTCAAGGTCTTGGCTTCTTTTACCTTCAACTTGAAGTTCACGAAAAGGTCAAGGTACTCATCGAGGGCGCCCTCTTTGTTCATTTCTTCGGCATTATTGTTCTTGGTATAGGTCTTCATGAAATCTGCAACCGTAACATCCTCATCCCCAATGGACATAAGCACTTTTTTGTCGAGTGATTTTTGAGCAAAGGTACTGCTGCAAAAACCGAGCATCATTACTAATGCAATGCTGAATATAAAAGTTTTTTTCATCGTTATTATAATTTCTATTTTCTAATTGATTTAATATGCATATTAACTATTCACCAACCGCTGATCACTAATTGCTACCTGCTATAATTAGGGGCTTCGCGCGTGATTATAATGTCGTGCGGATGACTCTCGGCAACACCTGCTGCAGTAATCTTGGTAAACTTTGCCTTTTGCAAGGTTTTTATGTCTTTGGAGCCTGTATATCCCATGCCTGCTCTCAGCCCGCCAATAATTTGAACTATCACCTCGCTCAACGAGCCTTTGAAAGGCACCCTTCCCACTATGCCTTCAGGAACGAGCTTTTTTATGTCGTCCTCAGCATCCTGGAAATATCTGTCTTTGGAGCCTTCGTGCATGGCCTCCACGGAGCCCATGCCCCTATATGTCTTGAATTTACGTCCTTCAAAGATTATCGTCTCGCCAGGCGATTCGTCAACGCCGGCAAAAAGCGATCCGGCCATTATGGTGTCGCCGCCACCTGCAATAGCTTTTACGACATCGCCCGTATAGCGGATGCCACCGTCGGCAATTACCGGAATCCCTGTTCCCGCAAGTGCCTGGCTAACATTCATTACGGCTGTGAGTTGCGGAACGCCAACTCCGGCAACAATGCGCGTAGTGCAAATTGAGCCTGGGCCGATACCGACTTTTATGGCGTCGGCGCCTGCTGCCACCAGGTCCCTGGCTGCCTCGGCAGTTGCAATATTCCCGACTACCAGATCAATTTGCGGAAAAGATTTCTTTACTTTTTTGGTCATGTCCAGCACGCCATGAGAATGGCCGTGTGCAGTATCGATGATCACTGCGTCAACACCGGCTTCGACGAGCGCGGAAACCCTGTCGAGGGTATCGCCGGCAATTCCGACCGCAGCCGCTACCCTCAGCCTTCCTTGCGGATCTTTGCAACTGCTGGGATGTGCCTTTATTTTTATGATATCTTTATAAGTTATCAGGCCCACAAGCTTGTATTCATCGTCAACAACGGGCAGCTTCTCTATTTTATGTTGTTGCAGTATCTCGGCAGCCTGCTCAAAATCAGTAAACTCGGTGGTTGTAATAAGGTTTTCGGATGTCATGGCATCCCTGACCTTTTTTTTGTAGTTGCGCTCGAACCTCAGGTCGCGGTTGGTAACAATGCCAACAAGGGTGTCTTGCCGGTCAACTACCGGAATGCCCCCGATGCTGTATTCGGCCATCATGTTCAGGGCGTCCTGAACGGTGTTTTCGGCATTTAAGGTAACAGGTTCGAGTATCATTCCGTTTTCGGCGCGCTTTACTTTTTTTACTTCTATTGCCTGTTGCTTTATCGACATATTTTTATGGATGACCCCTATGCCGCCTTCCTGGGCCATGGCTATTGCCATCTTGCTTTCGGTAACTGTATCCATGGCAGCCGTAACGACCGGTATTTTAAGGGATATGTTTCTTGAAAACTTTGTGCTCAGGTCGGTTTCGCGCGGTAAAACCCTTGAATGGGCAGGCACCAGGAGGACATCGTCGAAAGTGAGTCCCTCGCCCAATATTTTATCGCTGTTAATTGCCATGATTGCTAAAATTTAAAATTGCGCAAAGGTATCAAAATTAATCGAAAAAACATCTGCTAGAAGTGGCTATTGTTTGATTTAACAAAGATTAACGGGGGTAGGGGATGGGGGAAGTGAATTTGTTTGTTTGGTTTGCCTTTCAACTAATATGTTTGCAAAGCTTTTAGGGCAATGTCGTGCTAACGAGATTTAATGTATTGATGTCATGGTATTTATTGTTATATTTGGCGATAGAGTCAGGATATGAAAAACAGTTCGCTCAGTTATCAGGACACTGCCCCTTTAAAACATTGTAGTTAAATCTTCTTTGGCATTGGTATTTGAAACTACTTCAGAAGTGTCAAGAGGAATATCGTCTATATAAGGTTCCTCTTCCAGGTCGAAAGTTTTGTTAAGGGCTATCTCGCATAATTTTGCACTTGCTATCTCATCTGTGTCGAAAGGGATGTCGTCAATGTATTTTTCGGCTTTCATCTTGAAGTCCATCGCAAAGGAGCTTGTGCTGATTGCCAGGGCGGCGATTAATGTAGCCGTGATTTTTTAATAATTATGAGGCAAATGTATATTCCAAAACAGGGAGTGGAAATATAAAATCGGCGAATGGGAGGAAAATGTCGGCAAAGATGATGGATTTTAATAATAAATTGTAATGAGGCAGTAGGTGAGGAAAGGAACAATGGAACGAAAAACGAGTATAATGGTTTGGCCTTGATTACAGCTAGTCCACAAGCATGAAGCTTCCTTTGCGTTCAACGCTAATGCCGTAAACATTCTTATAGCTAAGCCTATAAATAAACACGCCCGATTTCTGCTTTTTACCCTTATAAAGTCCGTCCCAGCCTTTGTCGGCTTGCTCCGACAGGAATATCAGCTGTCCCCAGCGGTTATAAACCTGCAATAGATAATCGCTTCCGCTGAAGAAATTGAATACTGGCTTGAACTCCTTATTTGTTGCGGAGGAAGGCTTGAAGGCGTTGGGGAAGAAAATATCGCTCTCGAAAAACAAGTCAATCCTGTTCGATTTGCTAAGTGCCTCATAATCATAATACCCTCCGGGTTTTTGCAGGGCTTCTATCCAATATGTGAATTTACCGTCGGAGGCTTGGGCTGCATCAATAATATCGTCATAATTATAGGTCAGAGCGTCAACGGAGTCAATGGGCGCTGAGCCGTCGTCTGTCCCGCTGACACGGAAGATATAGTATTTCTCAACTTCGGTTTCCCAGCCCTCTAAGGGCGACCAATTTAGCCTATTGGTTTGTTCGTCAGGTTTGCTGCCTTGTAAGTACATGGTTGACAGTATGTTGGAAGTGTATGTCTCAAAACCGCAACTATCGTTCACAATGGCATAGTAATCGTAGGATGTGGATAGCGGGTCGGCCTCAGCATCAAAATAATTGAGTGGGAATGAGCTCAGGTCTTCCTTTGAAAGGCTATAAACCAAACTCCCGCTGCTGCCGGGTATCCCGGATCGGAATATCTCCCAGAGACATGAAAAAACCGTTGTGTCAACATCAATGTTCAATTCGATTTGATTGTCGGCAAGCACGTCCGCGTTGGCGAAGTAAATATAATCGGGAACTTTATAAGAATATGAGCTCATTTCCTTTATACATGACGATGAGGATTTCCCGCCGAAAGCGGCTTGTATAAAATACCGGTAAACGGTTCCGGGGACAATGTCAGAGTCGATAAACCACATTTGGCCGGCGTTTATTCCGACGGGAGGATTGGGTGCCGGCTGCGGCTGTACCGTGGCAATTGGTACGAACGCTCCTCCGTTGTCGCTTCGCCAGACTATGTAATTCCCCAGTTCGGGATCCGGGTTTTCGTATTGTTCCCAAATAAGGGTGTCCTGCTTGTTGCAAACATTGTATCCGATGTCGTAAAACAAGATCGGCCGCTGGGGTTGCAAAAAGGAACCTTCGCTTCTATTTCCGCAACTGTCGATTGCGGCAATGGCATATTCGTAATTTTGCTCACAGGGATTGAAGAGGGTATCGGTATAAAACGTAGTTGAGATCCCGGCAACGGTATCGAAAGCAAGCCATGTGCTTTGCTCGTACCTGTAAAGGATATAGCCCACCACATCAGCACTTTGCGATTGTGCCCAGCCAAGCACGGTTTTTGAGTCCTGTATGCTGACGGAGTCAAAATCAACGGTTTGCGGGTAGCCCACGTCCTTAAACAAATCGCCCCTGATATTTGAGGTCGAATTACAGAAGGAATTCTCAAGTTCTATCTTAAAATTGATGCTGTCGAAACAAACCACTAGATCCCTTGAATAAGAATCGTTTTGCGAAGAATCGATGAAATTCCAGTTTCCGTCAGGATAGTCCCAATATATCTGATACCAGCCATTGCTGCCCTCAGGCGGTATGTCGGCGACTTTAGTCCAGTATAAATCGGCCTTGTCGAAGTCGGGGGAATTATTGTCCAGCTGAAAATATATAGTCCCGATGGTATCGGAAATACTCGACTCGCCCGATTGTGAAATTATTTCCACATAATAAAACTGCTGAGATATATTTCCTTGCAATGTTTGATGCGTATAATTGTTGGTGAGGGCTATATTACTTGAATCCAGCTTGTTAAAGACAATGCCGTTATTAGATTGGTAAAAGACAAACTGTTTGAAGTCAGTGGGTATGATAGGGTTTTTCCAATAAAAAGTTACTGAGCCATCATTGTTGACGATGGTGCATGACATTTTCACCGGGTCTATTCTCCGGCTTAATGCCGAAGAGGTCAAGACGAAGATCGATAATATGTAAAACAG
Organism: Chlorobiota bacterium; assembly: GCA_013151215.1. Classification (GTDB taxonomy): domain Bacteria; phylum Bacteroidota; class Bacteroidia; order Bacteroidales; family F082; genus BM524. The sequence continues at coordinate 67,510 of JAADIS010000124.1, read as the reverse complement.
ATTTTTAAACAACAATTATAAATTAAGCGGACGAAGTCTTAAAACTAGAAGCCATAAGAACAATACGTAATATTTTCTTTTTTATTACTCAAGTTCCGCACTTGGTTTAGAATGTAAATATAACCGAAAAATATTATTTTGCACACGAAATAAAACATAGTTTTTTTTTGCGGTTCAGACAATGGCCAAGTTTAAAAAATTTTTCCCCGAAAGCATGAATTTATTTATGGCCGTGTTCAATTTTTTTGTATTTTTATCATCATGAACTCAAGCCTGAAAAAAACGCCCATAAACATGTGGGCCGAGGACGACCGTCCCAGAGAAAAGCTAGCCCTAAAAGGCAAAGCATCACTTTCCAATGCCGAGCTCATTGCGATATTGATCGGTTCGGGAAACAATCGGCAGTCGGCAGTTGAGCTGGCCCAGGAAATACTCAACGAAACCGAGAACAACCTTGTGGGGCTTTCGAAGATGGGCGTAAGCGATCTAACTTCCTTCAAAGGTATTGGCAGTGCCAAGGCCATCAGTATAATCGCGGCCCTGGAGCTTGGCAAGCGCAGGCTCAGCAGCAAGGTTCTCTCAAAGAGGAAGATAAGCACCAGCAAAGATGCGTATAATCTGTTTTTGCCACATTTGATCGACAGATATGACGAGCAGTTCAGGGTGCTTCTGCTTGACAGGGCAAATCAGGTCATCGCCAACAAAAGCATAGGCGAGGGCGGCTTCGCAGGTACAGTTGCCGACCCGAAAAAGATTTTCAAGCTGGCTTTGCAGTATAACGCCTCTGCAATCATCCTTGGACACAACCACCCTTCAAACAACGTAAAACCAAGCGATCCGGACATCAGCTTGACAAAAAAGATCAAAAGGGCCGGTGAAAACCTCGACATAACGATCCTCGACCATATTATTGTCGGCAACGACATATATTACAGTTTTGCCGATGAGGGCATAATATAAAAACGGCAAAAAGTTTTTTCTAGTATGCCCTTAAAACGAAGGTCTTGTTCGAAGTTATATCGGCATGCTGCCGGATTGACAGCTTCATCCCGTGGTTTTCGGCAAACTTCCTCAGCTTGGAAGCCGAAACAAACTCCAGGTCATGCTCTGTTTTGTTAAAACCGAAATTTGTCGAGAACCATTCGGTCAGCTTAGTCAGCCCGTGTCCCTTTCTCTCGTCGGCATCGCCGTCGCGAATAATCAACATGCCATTATCGTTTAATTTACTCAAGCAGTTTTCAAGGAGCAGCCATTGCTTTTCTTCGGGTAAATAATGGAGCACGTCTTTTAAAATTATAACATCCGAGGCCGCTATCCCAAATTCACTGATGTCTGCCGCCACAAACTTCACGTTTTTGTTCCTTATGGCGCAATTGGCCGCAACCGCAATTTTTTGCTCATCATAATCAACCGCTGTTATTTCTCTTTCTTCCGACACCAGGTTAAGCATATAATCGAGATAGCCATAGCCGCAGCCGAGGTCGGTAATTTTACATTTCCTTGGAATTATATCATTGAATAAGTGATAGTTGTCTTCAAGTTTAAGTTTCACAAAAGTGTACCATTCCAAAACCGGGCCCTTATATAAATAGTTTTTCCTGACATAGTCGGCAAAATAATCAGGGGTTTCCTTTATGCGCCTCAACTTGGAATATTCAGCCCTGAAATACTCCTGTACCTTTAGGGTTTTTTCTTTCAACGTCTCTCCAAAACCGGACTGGTTTATGTCGATCCCCGGAAGAAATACCGTGGTGATGCTTCCCCTTTTCAGGAAGAACTCGCTTTTCTTCAACAATTGGTTCTGACCATGGATCAGGATCGGTTGGACAGGGATTCCCAATTTCTCGGCAAGATAAAAAGCACCTTTGTGGAAACGCTTTATTTTTCCGTCGTCATTCCTGTGTCCCTCAGGGTAAATTACCAGCGAATACCCCTTTTCGGCCAGTGGCTTATAATCTTCATATACTTTTTCATAGCCTTGGTCGGAGGGCAAAAAGTCGGCATACTTAAGTGCTTTGCCATAAATCGGGTTGTTGTAGTTGCTGTCGTTGGTAAGCACCAGGACTTTAGGGTTTAGCAGCATCATCAACATCAAGTCTATATGCGACTGATGGTTGGCAATGATTATTGAGGCCTCCGAATAATCCGCCCCCAAAGGGTTTACAATGGTTTTACGCGAAAAGAAATTCATATAGATCAAAAACCATGTCAATCTACTGAATATCTTATGATACAATAACTTTTTCTTGTCCCTGTGGGCAGGGATGGCCTTGAAAACAAAGGCCAAAACCGTCATGAGGATGGCTCCGCCAAAAAATACCACCAACGACAATAGCGACATAATAAAATCCAGTAGGGTAACGGGCCGGTTACGCAACCCCTTCTTATAAGAAATCAACCATTTGAATATGGCGGGCAATAAAATAAAATTTACGACAACAACGCTGAAAATCCCAATTATTGACATCAGTGCTATGGACTTTAAGGCGGGATGTCGTGCAAACACAAGGACTCCGATTCCTGCAAGTGTCGTAATGGCCGAAAGGATTATCGAAACCTTATAGGAGGAAATGTCCTCAATTCCGTATTTATAATCCTGTAGCAGGCCCCGCATCATAAAAATGCTGTAATCAATGCCCAGCCCGAAGATAAACGTAAGGATGATGATGTTGAAGATGTTGAACGAGATACCGAACAAGCCCATTATCCCAACGGTCCATACCCATGAGACCAATACCGGGATCATTGTCAGGATAGTTAGTTCCAGTCGGCCATAGGCCAGCAGCAGGATAATGAAAACAAAGAACAGCGAAACATAAACCAAGAGATTGAAATTATTGTTCAATACGCCGACCAGTTCACTGGTCACAAGCCGTTTGTCAACTATCCACACATTGCCATCATTCTCGAAAGCTTTATAAACACTATCGATAACCGATTGGTCGCTAGCAACTTTCAGCACGTTTATTACCGCAGTCAAAGTATCGGTTTCTATCAAGTAGCTCGATGTAAGTTTATTGAACAGCCCTGAATCGGGCACTGTTTTCATTATATTGTATTTTGCATGTATCATTTGCCTGAAGCCATCGAAAGCTTTTGCCTTAAAGCCATGATTGACAGAAACTTCTTCTATTGTTTTTATTGTTGAAGCTCCATTTGCCCTCCAAAAGCCATCCCATTCATCAATTAACGATTGCTGTTCCTTTTCGGATTTCAACAGCGAGCTCACCGAACTGTATGACTTAACAAGCCCACTGCTTCGCAAGCTGTCCAAAAGCGGCTTTAGGTTTTGATTGCGCTCCAGGGCCTGTTCCTTGGTTTTTCCCACGCTTACTATATAAATGCTCTTGCGCGAGGCGGATGTGATTTTATTCAGCCGTATTTCTGCATCTTGAAGGAACTTGCTCATATAATTGCTTTTCATCATGTCGCCATCGAAACTAACTTTCGACGAGCTAAAGAAGAAAAATATCGTTATAAGGACAATAAAAATCTTTAAATAAAGATTGTCGTGCAGATGTAGCCCTGCCAGTTTGTCGATAAGGTTTTTCCGGGGGTTTGATCTTTCACCGGCCTTTTCGCTAATGAAATGCGGCAGTACTACCAAAGAAAAGAAAGCGGCGGACAATACGCTCACAGCTGCAAAAACGCCCAGATCGTTTAAAGCCCCCGAGTTGACAAAAAGCAAGCTTAAAAAGGCAGAAGCAGTTGTCAGGCTACTCATTATTATTGGTGTTGATACATCACGGAACAATTGCTTTATATCGGCGTTCTGCCTGAAATGGGAAAGGATATGAATTGCATAATCAACTGATATCCCGAGCAATACGGAGCCAATCCCTAGGGCTATGGCCGATACTTCATGCAATGTGGCCGATAAAAAAGCGAGTGAGGTCAAGGCACCGAAAAGCACTGGCATGAAAACAAGGAGAAAACTGATTTTCTTCCTGAAAAAGATACTTATGAACAGCAATAGAAATACAAAAGCCAGCGAGACCGTTAAGATAATATCTTTTTTTATCCGCTCCGCATTGCCATAGCTTACTGCCGCGTTTCCAAAATAGCTTATATTAAAACCTTGAGCAGCCGCTTTAGCGATAATTTTATCGAGCTCGCGAAACAGCGTTTTGTTCAAGCGTGTGTCGCTGTTGCTCACCGGACTCAACATCAATAACAGGTTTCGTCCGTCCTTTGTAACTATAAACCCCTGTTCAGCTTCAAAATCATCATCGATATTAAAACTTTTTAATTTGTTGAGCGGAAAGTTTGCAAGGTGCAAAGGATCGATTTGTATGGCTTTTCTAGCAGCAAACCCTGCCGGGCCTATCAATAGCTTATAATTAGCATTGATGGTTCTTTCTATCTCATGCCTTGAGATTAACGAGTCAATTTGTATATAATCTTCGCTATCGAGCAATATAGGAATATTGTGCAGGATAAAATCATATAAATCCTGCATGCCGGCCTTGTCGGGGGCTTTATCTATGGACTTGATATAACCAGGTATAAGATCCTCGTTAATTTGCTTGACGACGGATTTTGAAAAGTCTATGAGTTTTGCTTTATCAGGTTTTTTTGTGCTGTCGGCAAGGCTGATGTTTATCAAAAGCTTGTCAAGCAATTTAGAATTTTGAAAAACGAAGCTCATATTGTCGATTTTCTCGCTATCAGGCAGAAGTCCGGAAATATCTTCGGAGAACTTCAGTTTGGAAGCAAGATAAGCCGAGGATAAAACTAATGCCAGCAGAACCGACAGGGCAATAATTTTGTTGCGCGAAACAAGCCTATATATAAAAAGGAAGAGTGTGCTCATCTCGATTTAATTGATTTTGCCCGATTCATAAAACCGATAGTTAAATACGAAACTACGAAAACAAGGGAACCTGCTGCCAGGGCCAACAACAAACTACCGCTAACATATTGCAGAATGCTATAGCCAAATTCGTTAAAGGTCTTATAAAAATGACCGTCCATCATTTGCGACTTGAGGTATCGCATAGTGTCCATGTTGAACTCCAAGTCGCTATTGAAAAAAACAGTACCTGTTTTATAGCTAAAATAAATGATAAAGGGAATTATCGGAGGAAGGCTAATATTGGAAAAGCCCACCACGATAACCTTATTTAGTTTTAAGATATGCGCCAAGAATGCCGCTATCAGCATTTGAAAACCCCAAACGGGCGTTATGCCCATGAAAACCCCAAAACCCATTGCTAATGAAATTTTATGAGGATTTTCATTATGCAACATTAACTGATCCTTTACTATCTTGGTGAACTTATTGTTTATCAGATACTTGAAAAACCTTAAAGGAAAAATATACAGATAAGCGATAAAAACCAGGAAAGTATTGAGGACGCTAATCCTTGCAAAGTCGCGCAAGGGCTTGAAATGGCTTACCCTTTCCTCCGTAGGGGGGTAATAAACACAAACGGGAACGCTATCTATTGTGATGTCGCTCCATTGCGAACGTACCAGTACTTCCAGCTCAAACTCGTATTTCGTTGTAAACCATTTGGTTTTAGAATACTTATGGATAGGGTATAAACGGAAACCGGATTGAGTATCAGCTAATCTCTGCCAGGTCTCGACCCGGAACCAAAAATTTGAGAACTTATTCGCGAAACTGTTTTTGGCAGGCATGCCGTCGGCCCGGATATTCCTCCTGCCAATTATCAAGCTATCAGGCTTTTCCTCGTGATGCAACAATATTACGGCAATATCCTCTGTGCTGTGCTGCCCGTCCGAATCTATGGTAATGGCATGGCTAAAGCCATCGGCCAGGGCGGCCCCGAATCCTTTTCTCAAGGCGAAGCCCTTTCCCCGGTTGTTGTCGTAGGAAATCAGCTTAATATAATCGATATTTTCCAGTATGGAAATTGTATCGTCAGTTGAGCCATCGTTAACAACATAAATATCAGCAATATACTCCTTGATGCCTGCAAGCACCTCAGCAATTGTCCTTGCGTTGTTATATGTCGGTACGATTACACAAACACTCCTGTCCATATTTACAGCTTCACCCGTCATTTAGTAGTTTTGTAAGACTGCAAAACTAATAATTATAAGCTACGATAATTATGCTGTCTTGTTTCCGTGAGTGTAAGAGATCGCTGCGCCGCTCCTTGATTCTACCTTGTTGACACTATGGCCCCTGGGGATTGATATCCCCGTTTTTGTACCCCGAGAAGCGGCCAGCGATTTTTGATTTTAGAAATGGGTTTCCTTGTTCCAAAAAACTTTATCATTCGTTACCCACAATTAACGAATATTTCCGTAATATGTAAAGTATTTATTAATAATTTCCTAAATACGTAAACTTATTGTACCTTTGTCGTATGAAAATTATAGATATATCAACCGGTGAAAAACATTCAGTTGAAATTTTACCTGTTGAGATTGATGAATTTAAAACTTTACGAAAAGACAGGTACTTTTTTGACTGGAAAATTGAGAAGAATCAAGAGGTATACAAATTACAGATTAAAGGCTCAAGTGATATTTTAGGGCTTGTCTCAATAGAAAGGATTTCTCAAGAATGGAGAATACATATCAGGCTTTTAACAGTTTCAAAAGAAAACAAAGGAAATGAGAAAAAATATGATAAAATTGCAGGAAACCTAATTGCATATGTTGCAAAAATTGCAATTCGTGAATATGGAGAACTAGCATGCGTTTCTCTTAGACCTAAAAGCCAAATTGCCCAACACTATATTGATAGATACAACATGAATATAACAGGTATAACTTTAAGTATAGAAGTTCCTGGGATAATTAACTTAATAAATTTTTACGACAATGACTGAAAATAAAAAAAATATTATGGATGTAGAATACGGTATTGATTCAAGGTACAAATCAAATAAGGAACGTGAATCCGATGCCACAGCTTTAATGGAAGCTCGTTTAATGAGGATGAAAAACCTTTCTAAAGACCAAATTACCAAGGCTAAGCTTTTGCAATTGAAACTGAAAATGGAGGAATATATTAAGATTCCTGTATATGATAATCATAACTATTTCTCAGATTTTTTAAAACTATATATCGATTCCATATATTCAAAGAGAAGTACTTTTGCGAAGGATATTGATGTTGCTCCAGTAAGTTTGAGTCAGGTAATAAATAACCATAGAGAACCTAAAGAAGAATTTATTATGAAATTAATGATACATTCGGAGAAAGTATATAAGAATGTTTGTGAGTTTCATAAGATAACTTGGTATCAGGTTTATTTTCACGAGAAGATTTGCGACACAATGTCAAATCAAGAACAATGGCGACCTGAAATAGAAAAACATATTCGAATAAGTGAAGCAATATGAGGAATAACTGTGGGCAACACGCAATATAAAAAATTGGGCAGTGAGTGATAAAAATGAGCATTTTAATACTAAAAAAACAGCCTAGAAATTTGAAAGTTTAGCGTTTCAAAACGCCCAACTTTTCATATTGCCAAACCTTAATCGATATTCGACAATGCTTTTTATTATCAGGTTTGATGGCCTTAAAATTCCTTCAACAAGGCATTGTTTGTTGTTCTTTTTGGTTGACGCCAATGCGCATTCTACGGCTGTCCATGACCCTGCTGCCAAACGATGCCCGGCATAACACAAGATGAATAATGTTGACAAAAATTGCTTTTGGAAATTGTGGGCTTCAGCCATCTGCGCAAGGGTCTTGCCGACACTACCTAGGGTCTGCTGAAAAAGTCCGTAGTAAATTATATACGAAGCCGCAAGGTGAAGATGTATAATAATACTGCGAGCCGCCGCAATGAAGTAGATGATGTACTACGGGCTAGCAAACAAGATTT
>JAADIS010000124.1:12423-59663 GCA_013151215.1 Chlorobiota bacterium | reverse complement strand
ATAAATCCTTGAAAAAAGTTTGCATCCCTAACTAACAAAAATCGTGTAACAATATATACCTCACGTTGTTAGGCGTTTTTCAGCAAACCCTACCTAGCCCTTCATGCCAAGGAATACGCCTCCAATATAAGGCACCATCCATATTATCCAAACCACAAGGCTGTAACGGTGAAAGTTCTTGCGTGTTTTTTCAGACCCTTTTTTAACGACAGCGCTTGCCCAAATTGCGTGAGCCAGCATCAGCCAAAGAGCCACTTGCCCTGTCAAGGTATGCAGGTCGAGAAGGTCAAATCCTTTGTCCGAAATAAAATGCATTGCCAAAGTACCCGACACATCGAAGGCAAAGCCTATCCAAAAACATAGCAAGTGCCATGTTTTAAGGTATTTGCCAAACCTCTCAAACCACACGCCCACGCTATAAAAAATCAATGCTAGGTTAATCAGCACTATCGAAACAACTGTTATCGTACTCATAAGAACATAAAAATAAAATTTTCGGCTTCAAATATACAAAAGAAGATATTCCTTAATACATTGTATTCCCGTTTTCGGATGACCCGGGGATTTTCTGCATCGAGTCCCAATGCTCAACTATTTTTCCTGTTTCATCAAACCTGAAAAAGTCCATAGTTACATACTCGTCTCCCTCCGGCCATACTTGGTGCGTATGAAGGGCTACCAGGTTACCTTCCGCCACCGACCTGACAAATCCGATAGTTTTATCCGGATAATCCCTTGCCATTTTCTCAAAATATGCGATAAAGGGCTCAGCGCCGTCGCCAACCAAGGGGTTATGTTGAATATATCCCGACCCGACATATAATTCAACTGCTTTTCGGGGGTTTCCATAATATGAAAGCCTATAAAACTCGATGGCGTCCTTTTTGTTTTTTTCTAAATCCCAATTCATAAATATTTACTTTTTTAATGATGTCGGGATATCTGGTTCCGACAGCTTATCAGTCCTGCATTCGGCCCCGGTACCCAGGCTTGCTCTATATGAGCCTGTTAAGTCGAGAATAGTTGCCCCGCTTATATCGCTTGCATGATTTATTGCCCAGGACAAGATAAAGCAAGCCCGGGTTTGGCACTATTGTTCGATCAGTTGAAGCTTCAGGAACAATGAATATTTTTTATTCGTAATTTCAATGCCGGAAGGAATCCCGTCGGGAAATGAGCCAATGTTGATTCCTGAGCGTCCGCCAGCCCTCGACTTCCATTTTACGGCCCCGATCCTATCGCTCCCGCTTTGGCGGAAACAAATATAAACCTGGCCGTTGTAATTATATTCAACGGCTATCCGCTTACTTTCCGCTGACCGATACACGACGGGCTTTCTGTTTGCCTTGAAATCACTGAGCAATAAGCTGAAGTCGTTGATTAAGATATCCCGAGCCTCCCCTCTATTAAGCACGGGCATGATGTAATATGTTCGGGCCATAAATTCCTCGCCCCCGTATTCAATCCCGAAGTCAAAATATTTCAGGCCTATTTCCGACATAAAAACAATACGGAATCCTGACTTGTTTATTCTTTTAACAATGAGGACTCCGCTCAGCTCCCTGCCCCTTATCGTCAGCTTAGCTTTGTAAAGCGATTTCTGAAAATCGTGATTGAAGATGGTTGGAATCTTTAAATCGCTATTGTTCAGTAATTTAAAATCTTTCAAATAATTTGGCGAGCAGGAGGCTATACAGAGCAGCATGCCGAACAGAAGAGCTTTAGGGAATATTTTTCCAAACAACTCCATTTTCCGATGATTAATTAAAAATGAATTCCGAATCCTTTAAATCCATGTTCTTCTGATAATTTTTAAATATTATCAAAGTATAATCATCGCCCGGTTCGATGAACTTAAGCTTTTTGACATCCAAGCTTGTTTTGTCGAAATATATTTTAATGGCCGAGAGCATATCGGCAATTTGCCGGGCATGCGGCTTGAGCTCGGCAAGGTAAAAGTCCGCGTTTTCAAAGAAGCTTATGTCAAACTCCTCACTATCGACAAAATCACCGCTGATTGCCATAACGATCATGTCGCTTATTTGCCTGAACATCTGGTTGGAACCAATGTCAAACTCGCTTATCTTCCCTTCGTTGCTTATCCGGAATTTACCGTCGGCAACTACAATTACGTATTCGTAAGGCTTTGAATACCCCCAGCGTATATCTCCGGGCTTCCTAAATAAGAACCGGCCTTGGCTAGTTACGATTTCCTGCAGCATGCTCAAGTTTTTCTCCTGTACAAAATCGCTTTTTATACTGTTGACCTCCTCTGAGTGCTTCTTGATTTCCGACTTCAATTTGCCGGCATCCCCAATTTCAACAAAAGCACCTTGAGGATATGCAAAACGGAAAAGCAGCAAAAGAAAAGATATGTTAATTGCTCTCATAAGGATTTATTTTCAAGAACTTGTCGAGAGGAACGATTTGATATCCATTATCAATAAGGTATGGGATAAACCGGGCCAGTATCTCAGGCGTATTGGGGCGGTTGTCGTGGAATAAAATAATATCGCCGGAATGCACCTTGCGTTTAAGCCGGTTCACAACCTTGGTTATTTTGCCGTTGGTGTCCCAGGAACGCAGGCTCCAACCCATAGAAACGACATTAGTGATCTTGATGGCTTTTGCCAATAGCGGGTTGGTAACCCCGAATGGCGGCCGGAACAAAACAGGCTTAACGCCTATGCATTCGTTTATGAGCTTATTGGTTTTTTTTATCTCGATAACCATATTTGCAGTTGAGCGCAGGTCAAAAATCTTGGAATGGCTATAGCTATGATTTCCAACTATATGGCCGGCATTATAAACGGTCTTAAGAAGGCCTGGATACTCTTCGATTTTACTCCCGACACAGAAAAAAGCCGCCTGGAGGTTGTAGTTGTTCAGTATTTCCAGGATCTCAGGAGTAATAACCTTATCAGGGCCGTCATCAAATGTCAGGGCCACCGCTTTCGGCGAAGCACTTCCGCGCTTAAGCGATTTCAGATAAAAGTTAAACCTTATAGAAGCCGAGCCCATGACGATCAAGCTCAAATAAAAAGTGATAAGGGGCGCCAGCAGCAGGAGCATCCAATGTCCGAAGAAATAATCCAAGACGATGATTATTGCTAGCGAAAGCACAAAGCCGATATTCGATATTTGATATTTACTCATAACAAGAGTTCAAAATTACGCTTTTTTACATTTAAAAAGGGTATGGCTGACACCAACATTCAGAAATTCTTTTTCCATTCGCAATCCGGCTTTCCCTACAAGCTTTCTCATGTCGTCCGAATGGTACATTTGGGAATTCCCATTTGCCATTGCCGTGAAATACAGCGACGTAGCATGCAAGCTGTATGTAGATGCCGGGAACTGCTGCAAGTCCCAATAAGTTTCCAGAATAAATACTGAACCGTTTTCGTCGATCGCATCGCGGCTTCTTTCCAACAGTCCTAGTATTTCTTGTTGCGAAAAACAATCCAAGAACTGGCTCATCCACACCGTGTCATGGCCCTTTGGGAAAGGTATCGAATTGTCCAGTAAATTCAGGGCATGGGTGGATATGCGCCCTGCAAGCCCTTCCTTCTCTACGTTTTTGTTTGCTTCTTTCACCTGTCCCGGCAAGTCCAGGATGGTCATTTCGATATCAGGGTTGTTTTTAGCGCAGAAAATCGAGAACTTACCTGTATTGCCACCGACATCAAGAATTTTTCCCGGATTATCCGCTGTTATATGCGAAAGCACTTCGGGGAAAGCATAATCCGAATAATAATGGTCGAACGCAAACCAGCTTTTTCTAACCTTAGGGGGAAGTTCGGCTAGTGCCTCATAGACGGTTGGCCAATCACCAAAAACTTTAAGGCCTTCTGCTTTCCCGTTTTTAATTGAATCCTGCAGGTTCGCGATCCCAAGATAATTCACATCCTGGGTGAAGTCCATATTGACTCTTGTAAGTTCGTCGCTTTCAATAAAATACCCTGTTTTGGATATGAAGAACTTTCCGTTTTTCGCATAAACCACCTCAAGGCTTATGCCTGCTTCGAGCAGTACCTTGATACCATAATCACTAAGCTTCAGCGCTTGTGCGATTTGGTTTATATCACAGCCTTTACTACGGTTTTCCATCAAATACTTTAGTATTCCCAGATCGCGCAAAGCCTTGGCCGCTTGAAACATTATGGGTGCAAAAGCAATTTTTTGAGCATCATACTTAGCCTGCAAGGCCGATTTGTTGTCGTTTCCGTAATTATAATCCATTTAATATTCAATATTTAAGCCCAAAAATAATAATAATTAAACCACTGCCGGGGGTATTTCTCAAGCATCAGCCGTAAATTCCGCAAATACTCTTCAAGCAGGTTTTCCGCTTCCGAATTGCGTGTTTTTATATCTGTATAAGTGTTTGCCCTTATTGGTTTTTCAGCATAAAAATGATAATGCGAGGATGTTTCCTTAAATGCGCTGACAAAGCATATTTGTTTTTTATATTTTGCCGCGAGCAAAAAAGGCCCGAGGGGGAATTCGGCTTTATGCCCGAAAAAATCCTTTGTTGTCGTGTTGGTGCCGGCTAAGAACCTGTCGCCGTGCATGGCAACAATCTCGTTGTTTTCCAAGGCCTCCTTTATCTTAAAGAGATGCGAGAAATCATCTGAAATAGGAATAATGTCCATTTGTTTCTTTGTCATCACCTTATCGAGCAGCGACTTTATTTTTTCGTGCTCGGCTTGCAGCATGACGATATGCACCCTCGTGTTTATTCGATTGAGCAGCTGACCAGCAATTTCCCAATTCCCTGCATGGGCGCCCAAAAGCAAGCCCCCGCCGCTTTCGGACATCTTGATGATGTGCTCTTCCCCGTCAAAGTTAAAAGTAAACTTATTCGGCAAGCCCGACATCAACACTACCTTGTCGATAATTGTTTGCCCGAACAAATAAAAGTTGCTGAAAGCGGACATGGTGGATTTTAAGCGCGAAAACGCATGAATGTTCCTGAAATACCAGTATATAGGCCTTCGCGCCCTGCCAACAAAGAAATAAAAATATGCGGAAACGAAATATAAGAAAAAGTAGGCAAAATTAATTCCCGGCCATCGTAAAATTTGAATGAAGAACCAATATCCAAATTTGCCACCCCTGGTCTTGCCCTGCCACGAAGACATTAGTTTTGTTGATATTCAAGGATAAAATTATATAAATCGTCAAGTTTCTTAATCTTGACCATCTGCTCGCTTGTTACTTTTATTTTGAACTCTTTTTCGATAATAACTGCAATATCAACAAAATCAAGGCTTTCAATATCCAAATCTTCCTTCATCAAGGCATCGGGACGTAATTGTTCCAGCTCCAGCTCGAACTCTTCTATCAAGAAATTATTCACTTTTTCTTCAATGTGGTCTCTTCCCATCAGTTAAAATTAATTAGTGGTCGATCAATCGGCAAAAATACAAATTGTTTCAAAACAAGAAAATTGTTTTTCAAATATCTAGGCCTCCCCCGATTTCAGTATCTTAATTAAGCCCTTAACATCCAGTAGCCTGATTATCAGTGAATACATTAAGCCAATTGCAAACAGGGCCGTTGCCAACAGCCTCCAATCTGCATTAATTATATTTTTCATCAGCCACCCGCCTAAAACCAAGATCAAGATAAGGGATATAAATTTGGCGACGAGGAGGTAATCGGGTTTGAACTTAAACACCTTCACGGCAAGCAGAAGCTGCAATACCGCAGTGCTGCCCTGCGCAACTAAACTTGCCCAAGCAGACCCGGTTGCCATAAATTTCGGTATCAAGGCTATATTGACAACAATGTTCAGCAGCAATCCTGCAAAAGCGATTATATTTAAGTTTTTAAGGCTTTTGTTGGCCGTGAGCAGTGTCCCGAAAATATAATTCGACGAGATGGCCACAAAGCTAAACATCAAGATGCTCATGATATATGAGGACTGAGAAATCCTCAAGGCATATTCGGAGGCGGTTTCAGTCCCGAACCTGTTATACATCAGGCTCATTATTTCTTTTGAGAAAAAAGAGGAGGTGATTGCAATTATTATGGCACCGGTAACTAGAATCGAGAACGACAGGCGCACTATTTGATCGATCGGCTTTTTTTCCTTGATCAATTTAGAGAAAATTGGCAGCAAAAGCACAGAGAAGAGAAAAGCGAAATTCTGTCCGGCATCCAGCAACCTAAAAGCCTGGGCATATACACCAGCCTGATAATCACCACTTTCCAAAGGCAGTATTTTCCTGATCAACACCGGGTCGATACGGTTATAAAAACTCATCAACAATACCAACAATGCAAATGGCAAGCTGTTCTTAATTATCGCTATAAAAAATACAGGATTCCAGTTCAGCTGCAATTTGCCCGACTGTTTTAGCACTGCCGCCAGGGCAATCAGGGCAGTGATCAAATAGGCCGTTGTTTGAGCATAAACAAACCATTCAACCGTGAATTTCATGCTGAACCAGCCGGTCCAAATCATTATCCCAACTATTACTATCATCAATACCCTATCGAGGACCGACAAAAAACTATCGGTTTTAAAAAGCAATAGCCCACTGATATTTGACCGCAGATAAAGGATAAACGACAGCAGAAACTGATTGAGCCCCACCCAGGCGAGCAGATATAGCTCACGACCTCTATAACCCCAAACAATTCCTATGCCTATTATTATAATACCGTAAAGAATTCCCAGCAACAGCTTGAGGGTTCCTATTCCGGCAAGATGTTTTTGAAGAAGCTGGGTGTTCTGGGCAATATTCCGGTTGTTGAAGTTGGTAATGCCCAAATCAAGGAAGATATAGAAAAGAAAGGAAAAACTAAGGATAGCGGTATAAAAGCCGTATTCGCCGGGGCCCACAACATTCTGCACCTGCCTGTCAACGCCCAATATCCAAAAGGGCTTCACCAGGAAGTTCAAGAACAACAAAAGAGCGAGATTTTTTACAAACTTTTTTTGCATTGCGGCAAATGTAAATAGAAATTCTTTAAAATATCAAATAGTCCGACAAAGCTTTATTGCCCACCGACAACACAACTTTTAGGTACTGCCTTCTGAAAAGCTCAAGGGTTTTGCCCGAATCTTCATAAGCTAGCGGCCCCACATTACAAGAACAAAATATTGAAACCAATGTAATTATTATAAAAAGTAAATATTCCTTCACAAACAATATATTTGTATCTTATTGATTGAACGCTATTTGCCGATTTAAAACTAGAAGTGCCCGAATAAATTCCCAAACCTCAAAACTAGGATTTTTATTGGGTAGAGGAACAAAAACCTCATATCCAAAATAAAAATTAAATTAGCCCTCGTTTTTTCCAGGCTTATGACAAAATATTTCATCTCGATACTATTGCTTTTTTTTATTGGCAAAAATGCCGATGCGGCCTATGATTTAAACGATAATTTGAGGCAGGCCTGGGTGCTGCTGATAGACTTTGATTTCAGCATGGCAAAACAAATAATAGCAAACGAGATAAAGGACAAGCCCGACAATTATTATGCGTATTATCTGGATCAGACCTGCGATGCCTATGAGCTGTTGTTGGATTCGGACGACGATGCCTACGAGGAATTTCTGGACAAATATTATGAAAGGCGGGATATTATGGACGATAAGGATGCGGACTCTCCTTATTACCTGAGCTGCCTTGCCGAGATGGAATTGCAAGCCGGGATATTCAATATTATTCATGGCGACAGGCTAAGCGGCTTGCGGAAAGCATATTCAGCATATAAAGACACATACAGAAACCTGGAGAAACACCCTGAATTTAAACCGAGCTTAAAACTCGACGGCTTTTTTAACGTAGCCGTTGACAATCTGCCGCCATTCGTAAAGTTTGCCGTATCGGCTTTTGGCGTTAGCGGCGATGCTGATCATGGCTTCGATTTACTATTAAAAAATTTCGACGCACAGAAAAACCAGAAGGGTATAAATGCCGAATCCGCCTTGTTCGTGGTGCTTTCGGCAAAATTAAACAAAACACCCGGGAAAGTTTATGATTTTACCCACCAACTCGATAAATCCATAGCGGATCTTTTTGCGCACCAGTATTTTAGGGCGAACATTGAGTTCAGGACCGGGAATAACGAACAGGCATTAAACACTTTGCGAGAGATCAACATAGAACAAAAACCCGGGGCCGAATTAATTTACAATTACCTTATGGGGAAAGTCCTACTAAACAAGCTGGATTTTAATGCCGGATATTATTTAAAAAGGTATCTCTCGGCATCGAAGAAAAAGGAATACGTAAAGGAAATAAACTATAAGCTTGCCATATTCTACCTTATCAACAACAACAAGGATAAATTTAACGAACTTAAGGAAGTCGTCTTAAACGACGGCAACGACATCAACGAGCGCGACCGCGAGGCACTGTACGACGCGAATTTGGATTATACGCCCGACCTTTGCCTCACAAAGGCACACCTGCTTATCGACGGGGGCTATTACGACGAATATCAATCTGAGATCCAAGTGTATAAAGCCATCAACAACGATTTCCTGCCTTATAAGCTAGAGTATTATTTAATAGAGGGGAAAGCCGCCGAACTAAAAAACAACTATCAGCTGGCTGTAAAAAACTATAAAAACCTTATCGACAAGGGTAGCGACGAAGACTATTATTTCGCCTGTGAGGCAGCCTTGCGTTGTGGTATTCTGTTTGAGAAATCCGGCAAAGCGGAAACGGCAAAAAAATATTTTGAAAAATCCCTGAAGCTCTATGATGGCGATTATTACGAATACCTGGAGAGCAGGGCGAAAAAAGGATTGAAGAGGCTTGAATAAAACACATTGTCGTCAGTTGCGGCATGCAGTATTGGTATTGCTGTGCGTGCTTAAGATCCCCAAAACCCTTTTATCTCATATCTATCAGTATCCATTTTGTTTTTAATGTTAAAATAGTCATTCATCTTTAAGATAGGGCTAGCAAACAAGATTTTTAGAAAAAATGCCGGCTTTTTTAATAATTCCTTGAAAAAAGCTTGCATCCCTAACTAACAATAATCGTGTAACAATATATACCTCACGTTGTTAGGCGTTTTTCAGCAGACCCTAAGATAGTCATTCCGGTTTGTTATATCAAAAGGTCTAATTGTCGATTTTTCTCAAACAGCTGTTTTGTCAATTCCCCTTTATAACTTTCCCAAGCTGCAATATTTAAACTTGGGATTTCCAATTGCAATTCGCAAAAATCTGTTTCGTTGATTATTTCGTTCAAGTCAATTCTCATCAACAAGTCTTTTGTTATCATTCTTTTAGCATCTCTAAATGCAATTGATTGAATAAAATTCTGCGTTAATTCCTTGTTCAATAGAGTTTGCGTTATTTCTGCTTCAATTAATGTTTCAAAACCTATAAAATAACAAGTGTCATCAAGCATTACGGGTTTATTGTCAATTGGTTTAACAAGAGAGAATGCAGTAGCTTTATACATTCCCGCAATGGCAACTTTATAAGGCTTAAACGAATAATCCCCAATCCCAAAAATCGAGAACATAGGCTTTCCTTTATAAATACTTGATTTCCTTTTGTTAAAATATGCAATGTTAGAATAAAGATAATTATAAGTTCTTGGATATAATTCTTTTATATATTTGGTTTCCCGGCCTACTTTTTTCTGTGTAATAATAGTGTATTTCCGGGATTTATCAATAATAGTCCCTTTTAAATCAGAACTTTTTAATAGGGCATAAACTAAATCCTTTTCAATTTCAACAGTTTTATTATTGTTGTTTATGTAATGGCCGTTTACTTTTTCTAATTCCATTATTTTTGAAGCATCGTGTTTTACCCCTTGTCTCCAAACGAAAGGGGATTCCCCATCTATTTTTTCGGATTTTAAATATAAGTCGATATTAGCAACAAATTTATTATCAACCCAACCATATTCCCTGATTAAGTTTTTTGTGTAAAAATTGTGTTCAGCAATCGTAAGCTCAGGTTTTTTGTTTAAAGAGCACAAAAACAAACAAGCGTTAACCGAAACATTAAATTCCTTTTTCGCATCAATATCAAATTGCTTAATATTTGATATTTGATATTTTGCTTTATTTTGTTCCAACAAAATGTTTTTTGCAACAGAATTTTTAATTAGAAATGCAAAATCCCCATTTAATTTTAAAAATATTGATATCAATTTAATTGAAATATACTCACCAATGTCAAAATTCCCTTTTCCCGTAATCGCATCAAGTCCGTTATGGTTTTTAAAATTTGATTTTAGGGGTAAGTTGTCAGAGCCAAGTGAAGATAATTTTGAATTTGTAACCCAAGGTGGATTTCCAATTATTAATATTTTTTGGTCTTTGTGTTTTTTTGAGATTTTCTTAAAATCAAAATCAAACACATTGTAGTGGTATATATTTATTTCTGGCAAATTTGAATTTTTATTTTTCAAAAAATAGTTTAAAATGGCAAATTTAGTTTCCCATACATAAGGTTTGTAAATTTCAATACCATAAATAAATTTGATGTTTTCAAATGTGTTAAGGCTTGAAATAATGAAATTCCCTTTTCCACAAGTAGGTTCAATAATAATTTCAGGTGTTGTATTTTGATTTTTTAAAAGATTGCAAACATTATCACTTAAATTTATATTTGTTTGAAAGTCTCCATATTCTGCTCTATCAGGCTCATTTATTACATTATTGCTATTCGAAATAGTGTTAATTAGTTCATCTAATTCTGATTGTATTTCAAAAAAAGTATTTATACCACAAATTGATTTTATCTTTGAATTTAAGTTTTCAATAGATAGTTCTTTTGAATTTTCAAAAAAGGCAACTACAGTATTAGTGATATTTGCTTCAAATACTTTCATGCTAAATATTTACTTTGTCTACAATTTTTGTAATACCTTTTACTTTTTCAGATAAGGCTACAACTCTTCCATAAGTAATCTCCATTGCAAAGCATTAGAAATATTCAATTAAACTCCTAGTGCAGTTTTCCTAGGGTAATATACTTTTTGGAATTTTATTAATTTCATATCTTTAGTAAAAATTTTACGTTTTTTTAAGTGTGGCGTTATTGTATATGTGTTGGCTTTGGTCGTTTTAGCCAGTTTATGTCGCCTTAACCTTGGTATAATTTTTATTTCTTAGCAAAAGAAATTAAAATATTCGGGCTGGCAAACTGCGCACTTTCTCTTTTCGGCCCAGGCTTAAGTTTTGCCCATTTGTTCAATGGTCTTGCTCGTGCCAACATGCCGGGCTGTTTGAAGCCCATGCCGCGATGTTGGCGCGATTGACGAATGCCCGGCCCGGGTTTTTTTTCGGGCTGCGGCCGGGCTTGGAAAAAAATATTTTGCTTTTGTAAATTATTGATGATATTTGCAGTTTTATAAATATGGATCCTACATTATTAATATTGGCAGCAGGTCTTGGAAGTCGTTATGGCGGAATCAAGCAAATGGACCAAATCGGCCCTTCGGGGGAGAGCATTATCGATTATTCGGTTTATGACGCCATCAGGGCAGGTTTCGGGAAAGTGGTGTTTGTTCTCAACCCCAATATTATAGATGATTTCAGGAGCATATATGAAGCCCGGCTAAAGGGCAGGATCACCACTGAATATATTCTGCAGGAGATATCAGATATCCCGTCGGGCATCAGTTTCAATCCGGGGCGTATAAAGCCTTGGGGCACTGCCCATGCGGTCTTGGTGGCCAAAAACTATATCCAGGAGCCTTTCGCGGTTATCAATGCCGATGATTTTTATGGCAAGGAAGCCTATTCCGTCATGGCTTCATATTTAAAGGCTTTGTCTCTCGACGACACTGATTATTCGATGGTGGGGTACAGGCTAAAGAACACTCTTTCGGAAAACGGCACTGTTTCCAGGGGGATATGTACCTCTGACAATCAATTTCTTGTGGATATTGTGGAGAGGACAAGGATTTATTCCGAAAACGGTAATATCCTGTTCGAGGAAAACGATGTTAAAAACATTATCTCCGGCGAATCGGTCGTTTCCATGAATTTCTGGGGCTTTACCCCAAGGCTCTTCGTTCAGATGGAAAACGATTTCAGGAATTTCATCGAAAAAAACTCAACTAATTTAAAAGCCGAGTTTTATATCCCTTTTGTGGTAAACAAGCTGATAAACGCGAAAAAGGCCGGAATAAAGGTGCTTACCAGCGAAGCCTCGTGGTTCGGCGTAACCTATAAAGAAGATAAGGACTCGACTATTGAGAAGGTGGCGATGTTGATCGACAAGGGAATATATCCTGCAAAACTTTGGTAAAAAATAAATATCATGATGAAAAATAGTTTAAGTTTATTAACGATTATGCTTTTGAGCATCGGCTTGCTGAACGCCCAGTTTACTTCAAATAAGGATGGCAAAGTTCACACTAAGGCAAAAAAAGAAGTAACAAACACCCGGCAAATTGATTTGGCACAATATAAAAACAGTGTTTTCCTTATGGAAAATGCCATTAAATCGCTTGACAGGCAGAAAGTTATCGGCTTAGTTGAAAAAATCAAGTCCTTGGCTGCAACGGAAGTCAACAGGGCAAATAACGATCTGATAGATTTATACGCCAACAAGCAGAAATCAGATAAGACCAAGGCACAAATCTCAAGTCTGGAAAAAAGAATCAAGCTGATGGAACAGCGCTATAATGTAATTAAAGATGCCGATTTCAATGGCAACCCCACATCCAAGCAGTCGGCCTTTGTTCATAGTAGCATAATCCAGTTCAAGAAGTATATGCAACAAAACTATGACGAGATTGACTTGGGCAAAAAATCAAGAAACCAGGGAGGTTATACCAAGACCATCTCGGTGAAGCTCGACACCACGCGTGGCAACAGGATGATAAGCTCAAAAGCCCCCTCCCATAAAAGGTCGAAACCGGAGAACCCCGAGTTGAAGAAATTCTACGACCAGCAAAGATTGGGCGTCTCAAAAGTCAGCAAATATTCACGCGAGCTTCTAACGACCTTGTCGTCAAAAGATTACAGCAAGGCCAAAAAAGTAAGAGAAAATATTATCAGGGAGATGAACACCATCAGCGCAAACGACGATGCCATGATTAAGCGGGTCGAATCGCAAGAATTCAAGGAACTGAATTTAAAGCCGGATGTCCTTAAAAAAACTTATGCTGCCGAGACAAAGATGATCGCCGAGTTTAAAAAACTGAAGATCCCCAAGGACAACAGCCTAATGGTGAATATTATCAACGAGTTTAACCGTCTGCAACGACATTTGTAATTTTACTGTTAATAATTTTATATCTTTATACCCCCATAAACATATATATGCCAGAAGATAATTTCGACTTGATTAGGCCATATACCGAAGAGGAAATGCGGGAGGCGATTCCCCGGATAATAAATAGCCCGGCCTATAAGCCCATGATGGACTTTTTGTTTTCCGATGATGAGCAGGAAAACATCACTGAGGCCTTATCAAGGTCAAAAACCATTGGTGAGTTCCAAAGAAATTTTACTCTGCCCTGTATCAGCGCCGTGATAAACAAAACCACCTCCGGAACCTCTTGTTCAGGCTTGGAGCAGTTCGACAAAAAGAAATCAAATTTGTTTATCGCAAATCACAGGGATATCGCCCTTGATTCCTCTATATTGGGCATGTTCCTGATTAACAACGGAATAACGCCGCCGGCCATGACATGGGGAAGCAATCTGGAACTCAACCAGTTTATAATTGACCTTGGGAAAAGCAACCAAATGGTTACTGTGTTCCGCGATGGCAGCCCCAAGGAAATACTTCGGAATTCCCAAAGGCTCTCAACCTATATCAATAAAATGATATCTGGGAACCAACGCTCTATTTGGATTGCCCAAAGCAAAGGGCGAACCAAGGACGGCAAGGATCATGTTGACGCAAGCATATTGAAGATGTTGATACTCTCGGGCGACAAAAACATCAAGCAAGCGCTTAAGAACCTTAATCTCACACCGGTAACCATTTCATACGAACTTGAGCCTTGCGGGGCCATGAAGGTGAGGGAAGTTTATCTGTCGGGTATCGAAGGCCATTATGTGAAAGACGAAGATGAGGACATGCAAAGTATTTTGGGCGGGTTCATGATGCCCAAAGGCAGGATCCATGTAAATATCGGAAGCACTATAAGCGATCATCTTATCGATTCCATCGACGATAAGCTAACGAATAATGAGATCATAAGCGAAGCCGCAAAGATAATTGACAAAGAAACACATAAAAACTATAAATTATGGCCGACTAACTATCTGGCTTATGATTATCTTGAAAATACCAGCCGCTTCAGCGATTTTTACAATCAGAAAAACAAAGATGAGTTTGAACAACGTTGTCAGGGCATATACGATATTATCGACGACGACAAAGAGGCTTTGAGGACTCTTTTCTATAAGATGTATGCTAATCCGGTTTACAGTAAAATTAAAAACAACTTTTTGTAAGATATCCTTTGTTTTCACGACCAATGTACTAAAAAAGTACATGATCACCAGGACAATTCTTTTTCTATCTGCCTTGCTTTCGGCGCAGCTTATCTTTAGTCAGGGATGTAGTGATGCCGGTGCCTGCTCGGTGGAATCCCTGAATTTCGATGATGGCGAAACCAAAGGCCATTCCCGTTTAAAACTTAATGTCGAGCAAACGCTCGGATCCGGGGAAAAACTTATTTTTATTTCGCAAACAACAGCAGGGATTCAATATAGGATATTAAAGGCAACTCTCCTGGAAATGCGCATACCGTTTATTTATACCAACGGAAACTTAGGCCATACATCAGGCGTTGGCGATTTGATACTATCGGTAAATCACCGGCTTGCAAGTTTCGGCGAAAGCAACTGGAGTATTATTGCCGGAGGCAGGATAAAGTCGAATAATGCGGATAAGTCTTTCAACAACAGTCCGTTGCCAATGGCCTACCAAACAAGTCTGGGAACTTACGACATAATATTGGGTAGTTTTTACAGTATCCCGAAATGGGATTTCTATGCTGCCTATCAACATCCTTTCGGGAGAAATCAAAACAGCTACCTCGTCAATAATGCAACACTACCTGATAACTTAAGGTATTACGAATCGAATAAATTAAAGCGCGGCGACGACCTGTATTTCAGGACAAGAAGATTCCTGGAACTTAGGAACCATAACAGTTTTATAATAAACGCCCTCTTAATATATAGGCTGCAGGAAGACGAGATTTATAAAAACGACCTAAACATACAGCTTCCCGGATCAAAAGGGCTTACTTTTAATATAGGCCTCAGCTACTCAAAAAAACTTAAAAACCAGCGCAAGCTCGAATACAGCCTTGCATTTCCCATCATCGACAAAAACTATCGTGCTGACGGATTGACGCGGAATATAGTACTGGGAATCAGGCTGACGAACCTTTAAGCGGCTTGGCTTTTTAAATTATCACAAAATAGGCTTCTTGCTTTTTTGTAAGATGCAAAATCTTAACTTTGCATCAATCTTTTATGCTGTCGTCAAATTAGGTTGCGCATCATTGTGCAAAACCGGTTTTTCAAAGTATTATTAAAAAGAATTGAATGATTTTTATTACCGAAAAAGATTTAGGTTTATCAGACTACTACGATATACTTGTTAAAAACAAGAAAATTGATATTTCAAAAAACGTATTGGAAAAAGTTGACAAGAGTTTCGGTTTCTTGTGCAAATTCGCTGAAAACAAGATTATTTATGGTGTTAATACAGGCTTGGGGCCTATGGCCCAATATCGCGTTGATGCGGGTGACCAGATAAAGCTACAGTATAACCTTATCAGAAGCCATGCTGCTGGACAAGGCCCTGCTTTAGAACCAATTTGCGTTAAGGCAGCCATGATTTCCCGACTAAAAAGCCTTTCGTTAGGATATTCGGGCATACACCGCGAGGCCCTGATTGTTCTCAAGGAATTGATAAACAGGAATATTTACCCTTATATTCCGGTTCATGGCGGAGTTGGTGCCAGTGGCGATTTGGTCCAACTTTCGCATTTGGCCTTGGTATTGATAGGAGAAGGAAAAGTTTTGTTTGAGGGAGAATGGAAGCCTACTAGCGAAGTATTTGAAAAAGAAGGCGTTACACCATTAAAAGTATATCTTCGCGAAGGCCTTGGGCTGATAAACGGGACTTCGGTGATGTCGGGAATCGGAATGATAAACACCATTTATTCAAAGAAATTGCTCAATTGGTCGTTGACGGCCTCGGCCATGATCAACGAAATTGTTGAATCTTTCGACGATCATTTTTCCGTTGAGTTGAATTCGACAAAAAAACATCAAGGGCAACAAAAAATCGCCAATGCCATGCGCAATGCCCTTATAGGTTCGCACCTCATCAAAAAAAGAGGCGATTCGTTGTTTAACGGGAAAATAGAAGAAAAGATATTCAAGCAAAAGATACAGGAATATTACTCCTTGAGGTGCGTGCCTCAAATCTTAGGCCCCATCTGCGATTCGATAGAGAATGCCGAAAGTGTTCTTAGGAACGAGATCAACTCCGTGAACGACAATCCTGTCAGTGATGCCGAAACAGGCCATGTTTACCATGGAGGGAACTTTCACGGCGATTATGTTTCTTTTGAGATGGATAAGTTGAAAATAGGAATCACAAAATTGTCGATGCTTGCCGAACGTCAGCTGAATTTCCTGATGAACGCCAAATTGAACGAGATACTACCGCCATTTGTGAATTTGGGTACACTCGGCCTTAACCTTGGGCTTCAGGGAACCCAGTTCACCGCAACATCAACCACTGCCGAAAACCAAACCCTGTCCAACCCGATGTATGTTCACAGTATATCCAACAACAACGACAACCAGGATATCGTGAGCATGGGGACGAATGCGGCTTTAATGGCAAAAAGAGTAATCGACAACTCTTATGAAGTTGTTGCCATCGAGTTCCTTGCCATTATACAGGCAATTGATTATTTAAAGTTTATGGGAAAGCTGGCGCCCTTCACAAAAAGCATTTACTGCAAGATGAGGGAGTTGGTCCCTGTATTTACTGAAGACACCCCTAAATATGAACAAATTAGTATATTGCACGACTATCTTAAGTCTCATAATCCTAAAATAGTAGAATAATATGGAGTTTGCATTAGTTACAGGAGGATCGGGAGCAATAGGGAAGGCAATCTGCATTGAATTGTCGAAAAGAGATTATGCAGTTATCGTACATTATCGTTCCAATAAATTATCTGCCGAGGAAGTTCACAAAAAAATAACCGGCAATGGGGGCCGGGCCGAACTCATACAATTTGATGTTGCCGACAACAAAAACGTTAAATCAGCCTTAAACCATTGGCAGGAAAGCCATAAGGATGATAAGATCACTGTCTTGATAAATAACGCAGGGATAACAAAAGACAATCTTTTGGTATTCATGAATGAACAGGATTGGACAAGTGTCATCGAAACAAACTTAAATGGTTTTTACAATGTAACCTCTTGCTTATTGCAAGCAATGGTACTAAATAAATGGGGCAGGATAGTGAATATAGTTTCCCTGTCGGGAGAAAAAGGATTGCCGGGGCAAACAAATTATTCGGCCAGCAAAGCCGGGATTATTGCCGCGACGAAATCGCTTGCCCAGGAAGTAGGCAAGAAAAAAATTACGGTCAACGCTGTGTCCCCGGGTTTTATATCAAGCGAGATGACCGCGGATCTTGACGAAAAGTTATTAAGCAAGAACATACCGCTTAACAGATTCGGCAAACCGGAGGAGGTTGCTGCCGCGGTGGGCTTCCTGGTTTCGGACGGCGCCGCATATATTAGTGGGGAAGTGATAAGCGTTAATGGCGGGCTTTATACATAAAACATTAAAAATGAACAGAGTTGTTATAACAGGAATGGGAGTTTATTCCTCTATTGGCGAAAACCTGGATGAGGTTAGGAATTCTTTGTATATGGGCAAATCGGGCATAATATATGATCCTCAGAGGGAAGGATATGGATTTCGTTCGAGACTGAGCGGTTCGTTGAGAAAGCCCATCCTGAAAGGTATATTGAGCCGTAGGGAAAGAGTTGGATTGCCTGAACAAGGTGAGTACGCCTATATGGCGACTATGGAAGCATTAAGAAATGCCGGAATGGATCAGGAATATATCAACGATAATATTGTCGGCATCTTATATGGGAACGACAGTTCTGCCACGGCCGTCATCGAGGCCGCGGAACTTATAAAGAAAGAACAGAGCACCACCTGTATCGGGTCGGGTTCTATTTTCCGGTCGATGAACTCAACAGTATCAATGAACCTGTCGGTAATTTTAAAGCTCAGGGGAATAAACTTTACGCTTAGCGGTGCATGCGCAAGCGGCTCACATGCCATTGGCATGTCGTATTTACTCATAAAGCAAGGGTTGCAGGATGCGATCATCTGTGGGGGAGCCCAGGAGGTAAACCCTTTATCGATGGGAAGTTTCGATGCCTTGAGTGCTTTTTCGGCACGAAATGACGAGCCGGGCCGGGCATCCCGCCCTTTCGACCGCGACAGGGACGGGCTAATCCCTTCCGGTGGCGCCGCATCGCTGGTTTTAGAAAGTTTTGCGAGCGCAAAAAAGCGAGGAGCCCCGATTATTGCCGAAATCTTAGGATACGGTTTCTCTTCAAATGGAGAACATATCTCGGTGCCTAATGTCGAAGGGCCGGTAAGATCCCTGGAAATGGCACTTGAACAAGCCGGTTTACAAGCCGGGGATATTGATTATTTGAATGCTCATGCAACTTCCACGCCGGTTGGAGACGCAAACGAGGCCCAGGCGATTTATAAGGTGTTCAGGCAGGGCAGGGTACCGGTCAGCTCAACTAAATCTATGACAGGTCATGAAATGTGGATGGGCGGGGCCAGCGAGATAGTTTATTCCATGATCATGGCACAAAATTCTTTTATCGCACCCAATATAAACTTTGAGAATCCTGATGAATATTCTGCCAAGTTGAACATCGTCAGTAAAACCAAAGAGGCAAAAATCGAGACCTTTCTTTCAAATTCCTTTGGATTCGGTGGCACAAACTCATCCTTAATAGTTCGTAAACTACCATAAACAAAGGATTTCAGGGCTTATTAAAAAAGTTCTGTTTTTTTTTCGCCAAAGTATTGCTAAATTAGAATTTTGTTTATTTTTGCGCCTCCTAACAAAGGCACCGTTCGTCTAGCCAGGTCAGGACGCCAGGTTTTCATCCTGGTAACACGGGTTCAAATCCCGTACGGTGTACCAGAAAGCCGGCACATTGTGCCGGCTTTTTTATTTATATACCGCTGTCAGCCTCGCTGACAAAAGGTATATAAATAAAAAAGACATGCGACCGAAGGGAGTTGGCTTTATGTGATACACAAGCCTGCGAGGATTCACGACAGTAAATCCCATATTCATTTTATTTGAGAATTAACAAATGCGACAAAGCAAAAAAATCCTGCCGCACTTTGTGCAACAGGATCAGCAATGCGGAAAGTAAGGGATTCGAACCCTTGGTCCGCTTGCGCGAACAACGGTTTTCGAGACCGCCCCATTCGACCACTCTGGCAACTTTCCGGGGCAAAATTAATAAGTTTTTACTTCGGCGCAAGTGAAAAGAATAAATAAAAAACCCCATCACACATTGTGCAATGGGATTATGCTTTGCGGAGAGAGAGGGATTACCTCCGGTGATCCCGTTTGGGGGAGGTTCAAAGCTAATCCCAACGCTATACGTTATGGTCTTTTTTATTTTCAATCGTTTACAAAAACTGGTGCTTTTGACGCTCTTGAAAATAAAAAACCCATCACACATTGTGCAATGGGATTATGCTTTGCGGAGAGAGAGGGATTCGAACCCCCGGACCGCGCGAACGGTCAACGGTTTTCAAGACCGCCGCATTCAACCACTCTGCCATCTCTCCTAAAAGGAAGCGGCAAAAATAATACTTTTTCTAAATGATGATGCATTTGTCAAAAAAATTAATGCCGCCGGTTTTAACATAATTAAAAATAAAAAAACTTGTTCCTCTGACAACAATTCTTTATTTTTGAAAGTTGCCGGACCTGATGTCGTTCGGACATTAAACATATTGACATGACCATGAAAAAGCTTCTCTTCTTATCGGTAATTTTAGCGATTTGCTTTTCGTGCAGAAAACCATCAAACACCCAAATAGCCAAGTCGATGGATAATATTGTCGTCCCCCAAGGTTTTAACTGGCTAAGTACCAGAAACATAAACCTGAAACTGTATTCCGGTAACTCGTTTATAATCACTATTACCTCAGGTGACAACCAAGGTGTTTACAACAAATCCTACTTTTTGGGAAACGACAGCGTGAAAAATATCGAATTAAACATCCCTTCCGACGAAGGGATGATATATATTAACACTTATGAAATAAAAGTACCGTCCGACCTCCAGTTGATCGAACTTGATTTAGATACTATTATCGGGAAAATATCGCCCGGGAACAAAAGCCTACAATCAACAAGCCCAATCTCAGCCTGGCATCTTGACGAAGGTTTCGGCAATGAGGTAAAAGACTCGGAAAGTAATAACGATGGGATATTAACCAATGCGTCATGGATAAACGGAATTAATAACTCAGGGCTCGGTTTTAACGGCGAAAACTCAAATATAAACATACCAAACAGCGACAACCTGAACCTAAGCCAGTCGGTTACCATAATGGCCTGGGCCAAATCGGCAGAGAACAAAACAGCAAAGATAGCCCAAAAAGGCGATTGGGACGGTTACGGCCTCGGATTCGACAAATGGATTGGTTGGTTTGCGCATTTAAAGTTTATCGACGGTACCACATCAACATTAAAATGGAACCACGGGCTTCCGTTGACCAATGAATGGTATCATCTTGCAATGACCTACGACGGCAGTCAATCGAGATTATACGTAAACGGCGTATTGAAAAACAGCCAAGACAAAAGCGGATTATTGTATCGGAACGCCAGGTCTTTCAGTATCGGGTCCGATAACGCAGAACAGAAATTTTTTAACGGATGTATCGACGAAGTGCTTCTTTACAATTCAGCATTATCCGCTGAGGAGATTAGCAACTACTATAATAACGAAGACAATACCGATAGCGACGGCGATGGCGTTCCTGACGAAGAGGACGATTATCCGGATGATGCATCTAAAGCTTTCGACAACTATTGGCCTGCAAAACACAACGGAACAATAATGTTTGAGGATTTGTGGCCGGGCAAGGGTGATTACGATTTCAACGATATGGTGCTGGACTTCAGAATGAACAGAATTACTAATGCCGACAATAAGCTGGCGATAATCAAATTCACCTTTCTGCTAAAAGCAATTGGTACGGGAATGCCCAACGGGTTCGGCTTTCAGTTGAACACAAGCAATATACAAATGGACGACATTACTGCCTCGGGCTCACTGTTGGTTTCCGATTATATTGAGCTAAACGAGAACGGACTTGAAACAAGCCAGGACAAACCGGTAATTATTGTTTTCGACGATGCCAATGCTATTATGCCTTCACCCGCAGGTTTTGGTGTTAATGTGGAAAAAGACAAACCTTTTGTGGAACCTGTCGAGTTTACGATCACCGTTACATTGGCCGAAAACAAATACAACAAGGCTGATTTCCGTCCTTCCGATTTCAATCCGTTCTTGATCATAAACAAAGAAAGGGGCAGAGAAGTTCATTTAACTAACTTACCTCCAACAAATCTGGCAGACCAATCCCTGTTTGGGGCCTCCGACGACGATACGGATGCTCCGTCCGGCAGATATTATACAACTTCGAATAAGCTGCCGTGGGCAATCCTGGTTCCAAGGACTATTCATCAAGCCTTGGAGAAAACCCAAATAACATCTGCTTACCTTAAGTTTTATGAATGGGCCTCCTCGGGTGGTGCCGAATACAAATATTGGTTCAGGAACAGAAACGGGAACGTCGATGAGAATAAAATATACCTGCCCCCTGAGGAATAGGCTAAAATTCCAGGATCTTGCATTTTTTCCGCCGGACAAATGATTTTATCAATTGCCTAACCTCTTTATTATCGCTATAAGTTTTGACGTTATCGTGCATCATGCCCAAGTCCATCTCATTCTCGCCGCAATAACCAAAACCGCAATACTTCCCGTTTTCGACTTTCACTATTCCGAGTTCGTTTTCATTCCTTCCCTTATCAATAACAAAGAAGTTTTGCTTCTCGAAATGGAAATTATTGAGTGCCGAGCTAACCCTATTATTATAATCTTCAACGGCTTCCTCACCCCTACAAGCACCCTGGCATTTATTGAGCTGAAAATAAAAACAAGGCCCGGCATTATCGTAAAGGCCGCAAAGTTTCTGGCACAGCTTGTATTCCTCGCAAAGCCGCTCTATATGCTCTTTGCCCTCCTGAACCGAGCTATAGGTATAAATAGGGTTCAGCTCGCTAATGGTGCGCATGACCTTTAGGTTTAAATAGCCTTGTTCATCGTAAAACGAATAAAGTCCGTAATTGAAGAACGTTCGCCTTTGAGCCCTGTTATACAAAGGCTGGTGCTTCTTGATCTCTGATGATTCCAGCAAGAGGGCAATAAGCTCGCTGCCTGTAATTTCATATTTTACATCTGCTATGGCGCTCTTCATCTCTATTGCTTTTTTATGAAGGTTATTGTTGAGATGTGAAAGAACCCTATCGTGTATGTTTACTGATTTTCCTACATAAATCAATTCGTTGCTGTTATTATAGAAATAATAAACACCGGCTTTCGGAGGCAAATCCTTAACTAGTGATTTGCTCAGGTCCGACTGCACGCCATTAAGGTTTATCTGCTCAGGATGCTGATCTATTGCCAACAGCATTTCGAAAAGCGCTGTTGTTGCCATGGCATCGCCCATTGCC
The DNA here is from genome assembly GCA_013151215.1 of Chlorobiota bacterium. Lineage (GTDB taxonomy): Bacteria > Bacteroidota > Bacteroidia > Bacteroidales > F082 > BM524. The sequence goes on along the minus strand of JAADIS010000124.1, from coordinate 36,839 downwards.
CGGTGCCTGTCGGGGTTTTCTATTTTTAGTGCCTTACAAAGTTTTCCGAGCCCGTAAGAAGGCTGTCCCGGAATGAGCTTTCGTGCCAGTTTAATCGTGTCGAGGGACCGGCGCCTATAATCGTAACCCAGGCTCATAAACTCGTTGCGGATAAAGCCATAGTCGAAACGCACATTATGACCAACAACGATCTTGTTTTCGGTAAGTTCCACTATTTTCTTGGCCACCTCATAAAATTTAGGGGCTTCGTCAACCATTTTATTGTTTATACCGGTAATTTGCGTTATGCGGTACGATATCTTCCGTTCGGGATTGAGAAGCGTGGAATATCTTTCGATTTCCTTTTGCCCGTCGTGGATGATAATTGCTATCTCAGTAATTTTCTCGCTTCGCGGACTTAGCCCCGTAGTTTCGATATCGATTATGGCATAAGCCGGGAATGCTGATAAATTATTCTTCTCCATCGATAAGCTTTATTGGATACCTGTCAGCTCGGCAAGCTCACAAATTCAACTTCATTTGTATTGCCTGAACTTGTTTTTTAAGCTCTGTCACTTCTTTTTTAAGCTCATCTTTTTCTTTATTGGGCTCAGGCATTTCCGAGTTTATATAATTCACGAATTTCCAGATTTCACTTACGTTGTCTATCTTTATTTCGTAAGGAATATACAATGGGTTGAGCGAATGCAGCTTGAGCTTGCCAAAGTCCTCGATGAGGTTTTCTATCACTTTAAAAACTATACCATCTTCTTTTGTGAGGATAATGTATGCATGATGGTTCCTGATTGTGCTCCAGTCCTGGACGAACTCGCCTGTGACGTAAGACCCGTCGGGAATCGGGAGCATGGAATCGCCGCTGATCTGAAAGCTGCGGTATTTTTTCTGCTTCGACAAGAAAGGCAGTTTGAATGTCGGAAGTATCCTAATATACTCTGGATCGGCAAAACCGTCGGCATAGCCGGCACTGGCCTTTTCATTTACCAGCTCTATATTTTCCTCGTTGTCGCTGTCAACGGTAGTCGCCAAAACCCGTAGGTTGCTGCCTTTTATATATGAGTCGAAACCGCGTTCGAGCGTCCTAAGCTGATGTTCTTGCAGCGAGCCCAGGTCCACCTTCACCAAAGTGTCGATGGCAACGCCGTAATATTCAGAGAACCTGGACAGCAAATCCAGATTGGGGTTTCCTACCCCGTTCTCATAACCACTTAATGTTGAACGTTTTATCTTTAAAGCACTAGCTACCTCATCCTGAGTGCGCCCCCTGCGCTTACGTAATAATTTTATGTTTTCCTTAAAATACATATCTACACTTTTTTCTTTTTTAATTAATATTTTTCTCTCCCCCTTCAAAAAATGATTATATTGTAATCGCAAAAATGATTAAATAATAATCAAAAATACCATAATTATTTTAAATGTCAAGTATTTAGTCAATATTTCTTATGATTTCTTTTGATCGCAGCATAGTACATTTGGATTTGGACACCTTTTTCGTGTCAGTGGAGAGGCTGATAAACTCATCGCTGGAGGGCAAGCCGGTAATAATAGGGGGCATGTCGGACAGGGGCGTAGTTGCCGGCTGCAGTTACGAGGCCCGCAGCTTCGGTGTTCATTCGGCCATGCCCATGCGCATGGCAAAGCAATTATGTTCCGATGCCATATTCATAAGGGGCGACATGGAAGCTTATAGCAGAAAGTCGAGGGAAGTAACCGAGATAATAGCCGGGAGCGCACCAGTTTACGAAAAAGCCTCCATCGACGAGCACTATCTGGACATCACCGGCATGGACAGGTTTTTTGGCAGCCTTAAATGGAGCCACGAGCTAAGGGAGAGGATAATAAAAGAAACCGGCCTTCCGATATCTTTCGGCCTTTCGCCAAACAAGACCGTTTCGAAGATTGCGACCGGTGAGGCAAAGCCAAGTGGCGAACTATATGTAAGCACCCAAGATGTCCGGCCGTTCCTGTCGCCCCTGTCGATAAGAAAAATCCCCATGGTGGGAAAAAAAAGCTATAGGCTGCTCCGCTCCATGGGAGTATCTACAATACATACGCTCAGCATGATCCCGCCCGACATGATGCTCCGGCTAATGGGCAAGAACGGGATGGTGCTTTGGAAAAAAGCAAACGGCATCGACAACACCCCCGTAGTGCAATACTCCGAGCGCAAATCCATAAGTGCTGAGCGTACCTTCGACAAAGACACAACCGACATGTTTGAGCTAAGAAGCACCTTGATAGGCATGGTAGGGAAAATAGCCTTTGACTTGCGGAAAAAACATAGGCTTACCGGATGCGTAAGCGTTAAGATAAGGTATTCGAACTTCGATACCCACACGCTTCAAAAACATATACCTTATACTTCCTTCGACCATATCTTACAAGATACGGCTTTGGAGCTCTTCGGGAAAGTTTATAGCCGCCGCATGCTTATTCGCCTTATTGGCGTTCGGTTGAGCAATCTCGTCGTCGGCCATCAGCAACTTAATATGTTTGAAGACAGCCATGAAATGATAAACCTCTATCAGGCTATGGACGACATACGTCTCAGATATGGGAAAAACGCCATCAAAAAAGCGATGGGAGTATGAAAGGTGCTGAAATATAGGAACATATAAAAATGTATTTGAACGCGCATTCATATTATAGCCTGCGATACGGCACATTTTCCGTTGAAAACCTTGTGGCAAAGGCAAAAAGCCTGAACATCGAAGCCATGGCGCTAACCGACATAAACAACAGCTCGGGCATGATCGATTTTTTTAAAGAATGCACAAAAGCCGGGATTAAACCCATAGCAGGCATGGAATTCCGTAACAAAGGCGAATTATTATTTACCGCAATCGCCCGAAACAATAATGGGTTCGAGGAGATTAACAGGCATATCAGTTCCGTAAATTTTGGAAATATCAACATCAAGGAGGATTATCCCGATTTCGATGATTCGTATATTATTTACCCTTTCGGGAAGAAAACCCCAAGAAAGCTGAAGGACAATGAGTTTATAAGCATAAAACCCTCGCAGGCATTGAGGCTGCATTCCCTTAAAAAAGAAGAGACGATCAAAATGATTGTAAGCCAGCCGCTTACGTTTTCCGATAGTAAGACTTTTTATCTGCACAAAAATCTGAGGGCTATAAACAACAATATATTGCTCAGCCATTTAAAAGCTCGGATGCATGCCGCTACTGATGAATGTTTTATTGACCGGGATGAGATAAGTCGTTCGTTCGGGCAATTTCCGCACCTTATCGATAACACTAAAAAAATTATCGGCGACAGCAGTATAAGCTTCGATCCGGGAACATATAAAAACAAGGAGACCTTTACCGGCAGCCGTTACGATGACAAGATCCTTTTGAAGAAACTTGCCCTCGATGGTTTGAAATACCGCTATGGCACTAAAAACAAAATCGCTTTAAAGCGGGCAGAAAGCGAACTGGAGATAATTGACAAGCTGGGGTTTTCGTCCTACTTTTTAATCACCTGGGACATAATCCGTTACTCCATGTCGAGGGGTTTTTACCATGTAGGCCGAGGAAGCGGGGCCAACAGCATAGTGGCTTACTGCTTGAAAATAACAGATGTTGACCCCATAAAGCTCGATTTGTATTTCGAGCGTTTTTTAAATCCCAAGCGCACTTCCCCACCCGATTTCGACATAGATTACTCATGGAAAAACCGCGACGATGTACAGGATTATATTTTCAAGCGTTATGGCCGCGACCATACTGCCTTGCTCGGCACCTCTGTAACTTTCAGGGGGAAATCCATTTACAGGGAATTAGGGAAAGTCCACGGCTTGCCTAAGTCCGAGATAGATTCTTTAACAGAGAACCCCGCTGCGGAAATAAACAAAAGCAAGCTGCATAAGCACATACATTCGATAGCACAGATGATGGCCGGTTTCCCAAATCAGCGGAGCATTCATGCGGGTGGGATATTAATCTCGGAAAAACCCATTTACCGTTATACCGCCCTCGACATGCCGCCCAAGGGTTTTCCGACAACCCAATGGGATATGTACGTTGCCGAGGCAATAGGTTTCGAGAAACTGGATATCCTTAGCCAGAGGGGCATAGGCCATATAAAAGAAGCCGTTGAGATAGTGGCAAGAAACCGCGGCAAAAAAATCGACCTACATCAGGTGGAAAAATTCATAAATGACCCAAAGGTGAAAACCCAGCTTAAAAGAGCCGAGACCAATGGGTGTTTTTATATCGAAAGCCCGGCCATGCGCGGTTTGCTTAAAAAGCTGAAATGCGATAATTACACAACTCTTGTTGCCGCAAGCTCTATCATCAGGCCGGGCGTAGCACGCTCCGGGATGATGCGGGAATACATACAGCGATTCCACAACCCAAACAATTTCAAATACTTACATCCTGTAATGAAAGAGCAGCTGGAAGAAACTTTCGGCGTTATGGTCTATCAGGAAGATGTTCTAAAGGTCTGTCATCATTTTGCCGGACTGGATTTGGCCGATGCCGACGTGCTCCGCAGGGCCATGAGCGGCAAATACAGGGGCAAGGCCGAATTCCGGCGCATAGTAGAGAAATTTTTCTCCAACTGCAAGGAAAGAGGATATACGGAAAGCCTCACCAAAGAGGTATGGCGGCAAATCGAAAGTTTTGCCGGCTATTCGTTTTCAAAAGCACATTCGGCAAGTTATGCCGTTGAAAGCTTTCAAAGCCTTTACCTAAAAGCATATTTCCCCTTGGAGTTTCAGGTTGCCGTAATTAACAATTTCGGTGGTTTTTACCATAGCTGGGTTTATTTCAACGAAGCCTCCCGCCAGGGGGCAAGCATAGAACTGCCATGTGTGAACAAGAGCGATTTTAAGACCGGCATCAAGGGAAAGACCATTTATATAGGTTTCGTTCATATTGCCAATTTGGAGGGCAAGCTGGCGAATCAAATCGTCGCAGAAAGGGAGTTGAACGGGCATTATGTTGATTTAGAGGATTTTATCCGAAGAATAAATCCCGGAATAGAACAGCTTATAGGTCTGCTGCGCTTAAATGCCTTCCGGTTTACCGGGAAATTAAAATCGCAATTGATGTGGGAGGCCCATCTTTTAAAAAAAACCAAGCACCATGAACCTAATTGCAGCTTACTGTTTAGTTATGATAGCAAAAGATATAAGCTCCCGCAGCTGCTACATAACGATATCGAAGATGCCTACGACGAAATCGAAATGCTCGGGTTTCCTATCAGCATCAGTTGGTTCGATCTGTTGCAAACCTCGTTCAGGGGTTCGGCGTTCAGTACCGATCTTGAAAAAATGATCGGGAAAAAGATAAAGATATTGGGTTTGCTCGTAACTATAAAATATGTGAATACCATCAGGAAGGAGTTAATGCATTTTGGGACTTTCATCGATTACCGGGGCGAGATGTTCGACACAACCCACTTTCCCGACAGCCTCAAGAAATACCCTTTTCGCGGCCACGGGCTTTATCTTATTCTTGGCAAAGTTGTGAGCGAGTTCGGCTATGCCAGCATCGAAGTGGAGAAACTGGCCAAGCTTCCGTTGAAAGCAGACCCGCGGGAAGCATAGCAAGGCCCGACAAGCAAAATAAAGGCTATTCCCCTTCCTCTTCCTGATGCATCTTTATATAGAACGCCACTTTTTCAAGAGTAGTGATCATGTCGTACTCTTCAAGATAAACATCTTCGGGAACGCGGATCGGTTTTGGCGTATAGTTCAATATCCCCTTTATTCCGGCGTCAACAAGCTTTTCCGCGGTTTCAGTGGAATATTTGGCCGGCACGGTCAAAATGGCAAGCTTGATGTTCAGCTTGTCGATAACTTTTTCCAAATCATCGATCGAATAACAAGTTACGCCTTTGTACTCTTTGCCTATTTTCTCCTCATTAGTGTCAAAACCGGCCACGACTTCCAGCTTGTGGCGCTTGCCCCTTACATATTTCATCAAGGCACGGCCAAGGTTGCCCATGCCTACAACTGCAACTTTTATTCCTTCCTCATCATCGATGATGTGGCTTATCACTTCAATTAGGTCCTGGATATTATATCCTTTGCGCAGGGTGCCGGAATAACCTATAAGCATTAGGTCGCGTCTAACCTGTACTGATGTAATGTGCTGTATATTAGCAATCTCGTGTGAAAATATATGGGTTTTGCCGTTATCCAGGCAAATCATCAGCGCCCTCCTGTACTGACTTAGCCTCTCTATAGTTTTATGGGGCAAGTTCTTATAATAATTCTTTATTTTCATAGTCCTGATTTTGCTGATTAGTTTTAATGTTATAAAAGCACATTGTTAAGCAAATAACAGGCAAAAATATACTACTTTATTTAAGTATGCAAGTTTTGTTAAGAAAATAACAAAAAAAGTTTAAAACATAAAACCATATCCGATAGATGCTTGCAAACGGTTCACGAACCCAAATTCGGCAAATACCAAATGTCTGTGTTTAATGTCCAATGACGCGCCCAGCAGGAAGTTCCAATCATGCTTGGATTCGATAACTCCATTGTAAAGTGCCTTTTCCCCAAATATGGGGACAAGTTCCGGGGCAATTTCCTCTACGGTAATTTCTCCCGTAAACGACTGGTTATTATTAAAGTACATTGCTCCTGCCCAAGTGTTGAGCATTAGGTTCTTATTCTTTAGCTTAACAAAATAACCAATTTTAGGGCTCAGGAAATGATTATATAATTTTCCCTCCAAATCGGTGGGGTCGGTAACTGTATAATGATAATCCAGAATGAAAGTGAAAGGGTAACAAGAAAACGACAAACTGGTTCCAAAACCGTAAGTACTTCCACGATAACGTATTACATCGTCCAAAACAAAGGTTGTGTCAATATAATAATCGCCTATGCCAGGCAAATCCTCAATGACGATTCCATCGATAAACAAATCGGGGCGTATCTCGCCTGAAGTATATCCGATAATTCCATAAACATTTAGGAACGGGAATATCCAAATATTGGGCTTAACATAAGCTTTTAGCTCACCGGCAGTAGTTTGCTGCGAAATAGAATCGCCATGTGCGAATATCTCCTGTCCAAGGCTGGTTTCTGCTTTAATCCTCAAATCCTTGCTTATAAATTCCTGTTTGTATATCATGCTCGAAAAAGCAAGGCCAAAGGGCTTGGGCGTTACGATATTTTTCTTTTTAAACCGTTTGTTGAGGAACGGAAGAAAGCTGACGACGCCATTAGTTTCTTGCGCGCTTAGCCTTTTATTCCCGGGATAAATTAAGCCAACAGTATTCTGCTGTGCTTCAGAAAGATAAGGCGTCAACAACATAATCAGGAAAAATAGGGGGTTCTTTAAATTCTTCATAAACAACAGAAATATATTAGCGGGCGGAAACAACGATTTACTGATAAAGCATTTTCCACACCAAGTAGCAAATATATAAAATCACAAGAATTAAGCCTTCTGCACGGGAAATGGATCGTTTCGACCCTCCTATGTTCAGCTGAACAAATACCATTATCGTCAAAGCCGACAGAAAAAGCAATCCCAGTTCAATGTTCAGTACAGGCCGAAAGCTTATGGGCTTTACAATGGCGCTGGAACCAAGAACAAGCAAGATATTGAACACATTGGATCCTACTGCATTCCCGATCGCAAGGTCGGTGTTCTTTTTGCGGGCAGCGATAACCGAGGTAACCAGCTCGGGCAAGGAGGTCGCGATGGCCACGAGTGTCAAACCAATTACCGACTGCGAAAGCCCGAAGTCGGTGCCGATTCTATCAACCCCGCCAACTATCCATTTTCCTCCGAAGTAAAGCCCGGCAATTCCTATAAGCACCAAGCCCAGCGACTTAATATCAGGGAATATCTTTATGCTATCCTCCGCACCCGATCCCAGGCCACCGCCCTTGAACGAAAAATACAAAAACGCCGCGAGTATTATTAACAACACAATACCGTCGGCAACGCTAATAAGGTTGTCTTGCTTCCCGAAAACCGCATCGTTGGCAATAATCGCCAAAATCATTATTGCAAACAAATTAAATAAGACATCGGTCCGGTATTTAGGGCCATTCATTTTAATGGGATAAATTAAAGCGGTAATACCGATAATAAACAAGGTGTTTATAAGGTTGCTGCCCAATACGTTGCCTATTGCGAGGTCGGTACTGCCCTCCAAACTGGCAAAAATATTTATCACCAATTCGGGCAATGAGGTCCCAAATGCCACTATCGTCAAACCTATCACCACTTGCGACAATCCTTTTTTGCTCCCGAACGAGGCGGCGCCGTCAACAAGCCATTTAGCCCCTTGAATAAGAATTACGAAACCGGCGATAAATAATAAGTATGTCAGCATTTGAACGGAATTAATAATTTCTCGGGCCAAAAATCCCGGTTCCTATCCTGATGAGGGTGCTCCCCTCTTCAATGGCGATTTTATAATCGCCTGACATTCCCATCGAAATCTCCCTGAAGTAGGTTTTGTCTTTAAAAAATGTTCTTCTCAAACTATCGAAATAAGACCTCAGGTTTTTAAACTCTTTTCTAACTTTCTCAATGTCATTGGTATATGTGGCCATGCCCATTAGCCCGCTTATTTGTATGTTTTGCATGCCGGAATACTCGTCAGACTTCAATATTCCCACGGCTTCCTCATAGTTCAAGCCGAATTTTGATTCTTCCTCGGCAATATGAAACTGCATTAAACATTTTATTGTCCTATTGCAGGCTTTGGCCTGCTTATCGATTTCCTTCAGCAACCGAAGCGAATCAACTGCATGGATGGTATCGACAAAAGCAGCGATGAGCTTTACTTTGTTGCGCTGGAGGTGACCAATAAAATGCCATTGGATATCAGAGGGCAAGAGACCCTGTTTTGCTGCCAGGTCCTGAACTTTGTTCTCGCCAAATATGCGTTGCCCGGCATCATAAGCCTCCAATACCATTTCGTTGGGCTTTGTTTTCGAAACCGCCACAAGCCTGACGTTTTCAGGCATTTGACTTCTATAAAACACTAACTTTTGCTCAATTGACATACACCCTTATGTTTTTTGCAAAAATACAAAAGTAAAAGTGCAGAAGCGCAGTAGTTGACAGATTTTTATTCGATTTGATAATTGAGGCCGACAATACAACATAAAACCTATTTTTGCACGATATTAAAATGGGATGAGATTAGGATTTTATTTACGTCAATTATTTTTTTGGCTATTACTGTTTACCGTAAACAGAATTATTTTCTTGCTGTATTATAAACTGTTGCTTAGCACTGACTCGATTACGCTTGGTGAAACCTTAGGGGTTTTCTATTATGCCCTCAAACTTGATTTCTCGACTATCGGATACATCTTGGCTTTTCCTTTCGCTATAAGTTTCTTTGCTACTGCTAAAAAAGAGAAGTTTTTCAGAAAGATAATCCGGATATATTCAATGCTAGCACTGGTGGCTTACCAACTTATCTCGCTGGGCGAGCTGCAGCTTTACGGCGAATGGAAAACGAAGCTTTCCGCCAAGGCGTTGGTTTATTTGAGAAAGCCCGGCGAAGTAATAAATTCTGCCACCAACAGCGAATTGCTTGTTTCGGCTTTTGCTTTTTTAATGCTTTTTATAATATTCTATTATTTATATAACAAACTGGTTTACAGGCATGCTCATCCTTATTTCAATTATAGGGAACCTTTGGCTTATCTGTTTCAGCTAGTTATGGCAATAATCGTTTTCGGGGGCATAAGGGGTGGTTTTCAAGCAATTCCCATCACAACAAGCCAGTCGTATTTCTCAACTCACGACATATTGAACATAACAGCAGTAAACCCGGGATATAATTTATTGTTCAGCATCATCGACTATCAGCAGGTCAACAGTCAAAATATTTTTAAGACCATGGACGAGGGGGAGGCGGGAAACATCGTTGTGCAGCTGCACTCCGTTAAAAAGGACACTACTGTTTCGATCATCAACATACCGAGGCCCAATATAGTGATAGTACTTTTAGAAAGCTGGTCGGGCGATATGATAGAGTCGTTGGGGGGGCTGAAAGGCATTACGCCCGAATTCAGAAAACTTGAGGGGCAAGGGGTATTATTCACTGATTTTTATGCTACGGCAAACCGTTCGCAACAGGCAATCGCAAGCATTTTTGCGGGCATACCCGGAATACCCATTACGACGCTCTCTGATCATCCCGAGAAATACGCTTCGGTAAAAAGCCTAGTTAAAGTACTGAACGACAACAATTACTACACATCATATTTCTTTGGTGGACAATTAATTTACGGGAATATGAAGTCGTTTTTGGTTGACAACAAATTCGACTTGCTTGTTGAACAGGCCGATATAAAGGACAATCTGCCATCGGGCAAACTTGGGATACATGATGAGTTTATGTTCGATTATTTCGAGAACGAAATAACAAGAATGCCACGACCGTTTTTTGCCAATTTGTTTACATTAAGCTCGCATTCACCTTATGATTTCCCTGGTGAACGACCTTTTCAGGAATTCAGTCTGGAAAAGGACTTCGTTAATTCGGTATATTATACCGACAAATCTTTGGGCAGCTTCTTTGCAAGAGCAAAGCAATCGGATTATTGGGACAGCACCATATTTATAGTATTGGCAGATCATTCGCACAACTCGCCACTTAATCATCCGGTACAAAGCTTTGAATATCACAAAATACCTCTTTTGATATTGGGTGGTGCTTTAAAAGATGAATTCAAAAACACAAAAAACGATAAATTATGTTCCAATGTTGACATCACGACAACTATATTGAAACAACTGAAAATCGAATCCGGGGATTTTTTCTGGAGCAAGGATATTTTCAATCCCTACGGTCCTGAGCTTGCATATTTTGAGCTAAACGACGGCTTTGGATGGAAGCGAGATTTCGGCGAGGAAGTTTTCAGCATAAAAAATGGCCACAACTATGTATTAAAGGTTGACAAAGATGAAAAAGAGCGGCTGGATATAGAAGGGAGGGCTTATGCCCAAACATGGTTTGAGGAATTTATGTCGTATTAAAACACTAAATATCAATGGATTCGATAAAGAAAATATTTAGAATAGGAAATGGCCCATCGAGCAGCCACACCATGGGGCCGAAGGAGGCCTGTAAGATTTTTTATAATAAAAACGCATCCGCAAAAAGGTTTAAAGCACATATTTTCGGTAGCCTTGCGCTAACGGGCAAAGGCCACCGTACGGATATTGCTATTTTGGATGTGCTTGGTGCAAAAGCTGAGATAATTTGGCATCCCGAAGAAAAGCTTCCGCTTCACACTAACGGGATGCGTTTCGAGGCATTTGACAATGAACAAAAAATACTTGACTCTTGGGAAGTTTACAGCATAGGTGGTGGTGAAATAATGGATGCAAGCTCAAAGATCGAACCCGAGAAAGTTTATCCGCATTCTACCATGAAAGATATAATGCAACATCTCGATGACGAAGGCGGCACGTTTTGGGAATATGTATTCAGGAACGACAAAGAAGATTTGCGCGATCACCTCCAACTTGTATGGGAAACCATGAAGGACGCCATACATCGAGGCCTCAATACCGAAGGCACCCTGCCGGGTGGCCTGAAGTTGTTGCGCAAGGCGGCGGCATATTATTTCAAGGCCAAAATGCAGAACCAGTTTATTCAGGACGACAGTTTTTTGTTTGCTTATGCTTTGGCTGTTTCAGAAGAAAACTCGGCTGGCAATATTGTTGTAACTGCCCCTACGTGCGGTTCTTCCGGGATTTTGCCTTCAGTATTATACTTCATGCACCACAACAAAGGCTTTAACGAAGACTTCATAATCAGGGCATTGGCAACTGCTGGCCTCATAGGGAACCTGGTAAAAACCAATGCGAGCATTTCCGGTGCCGAAGTTGGTTGCCAAGGCGAAGTAGGTGTTGCCAGCGCAATGGCTGCAGCAGCGGCAAGCCAATTAGTTGGCGGATCAATACCACAAATTGAATATGCGGCGGCGGCGGCACAAGAACACCACCTGGGCATGACCTGCGACCCAGTTGCGGGCCTGGTACAAATACCATGTATAGAGAGAAACGCGTTTGGCGCCCAAAGGGCAATCGACTCAGCATTATACGCCATTAACTCCGACGGGCGCCATTTTGTAATGTTCGACCAGGTGGTTGAGGCCATGAAACAAACCGGCAAGGATTTGCCGAGCCTTTATAAAGAGACTGCTCTGGGAGGACTGGCAAAAGTTTATAAGTTCAAGAAATAGGTTTTGTTGCCTTTTTCAGCCGGCATAACGCAACAAACCGCTTGCCCAAAGAAACCTATCTTGTCCTAAAAACAGGCTCCCCTTTTGGGATATGCCTTTTCTCCGGAAACATCAGGTTAACCCCAAAACGAAAGTTCAGGTATTTCTGTTTGTCCCACAGAAAGGTGGAAAACACATTGTCGGTGAGAAAATAAAACTGAAAGGGTTTAAAATTAAAGGCAAGACCTGTCCCCAGGTTTAATGGAGCATATTGCAGCCATGAATAATTAACTTTAAAGGCAAAATGCTTTGAGACCTCCCTCTCAAAACCAAAAGAAACAGCCGGTGAGAACTTATTCGTCAGGAAGGTGCCCGCAAAAGTAAAGCTGAGCCGGTTTTTCCTGTCGAGGCTGTAATATTCAAGACCGGCATAAATCCGGATGGGAAGGGATGTCGAGAAATCCTGCTCAAATTCGTTGATATCGATCAATGCGGCAAGCGAATCGCCATAAGCGGCAAAAATATCGCCTTTGGAATTTATATCGGCATAAATTCCGGAGAACTCTATGCTGTCGGTATTGCTTTCATAAGATTTCAAGCCCGATTTCCAATTTAGCCTGCCAACATCCAAAACGCTGAAATTAAGGTTAATACGATCCGAGACTTTTAAATCGGCGCCGATATCGAAGGAAAACCCGATATTCTTAAAGTTGAAGATATAATTAGAAACGCTAAACGTGCTTGTTGAATCGGCAGCAAAACCCGAAGTGTTGACCAAGAAAGAAGTTTTGGCACTGAAGCTAAAAATGTCCTGGTCGTGGGTAGCCGTGGTCAGCCTTATATCGTTTTGCCGGGTTTGTATCGAGGAAAGCCCCTGGTTGAGGTTGGCACGTACCCCCAAGCTGAATTTCTCGCCTATCATAAAACCAAAGTTTAGGTAATAGGCCAAAAAGTGATCTTGATTTAGTAAAGTACTTGAGAGGTTTAATTCCTCATCGATATAATTTGCATTGCCGTTCCACAAGAGTTTAACCAGGTCATCGGAATAAAAAACCCTGCTGTAAAGCCTGTTGCGAATGCCGAAACTTAAATAATTATTATTGATCTTAAACCCTACATAAAGCAAATCGCTCTCGAAATATTCCGTCAGCATATTATCTTCGTTACTGTCGGTGATAAGGCCACCCAGGTTTAGATAAAGTGAATCGCTGCTTGCCTTAGTGGCCAGGATATCATCCAACGAGAAACTACTGCTGTATGTTGAGCTCGAAACGGAGGAAATAAGGGGTATGCCGATAAACAATTTCCCCTCGGGGATAAAGGCCGGGTTGTTATAATTGCTCTGGGGGATAAACCTGAAGCCATGCAAAAGCAAGTCTGTTTGCGCAAAGGCCTTGCCCATAAGCAAGGGAACCAATAATAAGACAATATGATATTTTATTATATTCTTCATCATATCAAGGATTTATCTTCCCCGTAAAGGCAATTGTAATATCTATCTCGTAATCGGAATAAAGAACAACCGGCACCTCACCCTGTCCGAAGGTCGAGGTTTCCACCTCAAGAAAAGCCTGGTTCGACAGCTTCATATTGTTTAGGAACTCCTTGGAAAAACCAACAGTGATCCCCGATGCTTTCTTACCGATGACCTTTCCTTTGTCATCAACTTCGGCAGAAGCAATTTCGTCGAAGGTAAGCTTGTCGAGTATTTGTCCGCTGATGGAATCCGTCAGAACCATGCTCACCGTAAGATCGAAAGGGAAACCGTTCATGATATTCAGCTTCATTGTTCCTTCCCGGATCGGAAATCCGTCGGAGGAGGCCGAGAAGCCGAGGGTATCAACAAAATTAAGGTGGGCGGCACGCAATATTAACGGGATCTTAATCTCCGCATCAGCGGTAAGTCTTGAGCTTTGGGCAATAAAGTTCAAATTCTCCCCTTCCGGATTGCTTATCCCGCCCCCATAATAAATTATCCTGTCGGGACGGATGGCAAGAAAATCGACTATCGACGAATTGGTTTTGTCAATAATTATCGCACCTTCTACTGAATCACCTACCTGGGCAGGGGTTTGTATATCAATTGAGTCCATCACAAGATAATGCGATTGGCCGGTTTCGGAATTATAAGCCAGGAATTCCGTCGAAATCCTAAAAGGAACCCCAATACTGTTTACGTAGCTCATTGTAATAGAAGGCTCTTCAAGTATCAGCTTTCCCTTTAACCGCTTCAAGAAATCGAAGTTCAGGTCGAAGGTGTCCTGTGAGATATTTACTGTTTGTTTACCCATATAACCATCGGCGAAGTCAAGCTTTATTTGCTCCAGGCTAAAAAACCCGCTTATCTTATCCGATGAATCAAATGTTACTAAATTATCGGTTGGTAAAACCGCAAGCATTATTTCTATTGGCATCCTGTTGTATGGCTGGTCAACATCAGTTGTCAGGTCGGTGGTCATCCCGCTTACATCCCAGGTTTGCTGGGTGCTGCCGTTGGCGGCTATAATAAACTCCTGTTGCGGTATTTCGTCGTTGATCAAAGCTGTTGGCAGCTGAATGTTTACATTTATTTCGATATTGACTTCCGAGCTCAAATTATAAACAAAATTTCCGCTCTTGAAGGAAATGTGCTTTAACTGTTCGGGGTCGAGGCCGAAATCTATCATTTCCATATCGGAATACATGATCTGGTCAGTTATTCTTGCCTGGCCGCCAACAACTTTCAAGTTTGTGGCCAGTAAATCAAAACCCAATCCCTGGCTTAGGTCGATAAGGACCATATCGGGAAAGCTGCCAGGGCTCTCAAGGCTCAGTATCTTAAACGAGAACTCATTCCCAAGCGTCATTCCTACGAGCAAAGTAGTATCCGAAACCTGTGCTGAGGCCGGCAATTCGTCTATCACTACTTCGGTAATTATATTTTGGCCGACTTCATCCAATAACTGAAAATCGATATTGTTCAAAGGGACAGGAAGGCTGTTGCTGACAGTAACTATCATCTTCCCATCGGAAAACTCAAGCTGTATAAAGTCTTCGATAGGCTCGGAGCCCACGACGACCGGTTCGAGTATGGAAAACGGGGGGAAATAAGCTTCCTGGCCGTCATATTTCAATAGGGTGTCCTGAATTGCCTGATCTAGATAAGGTAGGATTTCCGTCATCGCAAGCGCAGTGTCGAAACCAAAGTCGGTCATCAGCAATTCGCCCAGCGAAAAATTTTGATCCACAACGATATCATCCGTTAAGTCGAGGGCGGTATCTGCCGAGAGGCTGAAAACCGAATCCTTAAAATAAAAATATACCAATGAGCTATCTTCCTGGGTTACAAGGTTGGAATCGTCGGGGAATAAGTTATTTAAGACAATAGTGGTGTGGATGAAAGGGGCTGCCAGTTCAGGTTGCCAATCGGCAACGGAGATTTTACTGAAATCCTTGCGACAGGACAAAACTGCAAAAGAGGTCAGTATAAGTATTAAAAAAACCCGAGGGCTTATTCTTTTATTATTCATGATTGTAAAAATACGAAACTTCTTTATTCAATTTAAGGCGAAATATTAATAAATTAACATAGCTTTGTTCAATAGTCAGTTAAAGTTCCATAATGTACTTATCATCAAATACTTGCAAAAACATATAATAAATACCTGCCATCCTTATAGTCAGGCTGGGGGGGTTCTATAATTTAATAACTATCATTGCAGCCGTAAACGAGGCAAATGTTGTTATCGCCGCAGCCGCATGATATGGCCTAAGCCCGGGATTGTCTTCCACCAGGCCTGCCAGGATATTTGTTGCTATCATTCCTGATATATGCACTATTGCCAATATCCTGTGGACTTTTAGCTTGCTATAGCCCTTGGGCTCGTCTATCATTTTAGGAGGTGCAAAAAGGGAGAGGGAGGCTGTGGTAATATATGTGATATTAGTGAGCCCGGCCAAAAACTCGTGCGTATCCTTCAAACCAGTCTCCCCGTCATATAATCTCTCGCCGACAATTACCTGCGACAACATAGAGGCTATGGTTACGAAGCCCATTATCTGGTGGGTCTTGAGCATCGTCCTCCTTACTTTTAGTTCATTTTTTCTTTTTTCGGGAGTTAGCCCGAAGCGGTTAAAATTCCGCATCAGCCCTTTTCTTCCCCATAACAAGCGTTGTGTGAAGATCATTTTGCTGGGCAACAGCTCGAAATCTTCAGGCACTTGATTCATCTGCCAGGCTATTTGTGTGCCGGTATAGTTATCAAAAGATGTTTGAGCCCTTAAGCCTCCAAGGCAAAACAGGCTGACTATCAATGAAATAAGGATTTTATGCATTTTACTTTTTTTCGGCAAATTATAAATAATTTCTCATATCAAGTAATGGAATCGCATTAATTTAGGATTTTTATTCAAAAAATTATTGCTAATGGCCATAATGGCATTAATTAATTATTTTTACGTTCTCAAAAAAAAAACATTAAAATCGAAATATGAATATTGCAATTTTACTTTTGAACAAAGGAAGAGGAAGCGGTGAAGTAGCCCGTGAACATGCCAGGCACCTGATAAAGCTCGGGCATAAGGTATATTTTATGCATCCTGCGATTGGAGCTGGCATAGAAGGGGCTGAAAGCATCGACATCGAATTGCATACTCATATAACACCTGTTCACGAATATCTCCCGGCCGCAGGCGACAGGCAGAAACAAGTGGCCCGCATGACCCATGAAGAGATGCTCTCATATCTTCCCGATTATGAGAATGCGCTGGAAAATGTTATAGGGGATGTGGATGTTGTTATCGGCCATCATGCAAATTTAAGTGCCGTGGCAGTCCATAATGTCGCTTCGCGGAATAAGAAGCCTTATGTGATTTTCGCCCATGGGACGGGCATCGAGCCGCGTCATCACGGTCTTTGGGACGATGAAAACTGGGAAATGATAAAAACAGCCTTGACAGAGGCAAACGGGCTTTTGGTTACAACCGATTATGTCAGGGATGAGCTGGTTAAGCCATTAATAGATTTAGCTGACGACAAATTCCTTGTCCTGCCCTGCGGGGTCGATCTCATGGATTTCAAGCCCGGTAACAGTGAAGGCATAAGGGAAAAATACGACTTGAAAGGTGATTATGTAATATGTCCGGGTGCGCTTATGGCCTCCAAGGGTCCGCAAAATGTAGTTGAAGCCTCCAAAGAATACTCCGATTTGGCACTCACTGTTTTTATAGGCGCGGGTGAGCTGGAGCAAGAACTAAAGGAAAAGGCAGGCGAACGGGCACGTTTTCTCGGATTTGTTTCTTCGGAAGACAAGGCCAAGCTTATAAACGAAGCCGCGCTCCTGGTGGCAGCACCAGAGAAAAAAGAACATTTCGGGATTATTTACGCCGAGGCCCTGGCGGGCGGTACACCAACGGTTGCATACGAAGGCGGGGGCGTGGGATCGATAATTACGCCTACCGAAGGGATCCTGACCCCAAGAAACCCTCAAGAGCTAGGAAGGAAAATCCGCTATCTTCTCCAAAACATTGGACAGCGCAAACAAATGTCGCGATCCTGCCGTCCGCGCGCGAAGAAATATTACGATTACCATCTGCTTGTAATCCAACTTGTTGCATGGCTGGAAAAATTATGTGATTAATCTATTTTACGAACAGGGTCTTTTTTGTGATCGCCAGCCCGAGGCCTTTCCTTTTCTTGAGGATTATGGTCGTCCCTATGGCCAAAACTATCGTAACAAGCCTAAACCAGTTGGCACTTAGGTTTCCCAGGGCATTTTCGGAAATCGAGAATATCTCCCACGAGAGGTTCATGAAGAAGTGCATCGCTATCGAAATCCATAAGTTATAACCCCATTCGACATAAAGCCATGCGAACAAGCCGGCCCCGAGGAAGGTAGTCAGGAAAATACCGAGCATAGTATAAAAGGCGTTGCTCTGGTAGAGATGCAGGGAAGCAAAAACCACAGCGCTGAAAAACAGCGCCGGCAAAAACCCAAGCCTTGTCTTTCTATATAATTGGCCGAAAAAAATACCCCTATAATAAAGTTCCTCGAAAAATGCGGCGAAAACACAATAAAACCAAAAACGCTCCCCGCTTATGCCAAAGCTAAAACCGCTTATGATCCCGGAGCCGGCAAACATAGGGATCGTAAATAAAAATGAATATAAAACGGCTTTTAAAGCATTCCCTTCCAATCCCAGCGGCTTTAAGATGCTTTTGTTGTTGCTGGTGTAAACAAAGCCCAAGAGGGGTATCCCGACAATGATATAAGCCAAGAGGAAACTGATGAAATAAAGATTGACAATATCGTTTATGAAATAATATATATCGGCAAAGAACAATCTGTTTAACAGAAAATACAAGCCGAAAAAACCTGCCAGCATCAATATGTGCTTATTTTCCTTACTCACGTTTGGGGGTTTTGTCATTTGGCTCATTACCAACTACTAAACTACACATATCGTTTATGTCGAGATGCTTTTGAGCCGTTGTCAGAAGGTCGTCAGCGGTCAAGGTCATGATCTCGGTCAGGTTTCGATTAAAAAAATCAAAGTTTTTTTCAATGTCCCTTGCCGAGCGGAACATTTCAGCCAGAGCGAAGGGCCCGTCGAAATTCTTTAAAAAATTACCGTAAATATAGTTTTTTACCAATATTAGTTCGTCCTTGCTTATTTTGTCGTTTTGCAAGATGTTTATTTCCTTTTTTATCTCGGCAATGGCTGCCGATGTTTGCTCGGTCTTTACTTCTGCGGCTATGCTAAAATAAGAGGCATGTTTAAAATTCGACATATACGAATGAATTCCATAAGTCATTCCTTTGTCCTCCCTGAGGTTCGTCATCAGCCGTGAGCCGAAGTAACCGCCCAGGACGGTGTTGGTAAATAAAAGTTTGGGGTAGTCCGGGTCAAGCTTGCCAATAACTCTTTTGCCTATTCTCAGGGCCGATTGCATAAAATCGTCTTTTTTTATCAGCACTTCCCCTTTGAAGGGGTCAGACGTTATATTGGTGGGTGCTTTGGTAAAGGAGCTTGTTCGCGGCCATGAATTGCCAAATAAATCAACAATTAGTTTTTTACTGTTGCCATCAGGTTTTCCGCTAACAATAAGATATGAATTTTGCGGCGTATAATAACTTGAGTGAAAAAGCGTTAAATCCTCTTTGTGAAGGAGCTCGTAATCGTTAATTTTTAAATATTGGCCATATGCGCTATTCCCTCCAAAAATAAGTTTGTTGAATTCGCGATTGGCAATATGCCTTGCTTTTTCCGAGTTTATTAAAAATTCCTGCCTGCTCCTGTCACGATGAACTTCGAACTCATGCAGCGGGTAAACGGGTTGGGTGATGATTTCCTTGAACAAAGGAAGCAGTTTCTCAAGATGCTTGGTCAGGGAAAACAAGCTTATTACAGCTTTGTCCTTGCTGATGGATGTGTTCAGATAAGCACCATAGAAATCAAGTAGGCGGGCAATTTGATCCGAACTAAGGTTTTTAGTCCCTTCCTTGACCAAAGCGTTGGTGAATGAAGCGCAGAGTTTTTTCGGTTGATGCACGGATCCGGCATTTATTACCAAATCAACTCTCACAACATCCTCGTCACCAGCTTCAATTAAATAAAGGTCGAGTTTATTGTCAAGCCTTTGGTGTTGGGGGTTTTGCAGCGAGAGTTCTTCAATGCGATTGTTTTGCGGCACTAACTGCCTGTCGGGAAATATATTATGTTGCATTTTTTTTAGTTTTTAGCAAGATAAACCAATTTGTTTTTTTTGCCTTGGGCGAACAGCGCCTTTGCTTTTTCCCTAATATCGGATTTTGAGACGGCGGCATAGTTTTCTTTTTCCTTGTTTAAGAGCAAAGCGTCTTCAAGAAGTTCGTAATATGCCAGGTTCATTGCCTTGTTTAGGACTGACAGACTGGAAAAAACCAGGTTTGCCTCTATCTTGTTCTTTACTTTCTCAAGTTCCTCGTCATTTACAAGCTTGGTCTTCAATTCATCAAGCTGTTCGTCGATGGCAGCCTCGGCCTCGTCAGCGGTAAAGCCGTTGATCAGTTTTCCGCTGATAATAAAAAGACCATTGTCGATATCGCCTGAAACAAAAGCGTTTAGCTCGGAAAACATTTTCCGTTCTTTCACCAACCTATCGAACAGGCGCGATGAATTGCCGTTGGACAAGATATCGGAAATCAGGTCGGTGATATAAAAACCGGGTGAGTTCCTCTCGTCCATAAGCCAGGCGAAATAGACAGCGTTTTGAGGAACTCTTCGTTCTACGGTCAATTCCCTGTCTTCGAGTTGCACAGGCTCTTTGTCGTAAATGTTTTTATGATTTCCCCCCGATTTGATCCCGCCGAACCATTTTTCGCTCAACTTATAGATATCGTCGGCATCAACATTGCCTGCTATGCTGAGTATAGCGTTATCCGGATTATAATATCTCGAATAGAAATCCTTCACCTCTTCCATAGTGGCATTTTCGATATGAGATATTTCCTTGCCGATAGTATTCCAGCGATAAGGATGTTTTTTGAAAGCCAGAGGCTTTAGCAACAGATAGACATCGCCATAAGGCTGGTTAAGATAGTTTTGTTTGAACTCCTCAACGACCACCTGCCGTTGTACTTTCAGGCTTTTCTCGGAAAATGCCAGCGAAAGCATCCTGTCGGACTCGAGCCAGAAAGCGGTTTCAAGATTGCTTTTTGGCAATGTGAGATAATAATCGGTGAAATCGTTGTTTGTGAACGCATTGTTCTCCCCGCCCGCGTTCTGCAGAGGAGTGTCATATTTCGGTATGTTTACCGAACCCCCGAACATGAGGTGCTCGAAAAGGTGGGCGAAACCTGTTTTTTCGGGGGTTTCGTCCCGCGAGCCCACCTTATATATTATGTTCATCGCTACAATGGGAGTGCTCTTGTCCTGGTGCACAATAACCTTAAGCCCGTTGGCGAGAGTGGTTTTATCAAATTTAATCATGGGGCAAAAATAATTAATTATTGGAAGCCTTCTTGTATTTGTAGTTTGCTGTAGCGCAAACCTGATATGTGGAAAGCTTCGGCCTATGGGGTCGGATTAACAATAGTATTAACAAAAAGATTCTTTCCGGTCAGATAAAAATCAATTCACTGCTTAATTTCCAAGAAATATTCCCTACCTTTGATGCGCCCTGACTAATTAGGAACAACAATCATGGTTTCCTGTAATAAACAGGGGGGCATTTATAAAACCGCATTATGAAATTATTCAGGAATATTTTGATTATTTGTTTAACCTCAGGCCCGTTCTTGTCCTTTGAACAGGATACGTTGTGGCCAAAAGTTTTTAACGATTTAACTGTACTAAAGGATGTAAATGAAACATATGATGAAGGATTAGTTGTAACAGGTACAAAAATATGGCATCACAATGATAAAACTATAAATTCGGGACTAACAATGAGATTAGACAATAACAGAAATTTGTTATGACGAAAATTGTTTCAATACTCACCTCCAAAAGCGGCATATATTCAATCTCGCTCTACGAAAAAGGGAAATTATTGCAAACGGGGAAGTTTGTCAAAAACAGATAGGAACCATTCGTGCATACCTTGCAAACAGAACCATTCGTGCATTCGTGGCAACTAAGGCCATTCGTGCATACCTTGCAAACAGAACCATTCGTGCATTCGTGGCAACTAAGGCCATTCGTGCATACCTTGCAAACAGGACCATTCGTGCATTCGTGGCAACTAAGGCCATTCGTGCATTCGTGGCAATCAAGACATTCGGCATTCCTTTTTTGAATATTAAACATTGTGTTTCATGTTCCCCATAAACTTCATAATTCATAACTCATAATTCATAACTCATAACTCATAATTCATAATTCGTAATTCATAATTCATAACTCGATATCCCATTTTTTGAAGCCCGAGCTTCTGGGACGAACACTGGTTAAGGATTCTTTATTGCCAATTCAGGGTAAAATCCTATCCGGCGACAGATAGATTTTTTTCTACCTTTGCAAGCGATTTAAAACTAATAAAATACTCTTGCAAAATGGAAAGAGACAATAAAATATTCGACCTGATAAGTCAGGAGAAAGAACGCCAAATGCATGGCATCGAGTTGATTGCATCGGAGAACTTTGTTAGCCAGCAGGTTTTGGACGCAATGGGATCGGTAATGACAAATAAATATGCCGAGGGTTATCCGGGCAAAAGATATTATGGCGGTTGCGAAATCGTTGACCAGAGTGAGCAGCTGGCAATAGATCGTGCTTGTGAATTGTTTGATGCGGAATATGCAAATGTTCAGCCTCACTCAGGAGCGCAGGCCAATATGGCCGTTTTTCTGGCCTGCCTCAAACCTGGTGATACTTTCATGGGGCTCGACCTTTCGCATGGCGGCCATCTTTCACATGGCTCTTTCGTTAATTCTTCGGGAATCCTTTATAATCCAATTGCATATAAGGTAAAAGAGGAAACAGGGACAGTTGACTATGATGAGATGGAAGTCCTAGCCCTAAAAGATAAGCCAAAGATGATAATCGCAGGCGCATCGGCATATTCGCGCGACTGGGATTATGAGCGCATGCGCGATATTGCCGATCAGGTTGGAGCCATACTAATGGCCGATATCTCACATCCCTCAGGCTTGATAGCAAAAGGTATTCTTAACGATCCCATTGAGTATTGTCATATTGTAACAACTACAACCCATAAAACTCTTCGCGGACCCCGAGGGGGGCTTATTTTAATGGGTGAGGATTTTGAAAACCCTTGGGGCTTGAAAACGCCTAAAGGGGTAACTAAAATGATGTCAACAGTACTTAATTCAGCTGTTTTCCCAGGAATACAAGGCGGTCCCCTGGAGCATGTTATTGCCGCAAAAGCGGTTGCCTTTGGCGAAGCCCTGACCGATGAATATTTTGAGTATATCCTTCAAGTGAAGAAAAATGCAGAGGTCATGTCGAAAGCTTTTACCGATAAGGGTTATAAAGTTATTTCCAACGGAACCGATAACCATCTGATGTTGATAGACCTAAGAAGTAAATTCCCTGATATCACGGGAAAAATAGTGGAAAACGCACTTGTTAAAGCAGATATAACCATCAATAAAAACATGGTGCCTTTCGATAGCCGTTCACCATTCCAGACTAGTGGTTTAAGAGTGGGTACTCCGGCCATTACAACTCGCGGTTTAAAAGAAAACCAGATGGAGCCCATAGTAGAGCTTATTGATGAAGTAATAAGTAATATTGAAGATGCTGGGGTTGTTGATTCCGTAAGAAAAAGAGTAAATGACATGATGAGCGATTTACCACTCTTCGCTTATTAAAAATAAATTTTGCGATATAAAAAGACCGTTTCATCTTGATGAAGCGGTTTTTTTTGTTTCAGCATACGATCATTAAGAAGGTTTTGTTTTTCTATAGGCATACAACCTCCCTGAGGTCGTGCCATATAGAATATGTGTCATGATTTGAAGAAATTAATTATAGGCTTATATAAATTTACAAAACCTATAACGCATTGATAGTTAAATTAATATGCCCTGGCGAAAACCACTCTTTGCTTAGAAGGGTTTCCCGTATAGATACATTTGCCCTCCTCCATTTTACCATCGATAGGTATGGATCGGATAGTGGCTTTGGTTTCTTCCTTTATCTTTTGTTCGGTTTCGGCAGTGCCGTCCCAATGGGCATAAATAAATCCGCCTTTTTCGATCTGTGCTTTGAATTCTTCCCAGGTGTCAACATTGAAAGTATTGTTTGCACGGAAATCAAATGCTTTTTGGAAAATATTTTTCTGAATTTGCACAAGGAGGTTCTCAATTTTGTCATCGATACCTTCCATTTGAAGGATATCTTTCTCCATAGTGTCGCGACGGGCAACTTCGACAGTTCCGTTTGCAAGGTCCCTCGGGCCTATTGCCAGGCGGACGGGGACGCCTTTGAGCTCCCATTCTGCAAATTTGAAACCAGGTTTATGAGTGTCCCTGTCGTCGAACTTGACCGAGATACCTTTGCCTTTAAGTTTCTCGATGAGTGTCCCCACCTTTTCGCTAATGGCAGCGAGTTCTTCTTCCTTGCGGAAAATAGGAACTATAACTACTTGAATAGGAGCAAGTTTTGGAGGCAGTACAAGGCCGTTGTCATCGGAATGGGCCATTACCAAAGCACCCATAAGCCTTGTTGAAACACCCCATGAGGTAGCCCATACAAGTTCTTGTTTGTTTTCTTTTGTAACGAAAGTTACATCGAAAGCCTTGGCGAAGTTTTG
>JAADIS010000124.1:0-12316 GCA_013151215.1 Chlorobiota bacterium | reverse complement strand
CCTTGAAGAACAGGTAAAGCCAGGAAGTTCTCTGCAAAATCGGCATATACGCCCAACATTGTTTCGGCCTCGGCAACAGCTTCCTCTTTGGTTGCGTGCGCAGTATGGCCTTCTTGCCAGAGGAATTCGGCAGTGCGCAAAAATAATCTTGTGCGCATCTCCCATCTTACTACGTTTGCCCATTGGTTAATCAGTAGTGGCAAATCCCTATAACTTTGAATCCACTTGCGGTAGGTGTCCCAGATGATTGTTTCCGAGGTTGGCCTTACAATCAGCTCTTCTTCAAGCTTGGCGTCCTCGTCCACAACAATTTTTCCGTCTTTGTCAGTTTTAAGGCGGTAATGGGTTACTACGGCGCACTCTTTGGCAAATCCTTTTACATGGCTTGCTTCCTTGCTGAAAAATGATTTTGGGATAAAGAGGGGGAAATATGCGTTTTGATGTCCGGTATCCTTGAACATCTTGTCGAGCACCGACTGCATTCTCTCCCAAATGGCATAACCATAGGGTTTTATAACCATTGAGCCTCTTACTGCCGAGTTCTCGGCCAGATCGGCTTTTATCACAAGGTCGTTATACCATTGTGAATAATTTTCTTCTCTTGATGTTAAAACTTTTGCCATTTTTTAAGTTTGGTATAGTCTTTGCAACTTCTCGGTTGTTAAAGCGCAAAATTACACAATGTTTATGAACTCGCAATACCATATAGCCATGAAAGATTTAAGATACATTATTTTATCCGCCATCAGCCTTATAACCTTATTTGTCATTAGTTCTTGTTCAACAACATCATCACTGCCTTACGATGATGTTTACTATTCGTCGAAAGAGGATGTGGGCAGGAAACCTGCTAATACACTTAGCGAAGATGTTTATAAATCATCCTCAAGCACAGGCGATTACCAATCTTATTACAAGGGAAACGAATCAGGGGAGTCGCAGGTTCCCGTTGGGTCGGGGTCTAGCGGCAGCCAGCAATATTCCGATGAGGGCAGTTCATCCGATGATATTTATTATGATTCGGATTATGAGTCCAGGATTAAAAGATTTAATAACGAAGGAAGCAGTTTGGGCTATTACGATGATTATTATACCGATGGCAGCGCATACGGATGCGGCAGCTCGAATTCCAACTGGTCGTTCAGCACTGGAATCGGTGCTGGATACGGCTGGGGCTGGTCGATGGGATATGGTTACGGTTGGCCAAGCTACGGCTACCCGTCTTACGGTTGGGGTTATCCCTATTACGGCTGGGGTTATCCGTATTATGGCGGTAGTTATTGGTCCGGGTATAATAACGGATATTGGAACGGATATTGGGATGGGTATTATGGCTATCCCGGATATGGCGGGGGTTACTATCCTGATTATGGTTACGGTTACGGAAGCACTTATCGTCCGCGCAATGGACGTGGCGGTGGATCAAATGTCCCCGGGACTGGTGAAAGAGGTAGCAGCGGGATCACAAATCCTTCCTTCAGGGATAAGACGGTTGTTGCCGGCGGCGGCAATTTTAGCAGGGGCGGCGATGTCGGCATGGGATCCGGCGGCGGTTCAATAGGCGGCGGAAACCAAGGTAATACAAAAACAAGGCCTGCCGAGTCCATCAGGGTTAAACCTGTAGCATCCGATAATAAACCGGATGTCAGGGCAAGGGCCAATCCTGCCAACGGAAAGCCTACGATTAAAAAAGATGTTGGTTCAAAAACGACTGCCGACACCAGGTATCGTAAACCTGTACAGTCGTCAAAATCCGATCTGAAAGCGAAGCCAAGGTACGAGAAGCCTAAATCATATAGGACCTTGCCGGCACAACAGCCTCGCTCGGGAAAAGAATATGTCGCTCCCAAGAGGAATAGTCAAGCTAAAAGGCAGCCATCGAATAAGGCTGTTAGAAATAATACACGTAAACCTTTGAATCAGCCGAGAACAAATTATAATAGGGGCAGCAACAGTCGTAGCAGAAGCAATAGTTCTGTTAAACCTAGCTCCAACAGTAGGAGCAGGAGTACTACAACTAGGAGCAGGAGTACTACAACTAGGAGCAGGGGTTCTTCTTCAAGGTCATATAGCAAGCCTTCAAGGTCTTATAGCTCACCCTCAAGAAGCTCAGGTTCGTCGTCCAGGAGTTATAGTTCTCCTTCAAGGTCGTCGGGTAGCTCGGGAGGTGGATCAAGAGGCTCTTCCTCAAGAGGCGGGTCGCGCGGAGGCGGACGCCGATAGATTGTTTTGGATTTAACCCGTATTCAAATCTAAGATCAAAGTTTAAAATTCTAATTTAAAAAAGATGAAAAAGTCGATTATAATATTGAGTTTGTTGGCAACCGCCTTATCAGGTTTTTCGCAAACCGTTGACGATGCCCTAAGATATTCACAACAGTTTTATGAGGGAACTGCCCGCTATATGGCGATGGGAGGCGCATTTGGGGCTTTGGGCTCCGATTTCTCGGTTGCGAGCACCAATCCTGCCGGAATGGGTATCTTCAGGTCGTCAGTAATGTCTATAACACCTGAGGTGTCGTCCTTTAGGACAGCGTCCACTTATAACGGAACTTATGCGGAAGATTCAAGGTCGATCTTCAACCTGGGCAATTTAGGATATGTTCAAACAACGAAATTGTCAAGCTCGGGATGGAAATATTTTCAGTTCGGCATGGGTATGAACAGACTGAATAATTATAACTCGAACCAGTATATGAGGGGTGAAAATCTTGAGAACTCGCGTTTGGATATATATCAGCAACAGGCTGATGGTGTTGGATACCAGTATGTTGGCGACCTACAAGGCGATTATGCGTTCGATCTCGCACCTGCCTGGGATATTTATCTCATCGATACAGTCCCGGGTTTTACCGATTACTATTATACCCCGGTCCCGTTTGCAGGCACTTTGCAGGAACAAACAATCAGGACCAAAGGTTCAACCAATGAGTGGTTGATGTCGTTTTCGGGAAACTATTCCGATAAATTGTTTATCGGGGCCACGGTTGGAATGCCGTATATAAGATATATGAGGGAAACTTTATATGCGGAATCGGATGTGGCTGACACGATTCCTTATTTTAACTCATGGAGTGTAAGGGAAAATTTAAATACAACGGGATGGGGAATAAACTTGAAGCTTGGGATTATTTATCAGGCTGCACCTTGGTTGCGCCTGGGCGCTGCTTTCCATACGCCTACTTATTATTGGAATATGCGCGATAGCTGGTACACAACGTATTATGCCGATTTGGAATGGACCCCGGCAACATCGAAGTCCTCCATAACAGGTAATTATCAATATCGCTTTTCTTCGCCCATGCGATTTATTGGCGATGCGGCTATACTGATCAACAAATTTGGCTCGATAAGCGGGGAATATGAATATGTTGATTTTGCCGATGCTAGATTCAGTGCCCGCGACTATGGTTTCAACGATGTGAACACTTCCATCAGGAATTCGTACCAATCGACTCACAACCTGAGGGTTGGAACGGAATGGAGATATGGGCAAATAAGTTTTAGGGCGGGATATAGATTGAGCACGAGCCCTTATTCAAAAAACCTCAACGATGGGAAACGCCAGGCGGCATCGGGCGGTATAGGGCTTAATTTCGGCAAGGCAAGCATAGACTTTGCTTATGTCAGGTCATGGAGCAATGAAGATTACTATATGTATTCAAGCGAGACCATCCAGCCAAATGCTGTTCAAAAAGTGTTTACTGCCCAGCAATTTGCCTTAACGCTTAAAACAAGGCTATAATGTAAATTGATTTATTTGTTTTGCTCTTTTCTGTCAACTCTTCTGACCCCTTCCCTTGCTTTCGATTTAATGCTGTTCTCAAACTGGTCGAAGTTCATTTCCAGGCATTTCTTATAATATAGGTGCGATAAGGTCAAGCTGTCCTGTAGCTCGTAAATCTCTGCAAGCTTAAGGGCTGAGTTGGCCGGGAAATATTCGGTAGTAAGATCGGTGCCCGCTATGACTCTTTTATAATATTTCTTGGCATTTTCGTAATCCATCGACTCATGTTTTATCCTGCCATGGCGATAGTCTTTTTCCATTAATTGCTCGAAGTCAAGCTGGTCGCTGTTAACGGCGTTGAGGACGGAATCGGCTAAAACATAGAAAAAACCGTCGAACAACAGCCTTGCTTTTATGAGCGAAGGGTTGGGGACATTGCCTTTGTCGTATTCAAGCTGGGCATCTTTATCTATTCCGATGTCGGCATATCCGGAATTACCGACAGCAGACATAAGTTGCAGGTATTCATCAGGTTTGCCTTCCATTAAAAAAGCCCATGCTGTTTTCCGCCAGGCATCCTTTATATAGTTTTTCCCATTAAAGTTTTTCAGGAAACGCACATAATATTTTTTGGCGCTGTCGGTCTCCAGTTTCTTTAAATAATAATCCGCCCGCAAATAGTCGAGAAAATAAAAAGGATAAAAAGAAGAAGGCTCGTCAAGTTTCCTGAATTGCACTTCTGCTTGAGCGCTTTTTCCGGATTTAGTTAAGATATTGATGCACATATAGTTGAATAGCAGGCTGCTATCGCTCAGCGGAAGCAATCTGTCCAATAGTCTTAAAGAGTTCGTCTTGTCGGGATTTATGTTCAGCTCAACAAAGCCGAGGTAAAACAAGCATTCGCCATTGAGGTACGAATAAGTTGAATCAGTTTCGGTTTTCCCGAGAACTTCGTAAAGTTCGGCCGTGCCGTCCTCAACGCTGCCTTGCATCGATATTAGGTCAAGGACCCAAGTGTATTTTTCGGGAACAAGTCCTACGATGATTTTTAATACTGCGTGGCTTATCTTGTTGGGGTAGAAACCGGGAAAGGACTCCATGTTTTTCTCGATTAATCGGTATGCCCGGTTTATTTCGATCGAAGCGGCGAAATACTCACCGAATTTAATCCGGGCAAAAGCCCATTGCAGATTTATATTTGCTATCAGATAATTGCGATATGGCGAAGTTTCGGGCAGTCTGCCGATTTTTTCAATTGCGATGTCCTTTTTGCTCTCGCTATGGTCAAAAAGCGTTTCGTCCTCTGAGATAAAGACCTTTAAAAAGTCGATATAGCTCTCAAGGTAATATATGTAAACATTGTCAGGGTTCTCGTTTTTTTCCTTTTCTATAAAAAAAGCCGCCTTTTCAAAATTGAGTTCCAACATGCTTTTATACGATTGCCTGCAGTTCCCGGTCACTAAGGTTTGTGCGTTCGATATGACGAAGGATGTCGCTAGCAAAAGAATAAATAAAAACTGTTTCATGAAAACAAGCTTAAGAAGGTGTAAAAATAAAAAAAGGGACTGATAAAACTACCAATCCCTTTCTTAATCTTTAAAAATAATTATCTTATTCTTCCCCTGTGTCGTGTTTGTCGATAAGGATGCGGCCACAATACTCACAAACAATGATTTTTTTGTGCATGCGTATGTCGAGTTGGTGTTGAGGTGGGATTTTGTTGAAACATCCCCCACAGGCATCTCGTTCGATATGAACTACTGCCAGTCCGTTCCTTGCGTTCTGGCGGATACGTTTGTAGGCCGAGAGAAGCCTTTTTTCGATATGTTGTTCGTGCATCTTCGACTCGTCGCGGAGCTCTTGCTCCTCTTTCTCGGTTTCGGCAACTATTTCCGTTAACTCGTTCTTCTTGGCATCAAGGTCTTCTTTGCGCATTTCCAGTTGCTCGTTGGCAATTTTAATGTCCTCGTTAAGCTTCTCTATCCTGAACTCGGCCTCCTTGATTTTCTTTTCCGAAAGTTGTATCTCCAATTCCTGAAACTCCAATTCTTTAGATAAGGAATCATATTCGCGGTTATTTCTAACGTTCATCTGTTGTTCCTTATATTTGCTCATTAATGATTCGCTTTCTTTGATGGAAGCATGCTTGTCGCTAATAACCTTTTCGAATTCGGCGATTTCTTTCGAGAATTTCTCGGTACGGGTTTCAAGACCTGCAATTTCATCTTCTAGATCCTCTACCTCCAAAGGAAGCTCACCCCTTATTATTTTAATTTTATCAACCTGGGTGTCAATTTGCTGCAAACCGTAAAGGGCAAGTAATTTCTTCTCAATATTTACTTCTTTCTCTTCCATGCCAGCATTTTTTCTATTTGTCATATTAAATTCGTTATCAGTATGTTACAGAAATGAAACAGGATTTGTTGCCGTTTCTGAAATTCGGACTGCAAAATTAGGAAAATTTTTGGTTAAAATGGTATGAATTAATTCTTTTGTGAATTGTTCAGTTTCGTAATGCCCCGCGTCAACTATTGTCATCTCGCCTTGATGTTCAAAATAATCATGATATTTTATGTCGCCGGTAATGAAAACATCTGCTTTTTGTCGCGCAGCGGCATCGATCAAAAAACTTCCGCTTCCGCCGCAAACAGCCACTTTTTTCACGGTTTTCGCAACTAAGCGGTTGTGTTTTAAATATTTTGTGCCTAGGATATTTTTAACGGAAGCCAAGAAATCCTCAATATTCTCTTCGGTTTCCAGTTCGCCTATCATTCCTGCCCCGCTTGCCAGTGATTTGTTTTCCAGGGGGTAAACATCATAAGCCACTTCTTCGTAGGGGTGAGCCTGAATCATCGCTTTGACCACCAAGGGTAACT
This sequence comes from Chlorobiota bacterium, assembly GCA_013151215.1. Taxonomy (GTDB): domain Bacteria; phylum Bacteroidota; class Bacteroidia; order Bacteroidales; family F082; genus BM524. Next base: position 5,713 of record JAADIS010000124.1, on the reverse strand, counting down.
TAAAATCGGGGACGACCGTCTCTATTCTTGTTTCACCCTCAAAATGTGTTTTGCCCTTTTCGCCCACGAACGGATTGGTGTTTTCCAATGCCCTGAAGCTTCCTTCCCCCTTTAAGTTATAACTGCAGTTGTCGTAGTTGCCTATATGTCCGGCGCCAGAGTCGAACAATGCTTGTCGAACCTCCCCGGCATGCTCATCGGGACAAAAGCATACCAGCTTATTTAGTTTTGATGCCGATGGCGATAGTATCCGCATATTGGTGATTCCAAGTTTTGACGCTAATATTGAATTGACGCCGTTTAAGGCATTGTCCAAATTGGTGTGCATGGCATAAATGCAAATATCATTTTTTATGGCTTTTCGGATTACTCTTTCCACCAAGCTGTTGCCATTGATTTTCTTTAGACCTTTAAAAATTATTGGATGATGGGCAACTATTAAACTGCTTTTCGTGCGTATCGCCTCGTCGATTACAGCCGGCGTTACGTCCAAACATACCAAGGCCTGGTTTATTTTATCATTATAGTTGCCAATGAGCAAACCTGAATTATCGTAGGATTCTTGTAAGCCCAAAGGGGCATATTGTTCTAAGGAACTAATTAATTCGCTGATTATCATTAATAAATAATTTATTTTTTGAAACCTCAAGATATAAAAAAAACACGAACCGGATATTTTTGGGCGATTAATCGCAAATTTAAATATTTTCCTTTGAAGTTATCTAATAATTCTTATTTTTGATGCTGGGATTTCATTGATGTATAATAGCCGTATCGGTTTGGAGTATGAGAACATATAGGGTAATTTTTTTGCCGTTGGCAATTATCTATGCTTGCATTTTAAAAATACGGCATATTTTATTTGATTATGGCATATTGAAATCCGAATCCTTTGATATCCCGATCATAAGCGTAGGCAATATCGCCATGGGAGGAAGTGGAAAAACCCCGCATGTGGAGCAACTCACCCGTTTATTGAAGGACGAATTCAAAGTAGCCATCCTTAGTAGGGGATATGGCAGGAAATCAAAAGCTTATATCAAAGCGGATCAATATTCCAAATATAAGGACATTGGTGACGAACCTATGCAATACTATCGGAAATTCCATGAAAAAGTTGTTGTTGCAGTTGATGCCAACCGGAAAAACGGCATCATGAACTTGATGGGCGAAAAAGTACGGCACGATGTAATAATCATGGACGATGCATTTCAGCATCGTTATGTAAAGCCCGGTATTTCCATTTTATTGACCGATTACCACAAAATATACAAGAATGACTATTTATTTCCTGTGGGGACCTTGCGCGACCTCAAGTCGGGGACAAAAAGAGCAGACATAATAATTGTTACCAAAACACATAAAGTGTTGTCGCCCATAACCCGAAGGAACGTTGAGGCCCTTATCAGGCCCTTGCCTCATCAGAAATTGTTCTTTTCTTATATCAAATACGGGAATTTCATTCCTATGCCGGGCGTCAACAAGGGGAATTTCCCAAGGGAAATTAATACTATTTTGCTGTTTACAGGTATTGCGAACCCATACCCGCTGCAAGAATATCTGAGGTTTAAATGCTACGAGCTAATTGCTGTCGATTTCCCCGATCACCATAATTATAAGTTGACGGATTTGATAAGGATAAGGGAGAAATTCGAATCGTTTTTTACACGAAAAAAAATTATTGTCACCACCGAGAAAGATGCTATGAGGTTAATAAATTCCCCATATCTTAGCGAACTGAAAAATCTGGCTGTTTTTTATATTCCAATGGAAATGGTTTTACATAAGCAAGACAGTGAAGAATTTAATAATCAAATAGTTAAATATGTTAGAGAGACTAAGCTCAACAGTAGGGCACATCAACAATAAAATTAATATAAAACCTAAAGTTGGAATAATTTTGGGCTCGGGCCTGGGAGATTTGGCGAATGAAATTGAAGTAAGCTCGAGTATTTCTTATGCCGACATACCCGATTTCCCGGTATCGACTGTTGAAGGCCATAACGGGAGATTGATCTTCGGCAAGCTAAATGGTGTCAAAATAGTTGCCATGAGCGGCCGGTTTCATTTCTACGAAGGATATTCAATGCAGGAAGTAACTTTCCCTATCAGGGTCTTAAAGAAGTTGGGCATCGACTTTTTAATCGTTTCAAACGCAAGCGGAGGAGTAAACCCTGATTTCAAGGTTAGTGATATCATGTTTATCACAGATCATATAAACTTGATGCCAAACCCATTGATAGGCACCAACATTGCCGCGATGGGGCCTCGTTTTGTTGATATGAGCGATGCTTATAATACCGAACTGTTGAACAAAGCAAAAAAAATAGCGGACAAACATGGCATAAAATACCAGACCGGTGTTTATGCGGGGGTTACCGGCCCAACTTATGAAACGCTTGCCGAATATAAATATGTGAGGTCGATAGGCGCCGATGCCGTTGGGATGTCAACGGTGCCGGAGGTTATTGTTGCCCGCCACATTGATTTGCCGGTTTTGGCTATTTCTGTTATTACCGACCTAGGCGTGGAAGGGAAATTGGTGGAAATAACACATGAAGAGGTAATTGATGCCGCTGCCATTGCTACTCCTAAAATGACACAAATAATCAAGTCACTATTGGTTGAATTATAATTTCCCTATTTTTGCCTGAAAGGAATTGGATTTGAGGAGGACTAAGCTATATTTTGCGTCGGATTTTCATTTGGGGATACCTGATAAAAAAAGCAGCCTGGAAAGGGAAAAAATGCTTGTCGATTGGCTGGATACAGTCAAGCAGGATGCGAGCGGGATTTTCTTGATGGGTGATGTTTTCGATTTTTGGTTTGAATATAAATATGTCGTGCCCAAAGGTTATACCCGTATTTTAGGAAAACTTGCCGAGATTACGGATAGCGGGATCGCTGTGCACCTTTTTAGGGGAAACCACGATGTTTGGGCCTTCAATTATCTCAAGGAGGAATTAAATATAAGCATCCACCGCAGGCCGAGGGTTTTCGAGTATTCGGGCAAGAAACTTTTTATGGCTCACGGCGATGGCCTAGGGCCCGGCGACAAAGGCTATAAACTCCTCAAGAAAGTCTTTGAATTTAAGCCTAATCAGTTTTTGTTCAGATGGTTGCACCCTGATATCGGGGCTAGGATGGGCTTGTTCCTCTCCAGAAAAAGCAGGTTGGCTAATATCGCCAAAGAAGGCAAAAAAGATATCGAATATGAAATCAGCGATGAAATGCTGTTTCGTTATTCAAAAAAGAAACTTGAGCAAAATCCCGAAATAAATTACTTTATCTTCGGGCATAGGCATATTCCCGTACAGGCTGGGATTGGCGACAGCTGTGAGATGATCATCCTGGGCGATTGGTTGGGGCATTTTTCCTATGGTGTCTTCGAGCATGGGGAAATGCGCCTCGAATATTGGGACAAAAAATGATCAAACAGAAACTATTATACGAACTTCTCTATCAGTTCCACTAAACGCGACGAGTATCCCATTTCGTTGTCGTACCAGGCAACTACTTTGACTAGTTTTTGCTTGTCCCCGAGAACAGCCGTTAAATTAGCATCAAAAACCGCCGAGTGCGTATTGCCGATAACGTCGGAAGACACAATCGGGTCCTCGGTATATTGCAATATGCCTTTTAATTCATTTTCCGATGCTTCTCGAAAAGCCAGGTTGATCTCCTCCTTGCTGGTCGATTTTTTCAAGGTGCACGTTAGGTCGGTCAAGCTACCGTCGGGCACTGGCACCCTGATGCCGGCGCCACCAAGGTTTTTGGCAAGATGCGGGAATATTTTCGACGAGGCTTTTGCGGCCCCGGTCGTGGTTGGCACTATTGAGTAGGCCGCCGCCCTGCCGCGCCGCCAATCTTTATGCGGGCCGTCAACCAAATTCTGGTCCTTAGTATATGAGTGGACGGTTGTCATAAACCCTTTTTCAATTCCCCAGTTCTCATCCAGCACCTTTATCAAGGGGGCTACATTGTTCGTAGTGCAGGATGCATTTGAGATTACGAGGTCGTTTTTGTTTATGAGGTGGTCGTTTACGCCTAGCACTATATATTGGACATCATCGGCTTCGCCTTTGGCAGGGGCTGAGATAATTACTTTGCGGGCGCCGGAGCCTTCAATATGCTTAATGGCTTGGCCTCTTCTAAGAAACATCCCTGTCGATTCTATGACAACATCAATCCCCAAGCTTTTCCAAGGCAGTTTTGATGGGTCTTCCTCCTGAAAAACCAATACTTTCTTCCCGTTGACCAGTAAATATTCGCCATTGTGCTCCACTAAGCCTTTAAACTGACCTTGAACGGAGTCGTATTTTAACAGATGCGCAAGATTGGCCGAGTCGGTTATGTCGTTTATGGCAACAACCTCCATATTCCCTTTCAGCTCAATGCACCGGAATGTTACCCTTCCTATTCGTCCGAAACCATTTATGGCAACTCTAATTTTCGACATCAGATACTTTGGTTTTAAAAACCGCAAAGGTATATTTTTAATAATATCAGATTAAGTTTGTATGCAACGAACACAAAAAACCTGCTACGGGTTTTCAAGCCGGTAAATTCATCGGGGGCGATAAAAAGTTGATGGATATTTTAGTTAAAAGCTTCTTAACAATTAATTTTCATCTTTTTCTTTCAGTTGTTAATCTTTTTTCTAAATTAGCTAGCAACAAAAATTACTAATTAATATTTATTATTATGAGAAAATTTACGCATTTAATTTCATTGGTTCTGGCATTTATGCTGACATTTAGTTTCGCTAATGCTCAGAACCTTATGACAAAAGCCCAAAAGTTGGGCTTGAAAACTTCAAACACGGTTAACGTTACTCCACAAAAAGATGTTATGGCTACGCGCACTATGCTTTTGACCGAAGGATTCGACGATGACACATCATGGCCTCCGACGGATTGGACAATTATTGACTTCAACCCAAATGGAAACAACTGGATACAGACAAACCCGACAACAAATCCGTTTAGTGATATCGATCCTTCAAGCTTGTTTTCAGCAATGGTTCCGTGGGTAGGTGAAGACCAAGACGAATGGTTGATTACGCCATCGATTGACGCTGCCGGCGAAACCCCATTAAAAGTTGACTGGTATGCCGGCGTTAGCGGCCCCTGGATTACCGCTGCCACGTTGAAGTTGCATATTTCAACCGATGACGGAGTTACCTGGACGGAGCTTTGGAATGCCGCTGACGTTATCGATCCTGCCGCAGACTGGGCATGGAATTTTGTTACGATAAACCTCGATGCTTATGCCGGTGCGCCATTCAAACTGGCATGGCAATATGTTGGCAACGACGGTGATCTTGCCGGTGTTGACGGTGTTGTTGTAAAATCAGGTTACGATTATTTGTATCAGGACGACTTTGAGTCGCATAATGTTGGTGAATATCTTGCATTAACCGACACTAGCGGTTTCTGGACTACCTGGAGCGATGAGCCTGGTGGAAGCGAAGATGCCTTGATTTCTGACGATCAAGCTTCAAGCCCGACAAAATCAGTTGATGTAAACGGGTCAACAGACCTTATTTTAAAACTTGGGGATAAAACTTCAGGTAAATATCAAATCAATGTAAAATACTGGATAGAGACAGGATTCGGTGGCTACTTCAATATCCAGCACTTCGAGGCTCCCGGTATCGAGTGGGCTTACGAAGCATATTTTGGAGCCACGGGCGATGGTTATATGAATGCCG
>JAADIS010000129.1 GCA_013151215.1 Chlorobiota bacterium | reverse complement strand
ATAAAAAAGACCACTGCCACGGGCTCGGTAAACCCAAGAAAGGAAATAGAGATAAAACCAGTGGTTTCGGGAATTATCGAGAACCTTTATGTCGAGGAAGGTGATATAGTAAAAAAAGGCGATCTGTTGGCAAAAATTAAAATTATCCCAAACATGATCAATCTCAACAATGCAAAATCGAGGATAGATGTTGCTAAAATAAACTTGAAGGATGCCAGGAGGAATTATGAAAGACAACTCGAATTACTTGAAAAAGGCGTAATTGCCAAGGCTGATTTCGAATCTTATGAGACTGCTTATGAAAATGCCAAGGAAGAACTTAAAACAGCACGTGAAACTCTGGAACTGATCGAAGATGGCCAAACCAAAAAAGAAGGAAGTATTACGAACACCCTTGTTAAGTCAACCATTGACGGGATGATACTTGATATTCCCGTAGAAATCGGCTTTCAGGTTATTGAATCCAACAACTTTAATGCAGGGACAACTATAGCAACCATAGCCGACATGGGCGAAATGGTTTTCGAGGGAAATATCGACGAATCGGAAGTCGGGAAAATAAAGGAGGGAATGCCTTTGATACTGGTCATAGGTGCGCTGGAAGATGTAAGCTTCGATGCGGTGCTTGAGAAAATCTCCCCCAAAGGAGCCGAAGTTAACGGTGCTGTACAGTTCGAGATCAAAGCCGATGTGAAACTTCTTGACAATCAGTTTATCAGAGCAGGTTATAGTGCTAACGCGAATATCGTTCTGGCACGAGCCGACAGTGTCTTGGCAATATCGGAAAGCCTGCTTCAATTTGAAAACGACACAGTTTTTGTAGAGGTTGAAACCGAGCCTCAGGTTTTCGAGAAACGATATATAAAAACCGGGCTTTCCGACGGCATTAACATTGAAGTTCTGGACGGTTTGGACAAGGATGATAAGATTAAGAAACCTAACTCCTAATCAATGATTCCATGTTTGCAGAAGCAAACACCCTTTCCTTTTTAAAGCAACAATTTAAAAACACCCTTTCCTTTTTAAAGCAATAATTTAAAAACACCCTTGTATTTTTAAATCACAAATATTATATTTGTCCAAAATTTTAAAAGGATGGAACGTAATATAAGAAATGAATTACAGGCATGGAAACAATCTCCGTACCGCAAACCTCTAATCATCAGGGGTGCAAGACAGGTAGGGAAAACATATAGTATTTTAGAATTCGGGAATTCTTATGAGGGAAAGGTTCATCAGATAAATTTTGAGAAAAATCCGCAGTTTAAAAATATATTTGAAGAAGATTTAGATGCAAACAGGATACGTTTGGAACTCGAAACAATCCTCAACACAGATATTGTAGAAAATGTTGATTTACTATTTTTCGATGAAATACAGTCTTGCCCAAAGGCAATTATGTCCTTGCGCTATTTTTACGAACAAATACCAGAAATCCATATCGTTGCGGCAGGATCTTTATTGGAATTTGCCCTGAATAGCATTTCCTTCCCGGTTGGAAGGGTACAGTTTATGGAACTGCACCCTATGAGTTTTAGTGAGTATTTGCGTGCCTTGTCAAAACACAAAATCGCTGAAATAATCAACTCCGAACCCAAAAAGGTTTCTCAAATAGTTCATCAAACAATAATCAATGAATTGTTTAATTATTTTTTTATCGGCGGAATGCCGGAAGCCGTAAAATATTTTAGGGATTACGGGAAATTATCAGGCGTTAGGGATATCCACGAGAGCCTGATTGCAACATACATACAGGATTTTTCAAAGTATTCGCCCACTGTTGACATTGATTGTCTTATCAATGTATTAATATCAACGGCAAAATCTGTTGGCACACAAATAAAATATTCAAAATTATCAGTAGGTTTCAGTAATCCTACAATCAAAAAAGCTTTCAATGCCCTTAATCGTGCAAGATTGATTAGCAAGGTTAAGTCAAGCTCTGTATCTGGCTTGCCCCTAGAAGCAGGTGTAAATAGCAAAAAATTTAAATCTCTTTTTTTGGACATAGGTTTAATGTCCCATTTAAACGGTATGCTTAATAAATATGTTGATCTTAAACACAATATCAACAGCATTTTCAAAGGAGCTTTAGCAGAACAATTTGTTGGTCAGGAAATGCTTTCAAACAAACAAAAACAACTTTATTATTGGGCAAGGGAAACCAAAAGCAGTACGGCTGAAATAGATTATTTATTGGAAAAAAAAGGTAAGATAATTCCTGTGGAAGTAAAAAGCGGAAGTTCAGGAAGCCTTAAAAGTTTGCATTTTCTTTTGGAAACATTTCCACAAATAGAAGAGTCATATATATTTTCAATTGCTGAGTATGGTAAACATAATCGAACAAAACTTCATTTTATCCCAATTTATTATACAGCAAAAATGTCCTCCCAAGACTAAAAATATCAGAAAGATATATCTGAAATAAATGGAACAATTTCATACAAACTTGTTTAGAGGTTCAAAGCAAACTTGCTATGAAGAGTTCAAAAAGATTATTTCAGTTAATCACAAACGGGAAAAGACCTAAAGAATCTGTTACTATTATATAAATCCAAAAGTTGTCTTTGCTTATTGAATCTAATAATGAAAATTTTTTTTGCCTGTTGGATTTATTCCCTTCTTATTATTAATTTCGCAAGCAAACAAAAAAGATCTTGTCCGCAAGGCTTTTAAAAATCAATAAACCATGATGAAATATAGTTTTTTATTATTGCTGTCGTTTTCCTTAATTTTCACTTCCTGTGAGAACATACAAAAGGAAACAAAAAATGAAAAGGTAAAAACTCCTTATCAAATGAAAAAATATGCCGATTTCAAACTAACTGCAGACATTTCCCATTTGTCTGACAACCAAAAAGAAATGCTAAAAAAATTATTTGAGGCGGCTGACATTATGAACGAGATATTCTGGTTGGAGAACGCAGGAAACAAAGATGAATACCTGGCTTCGATACAAAATACCGATTTACGCCATTATGCTGATATCAACTATGGACCATGGGATGAACTCAACAACCTGGCCCCGTTTATCGAAGGTGTGGGACCAAAACCGGAAGGTGCGGAATTTTACCCCAAGGATATGACAAAAAAAGAATTTGAGGCCTGGGTAAACCCCGATAAAACAAGTCTTTATACAAAAGTTGAAAGAGACGAAAATGGCAAATTAAAAACCGTATGGTATCATGAGGCTTATAAACAATACGTTGAAAAAGCATCTGTTTTGCTTTTGGAAGCAGCCAAACTGGCTGACGACAAAGACTTTGCAAATTATCTCACCTTAAGGGCGCATGCCTTGTTGACCGATGATTATTTTGAAAGCGACATGGCTTGGCTAAGCATGAAAAACAACCTTGTTGATGTTGTCATCGGACCTATCGAAAATTATACCGACGGGCTTTTTGGTTATAAAGCAGCCCATGAAGCCTATGTTTTGGTCAAGGATGTTGCCTGGAGCGAAAAACTTTCAAAATATGCTTCCTTCCTTCCCCAACTTCAAACACAACTACCTGTTGATCAGGCCTATAAATCAGAAACTCCGGGATTAGATGTTGATCTCAATGCCTATGACGTGGTATTTTACGCAGGCGACTGTAATATGGCGGGTAAAACAATCGCTATAAATTTGCCCAATGACGAGAGGGTCCAGCTCCAAAAAGGTACACGCAAACTACAGCTTAAAAATGCCATGAGGGCCAAATTCGATAAAATCCTTGTCCCCATTGCAGATATTTTAATAGCCCCCGACCAACGTCAATACATTACTTTCGACGCATTTTTCTCAAACACTATGTTCCACGAGGTTGCCCACGGCATGGGAATAAAAAACACTATTAACGGTAAAGGCCCGGCACGCAAGGCCCTAAAGGAAAAATATTCTTCCATTGAAGAGGGCAAGGCCGATATTCTTGGTTTGTTCCTGATTACCAAGCTCAATGAAATGGGCGAGTTTACCGAAACAAATATGATGGACAATTATGTTACTTTCATGGCCGGTATTTTCCGTTCTGTCCGTTTCGGGGCAAGCAGTGCCCACGGTATGGCCAATATGCTAAGGTTTAATTATTTTCTCGAAAAAGGAGCTTTTGTCAGAAATGATGATGGCACATATACCACTGATATGGGAAAAATGAAAGAGGCTTCGGCTCAACTAACTGAGAAAATTTTAAAACTCCAGGGAGATGGCGATTACGAGGCAGCCAAGGCATGGATCGAAAAAGACGGGGTGATAAAACCACAACTTCAGGCCGACCTCGACAGGGTGAACGATGCGGGTATCCCTGTTGATATTTATTTCATACAGGGACCGGAAGTTCTGGGATTGAAATAAAAGCCGATAAAATAAAAAGGCCCGCTTGAATTAATTGAATCCAAGCGGGCTTTATTTTTATAAATACTCATCTATCGGCAAACAGGAACAAAGGTTTCTGTCGCCATAGGCATCGTCAACTTTTGCAACGGGGGTAAAATATTTACCGTCCTTTACCCATTCCAAAGGATAAGCAGCCTCTTCACGTGAATATGGATAGGCCCAATTATCAGTTATAAGTTCCTCTGCCGTATGCGGGGCGTTATAAACCAAATTGTTTTTCTTTTCGGAATCACCTTCTTCTATTTGTTTAATTTCATTACGAATCGCAATCATTGCTTCAACAAAACGATCAAGCTCTTCCAGGGGCTCGCTTTCGGTTGGTTCAACCATCAGCGTCCCATGAACCGGAAATGCAACGGTGGGAGCATGAAAACCGTAATCCATTAATCGCTTGGCAATATCGATAACAGCAATATCGGCAGTCTTGCTGAATTCATTGCAATCCAGAATCATCTCATGACCTACATGACCATTTTCACCGGTATATAAAATAGGATAATGTGCTTTTAGTTTTTCTTTCAGGTAATTGGCGTTAAATATTGCCATTTTCGTGGCTTCTGTTAAGCCTTCGCCTCCTAAAAGTTTCAAATATGCATAAGAGATCAGCAAGACCAATGCGCTGCCAAAAGGTGCCGCAGCAATGGCGTTCATTGCGTTTTTTCCGTCGGTTTCTGCATAAACATGACCCGGTAAAAACGGTTTCAAGTGGCTTGCAACACCAATAGGACCAACGCCGGGGCCGCCACCTCCATGCGGAATAGCAAATGTTTTATGTAAATTCAAGTGACAAACATCGGCGCCAATAAAACCTGGACTTGTTAAACCGACCTGTGCGTTCATATTTGCACCGTCCATATAAACTTGTCCGCCATTTTCATGGATAATGGAAATAAGATCCCTAATGCCCACTTCGAATACACCATGAGTACTGGGATAAGTAATCATCATTGCGGCAAGCATCTCCTTGTTGGCCTCGGCCTTTTCTTTAAGGTCGTCAAGATTGACATTTCCGTTTTCATCGGTTTTAACAACAACAACTTTATATCCGGCCATTGCCGAACTTGCAGGATTGGTACCATGGGCGGAAGCCGGAATCAGACAAATGTCGCGATGTCCCTGACCTATGCTTTCTTGATATTTCTTTATCGTCATCAAACCGGTATATTCGCCGGCAGCACCCGAGTTTGGCTGGAAGGACATTGCTGCAAAGCCGGTAATCTCACATAAGATCCTTTCCATTTCGTTTATCACATGATAATATCCACCAGCCTGATTCTTGGGAACAAAAGGATGGATATCAGTAAATTCAGACCAGGAAATGGGCATCAATTCCGTCGCGGCATTAAGTTTCATTGTGCATGACCCGAGTGGGATCATAGTCCGGTTCAACGCCAAATCCTTATGTTCCAATTTGGTCATATAACGCATCATTTGTGTCTCCGAATGATATTTATTAAAAATCTCGTGATCCATAAATGATGATTTCCTAATAAGTTTGGCGGGAATATATTTATTCTGGTTTTTCTCACTTCCGGCAAATTCAAGTTGGAATTTATCAACTTTTACCGCTTTTGCCAATATTGCTGCAATAATAGCCACATCCTTGGTGGTTGTGGTTTCGTCAATGCTGATTCCAAGATGTTTCCCGTCTTGGAAATATCTAAAATTAATTTGCTGTTCAAGAGCGATTGATTCAATATCTTTAATGGAAACGTCTTTTGGAAGTTCAATGTAGAGAGTGTCAAAATAGTTGTTGTTCAACTGTTTATAGCCCATTTTTGTTATTGTTTCCGATAAATCAACAGCAAGGGAGTGAATTTTAACAGCAATTTGCTTCAAACCGTTTTTTCCATGATAAAGACCATAAAAACCGGACATTATAGCGAGCAATGCCTGGGCTGTACAAATATTCGAGGTTGCTTTTTCGCGCTTAATGTGTTGCTCGCGGGTTTGCAAGGCCATCCGTAATGCATGATTACCGTTTTTGTCCTTGGAGATCCCGATTATACGACCGGGCAGATATCTTTTATAATCTTCTGTTGTAGCAAAATATGCAGCATGCGGTCCGCCAAATCCCAATGGGACACCAAACCGTTGTGAACTTCCGAAAACCACACTTGCACCCCATTCGCCTGGAGGCGAAAGAAGTACAAGGCTCATTAAATCGGCGGCAACAGCTAAAGGAATTCCGGCTTCATTTGCTTTTTTGGCTATATCGCTATGATCGTCTATTTCTCCTTTTTGGTCGGGATATTGAATCATGCACCCATAAACATCTTCAGTGAAATTAAAGTTGGTCCGATCGGTGATGACAAGATTAATCCCTTTTGACTCAGCCCTTATTTTAAGTACGTCGATGGTTTGTTTAAACATCCGGTCGGAAACAAGGAATGTATTGGCGTTTGATTTTACCTTTGCCCTCGGCCTGGCATGAAAAAACATTATCATGGCCTCTGCGGCTGCCGTAGCCTCGTCAAGAAGAGACGAGTTAGCCAGGGGAAGGGCGGTTAAATCAGAAACCATAGTTTGAAAATTCAGCAATGCTTCCAGGCGGCCTTGCGAAATCTCGGCCTGATACGGCGTATAAGATGTGTACCATCCAGGGTTTTCGAATATGTTGCGCATTATTACCGAAGGAGTTATGCTGTTATAATAACCAAGCCCGATAAAAGATTTGAAAACCTTGTTCTTTTTCGAAACCTCTTTGATGTGCTCAAAATATTCGCGCTCACTCATACCCGCTTCAATATCCAACGGTTTTTGAAATCGAATTTTCGATGGAACGGTCTCATCGATTAGTTGATCCACCGAATTCAGGCCCATGCTCTTTAACATGCGTTCAACGTCTTGGGACGACGGTCCGTTATGGCGTTTTAAAAAAGTGTTATTGCTCATTATCAAAAAATGTTTTTTTGAAAAATTTCTATTTCCTTTAGTGTTGTTATTTAATAAACAATCGGCGGCAAAAGTACTAATCTTTAGTCAATATTGCATACCTTCATTATTAATGGACAATTAAACATAAAACATTTTCTCCTATTGAATTTTTTTTACATTTGTGAAGTTTATCAAAATTAAATAACCAACTAAATATTTAATAACTAGAATAATGGGACTCTTCGGACCAAAAAAAAACAAATCAACTCGTGCAGCTTCATATTTTGACAGGGAAAACCTTGTGCACACCTTAAAGGACTTGGGGGATATTTATTCTCCGGGCGCAAAGCAAGAATTCAAAACCAAAGAACTAATCAGGTTCAATAATCTTGCTTTGTCCGACATCAATAAAAAAGCATTAATAGAGGCTATCGGGGATCCGGTCAAGATTATCGACAATCTCGAACAAATAAGTAATTACGAGATTTATTTTTACAGGCATTCGGTCGATAAATTCAATTTTCTGATGCAGTTCCATTTTTGCAAAGAGAATTTCCTGTTTGTGAACAACTTAGTAAAATCATCATATATTCTTGTCCTTGAAGACAAAAGGGACATATTGAAAAGGATTCAAAACAAATATTTTCCGGATATCGCACTTGATCTCGATAAAGGCCTGAACATTAAAATTACCGATAAAACCGGTAACTTTTTGTTCTCGAAAGATGAGGTCAATTTTTCCATCTCATACATTTACAACTCCTCGGCCTTAAAAGGCCTTATAAACACTAACGCCCACCAATCCTCTTCGACTTTGGATTCCAAAATTGATGAGTTCTTTTAAAAAACAGTCTTTGCTCTCTTTTTTGGTGATTTTTCGTCATTTTTATTTAGATTTGCATGGGGGTATTTATTATTTATACATCATTCAAATCTGACACTTAATTATGTTCTCATTTCTCAAATCGAAGAAGTATAAACCAACAACCGTAAAATCAACTTATTACATAAGGGAATGTTTAATTCACACTAGCGAGGACCTGATAAAGATATTAAACCCCAAAAAAGGCGGCGACACCATAGAAGAGAAGGTTAGGGATGAAATAAAGTTCAAAGACTTGCCATTGCTCAACTTAAGCGAAAAGATGATTATCAATGCCATGGAAAACCCGGTTTATATACACGACAATTCAGAGGTAATTAAGGGGCACAGGGTTTTGTTCTATAAAGAAGATGTCGAGTTTTATAGGTTTTTAATCCAGTTTCATTTTATTTATAACGATTTCTTTTTCGTAAGCAACAAGGTTTCCTCCTCCGGGATGCTTTCGAATAACGAAAAATCAAAAATCGTAAATCAACTCAAAAGAAAATATTTAAGCGATAAACCGCAAAAGGGGGATTCGTTTTTATTGAACCTGGAAGATAAAAACGGAAGTGTACTGAACACCATAGACGATGTGTATTTTTATGTTAATTATTTAAGCGGCATTGAACTGACAAATAAATTAAAACAACGATATAGCGATTTTAATGCCGACAACCCAAAACCTGCTTTTGACGAGTCGATCGATAAATACTTTTGAGCTTGGCCGGTATTTATATCCACATACCTTATTGCAAACAGAAATGCCATTATTGCAATTTTTATTCCTTTGCGTCAAATAACTACCGCGAACTGTTTGTTGACGCTCTTCTAAATGAGATAAACTTACGAAAAAACTTTCTGGGAAAAGAAAAAATCAACACTGTTTATTTCGGCGGCGGAACACCTTCGTTGTTGAACATCGATGAATTGAACAAAATTATTCAGCACTTGGGCGATGTTTTTGATTTAAGCGATGAAACAGAAACCACCCTCGAAGCAAATCCAGATGACTTGAACGCAGAAAAAATCCATGATCTAAAAAAACATACTCCCATCAACCGCCTGAGCATTGGGGTCCAGAGTTTTTTCGATGACGATTTGTTGTATTTAAACAGGATCCATAATTCAAAACACGCAATCGATTCAATTGAAAACGCCATAAAAGCCGGGTTCCACAATATGACCGTTGACTTAATTTACGGTATTCCGGGGCTGACGGAAAAGAAATGGAGGGAAAACCTCAGAATATTTTTCGATTTCAACATTAAACACCTCTCGTCCTATTCTTTGACGGTGGAGCCAAAAACGGCCCTGAACGCGCTTATAAACAAAAACAAGATAAAAAATATCGTTGAGGAAGAAAGCATAAGGCATTTCGAAATCCTTCAGGAAGAATCTGACAAGCATGCATTCATACATTATGAAATCTCAAATTTCGCCCGCGAGGGTCATTATTCGAAACATAACAGCATTTATTGGCTGGGGGGCCATTATTCGGGTTTTGGCCCGTCGGCGCATAGCTTTAACGGTAAAACACGGCAATGGAACGTGTCGAATATGAAACAATATGTTGAATCGGATACCGTGGATAAAATTGTCAGGGAAAAAGAAACCCTAACTATCCAACAGCAATATAACGAGTATGTAATGACGTCATTAAGAACTTCCTGGGGCTGCGATACCCTGCATATCAAGAATGTTTTCGGTGATAGCTTCGTGAAACTTTTTGAGAAAGAAGCCGAAAAGCATATTCTGAACAATAAACTGCTCAAAACGGAAAGCGTTTATAAACTTAGCAAACAAGCCAAATTGTTCGCCGACGGAATCGCTTCTGATTTTTTTGTTTTTTAACTATTGTTTATTAAGATTCGTTCTAAATTAGATTATTTTTGCCGCCTAAATTTTAAATTTCAGAAGAAAATGGCACAAATAACATTAAAAGGAAACCCTATAAACACTATCGGTAAGCTGCCCGAAGTGGGAAGCAAAGCTCCCGGGTTCAGTTTAGTTAAAAACGACTTATCTGTAGGTGGCTTGGAAGATTACAAGGGTAAGAAAATCGTCTTGAATATTTTCCCCAGCCTAGATACCGGCACATGTGCGGCATCGGTGAGGAGGTTTAACCAAGAAGCATCAAATTTGGAAAACACCGTGGTGCTATGCATTTCGAAAGACCTTCCTTTTGCACAGGCACGTTTCTGTGGGGCCGAAGGTTTGGAAAACGTACATAATTTCTCTGATTTCCGTAATGGGGAATTCGGTAGGGCATATGGTGTTGAGATTGTTGACGGTCCTTTGGCAGGACTTGAATCGAGAGCAGTTGTTGTTATTGACGAAGATGGTTATGTTAAATATACCGAACAAGTTGGCGAAATTGTAGACGAACCTGATTACGAGGCTGCAATTGCGGCTTTATAATTTAGATTAAACAAAAAACGTTCGTTTATAAATCCGAACGTTTTTTGTTATAAGCAATAAAATAATATTCCCCCTCCTTATTATATGCCCGGACAAGTTGCTCCAGTGACATCGGCTTTTTATTGTTCGTCCAGGCCTTGAGCTTATAAATCTCCAAGCCGCATTCGTCAACGAGCAAATGATGGATGTCCTCCGGTTTCGTGCCGTAATAATCACTCGCCCCCAATCCGAACTCGAAAATTATACATGGTTTATTATGTATTATAGTTTTTTTTGCACCTTTTAAAACCCCCAGCTCAGCACCTTCAACATCAATCTTGATCAAATCAACCTTAAAATCGTCATCAATAAGATTGTCAAGCGTTTCCAGTTCTACTTTAATTTGTTCTATCTCCGGATTTTTAATATCATAGCGACGCTTTTTTATACCACTGTAGGCAGGTGCGTTTTTAACATAATTAAAAGTGGTGCTTCCCTTTTTATCGCTCAGGGCAAACGGGAGGATTTTGGCCTTTTTAGAGTATTTTTCAGTTAGTTTATCGAACAGCACCGGAATCGGTTCAAAACCATGATGCACCCCATCGGGAGAAAATTTAAGCATTAAATCCAGCATTTCCCCTTTGTGGCAACCAACATCAATACAATTGGAATCTTTTTTCAAGATAGTTTTCATGATGTTTATGGTAAGCCTGTCGTATTTTAAATTTTTTGTTAAATCTATCCTGCAAACAGTTAAAACTTTCCTTATGAAGGATTTTATCATAATACGCTTTTTTTACTGAATCTCGAAACAATATATCCAACAATGGGGCTAAGCATAAAACTTATGAAGAAAGACCATTCGGTTCCTATCTTGCTCTTTTTGCCTATATTTTCCGATACCACCAGTGACAGCACATACCAGACAATAAAAACAACAATTGTTATGTATTCGTTCATAATCAGTAAAAATAGATAAATAAATAAATTACGGGGACAAGTATTCCAATTATGCTCATCCACGCCCCCCGGCCGCTGATACCTTGTTTTCCGCGAGGTATAAATATTCCGGACAGCGCAAGAATTATCAGGGCGCCGGCAAAAATATCGGAAAAATAAGTCCAGTATTTAATGGGGTTGTAATGCAGATAATTTACTTCGCGAAAAAGCGGGCGGCGGCTGTTTACCTCCATTAAACCCTCGCCTGTTTCCATATTTACCAATACTGTTCCGTCTTTCACAAAAATCTTTAGATAACTGCTGTTCGGGAAATAATGGTTTTTATAATCCAGGTCGTCATTGATATCCTCAAGTATTTCCTTTACACGGGCCCTGTCGGGCTTTTCCTTCAAAGGATTAATTTGAAACTCCTCGTTAGTAATAATATAGTTCGGGTTCCAATCGCCCAAATGGTTTATGGCAATGCCCGAGATAGCATAAATTAGGGTCATGCCAAGGAAAAGATACCCAAAATCGCGATGGACGACCCTGTTCCATTTTCTCCACTTAAATGTCATAAATACTGTTTAGTCTATTTTAAAGATAGAATATTCGTTGGCCGATATTGAGTAAAACGACAGATAACCTTTGTCGGATTCTGCTATTTTTGAGCGCATCCGTTCTATTTGTTCCAGCTCGGAATTTGCTTTTTCGTTACCTCCGTGGTCTTTAGGGTCGGCACTTTCCTTTTTACCGTTTCCCTCGCCCGTCATACCTTGGTTTACTTCTGCTTCCCATTCTTTGAGATAGTCTTCGTCAACACGCATTTCCTCTACGATACCGGTAATTTTTACGGTTTCGCCAACAAGTTCGGTATTAAAAGCAGCAAGTTCCTCATTTGGTGTAATTTTAATTCTGGCATCCGAATTTGCATCCACAATAAACATTTTCTGTCCGCCATGCGAACAAACATGATCCACCAATCCCGAAATGTTAACTTTGCGTCCAACCAGGCCATCAACAAGCGAATCGAAGTCAGCCATGCTTACATCAACGGCCTCATCGGCTACAACTTGTTGGGTATTAGTGTTTTCTTCAGTTTTTTTTGTTGCATTCTCACATGAAACAGTGATAAAAGCAAGTGCGATAACAATAAATAATACTTTTTTCATAGCGTTAAGTTTTTTTGAACTGCGAATATAAAAATTAATTTATCTTTAGGATGATTTTTGTTAGATGATTAACATTAGGTTTTTGTTATTTGTGGGATTAATGCTTAATCCACATCTATACCATCATATTTAACCTCTTTACCCGCTCTATATGATATACTTATGAACAACGCCCCATTATAATCGAATTTTTTCCACTCGCCGTTTTTACGTCCCATTGAATATCTGCCCTGTTGCTTTATTTTACCGTTGTCCCAATACCATGTATGCTCCCCGTTTGGCAGGTCGTCAACAAATTTACCCTCGAACATTAGACTTCCGTCAGCGTAAAACGATTTCCATTTACCGTTGCGCATCCCTTCGGCATATTCGCCTTCCTCCCTGGTATCGCCATAAACATAAAACCAAAAACCTTCTTCCTTGCCTTCTATATAATCGCCCTGGATAATTATGCTGCCGTCCATATTATATTCTGTCATAACACCATCGGAAAGCCCGTTCAAAAAAGTCTCTTCCCTGAGCAGTTTTCCGTTAGGGTAATACCAAACCCATGAGCTGTCGGCTTTACCATCTATAAATTTCCCGAGCTGTTCCAAATGCCCGTTGGGATAATAGAATTTCCAGTTTCCTACTTTGTTGTCGGACTTATAATTACCGCTGGCCTTTAGTTTTCCGTCAGGATAATATTCTTTCCAAAAACCCTCTCGCAAACCGGCATCGGTAAAAATACCTTCCCCGATAATTTTCCCGTGAAGGAAAATATAGGATTTTTCCACTTTTCCCTTTTCGTCATACTCGCGCCTGACACCTTCAGGAATTCCGTTTTTGTCGTAGGTGGCAATAATCTTAACCTTTCCCGAAGGATAATAATCAGTTCTTATATCAAGTTTTGCAAGCTCTTCGGCTTTCTCAATTTTCTCGCCATTCACAAATTTTGTTGCCGAAACCAAATCACCGTTTTTGTCGTATTCCTTGAAATATCCGTTTTTAAGGCCATGCTTGAAATTGCCTTCCTTCCGGATTGTTTCGTCTTCATAAAACCATTTCCATTTCCCGTTGGGCAAAGTATCAGCATCGTATCTGTTAATGCGCTCTCGTCCAACAATATAACCTTTTTTATAAGTTATTAACTGTATGATGTTGCCATTGGTGTCGTATTCTCTTGCCAATCCTTGCTCCAATCCGTCGATAAATGGGATTTTAAGCTTTATCTTCCCATCGGGAAACAAGACCATTGAAAAATTTTGTTTTACGTCATCGACAAAATAATCCTTTAAAATTTCATTTTCCTGATAAGTAGTCCTGAAACCATTTTTTTTGCCGTTTTTATAGCTTATTTCAAGGTTTAATTTTCCTTCTTCACCATAAAATTTCCAAATGCTGTCGAGCAGGTAATCTTTTCTGTTCCCCTCGGATTTTAATATGGCATTTTCATAATAATTTTTCCAGTACCCGTCGGGTTTGCCGTTGCGCATGCTTCCCTCGCTGGAAATATTACCGTTTTCATAGTAGAACACATTATATCCATTTGGCTTTTTTTTGCTTTCCTTCTGCGAAAAAACCAAAACGCTTTGAATGGCAAAAGCAACTAAAAGTAATATTTTAACAAATTTCAGTATTTTCACTTAAGATATTTTAATTACCGACAATTCTACCTTTAACAATACGTTTTTTCTTTTGAAAATTGTAAATATTGTCTTTTTTCACTTTTAGCACGGCCTTGTCGCTGCCGGGTTCCATATAATAAATCAAGGTATCGTATTTAACCTTGCCGTAATCGTCCTGCCACGAAAGAGCCGTGATTTGATATAAATCCTCATCGTTCAATATAAATTTCAAATCGCGGTTGAAGCCTTTTTCGAAAGCCACGTCGATACGACGGCCACTATAGTCAACGGCAACGCCAGGAGTGTTTTTCGGTATTATTATTTCTTCTACATATTGCCCGTTCTCGAATTTTATCTCCCCTCTTGCTATTTTGGTCTCATCATAAGTTAAATTGCGTTTTAATACAAGTTTGCGGCTATTGTAAAATTGCACGTCTTTAACGTTCAACCTGCTATCATTCAGGTTTTCCCGCATGTCCTGAGTAAAATAAATTGTCGAGTTGCATGCGCCAAGAACAAATACGAGGATAAAAAAAACCGGAAACAATATTTTTTTGTTCATAGTATTAAATTATATCAAATTCAATTTTTTTGAAATATCCAACATCCGTTGGATGGGCTTCACAGCCTGTTCAATTATTTCAGCGTCTAAAGATATGGAAGGTTTTTCATTCAGCAAAGCCGAATAAAGTTTTTCCATCGTATTCAATTTCATATACGGGCAATCGTTGCACGAGCATGTTTCATCCGAAGGCACGATCAAAAATTCCTTATTGGGCGAGTTTTTCCGCATTTGATGCAATATCCCGCTTTCGGTGGCAACAATGAACTTCTGTGAACTATCGCTTTGCGTAAATTTGAGCATGGCAGTAGTGGATCCTATAAAATCGGCAAGCTCCAGCACCGGGGCATTGCACTCGGGATGCGCAACAAGTTTGGCAGCAGGGTTTTCTTCCCTCATTTTGAAAATTGCCTCCGTTGAGAGTATATCGTGCACTTCACAGCTTCCGTCCCAAAGCACCATGTTACGACCAGTGATATTGTTGATATAAGAACCTAAATTTTTATCAGGGGCAAAAATTATCTTTTGCTCCTCAGGCAAGGATTCCACTATTTGAACAGCATTCCCTGAAGTGCAAACAATATCGGTCTCTGTTTTTATTGCAGCAGAGGTGTTTATATACGAAATAACCAAATGATCAGGGTATTTTTCCTTGAACTCCCTGAACTTATCCAACGGACAAGAGTCTGCCAACGAACATCCTGCCTCTAAATCAGGCAATAAGACGGGAATGCCGGGGTTTAGCATTTTTGCCGTTTCTGCCATAAAATGAACGCCGGCAAAAACAATATAATCTACATCCGATTCAGCTGCTTTTTGTGCCAGGCCAAGACTGTCGCCTATATAATCAGCGATATCCTGAATTTCCGGAACCTGATAATAATGCGCCAGAATAATGGCGTTTTTCTCTTTTTTTAATTTAAGAATCTTATTTTTGTAGTCCATTTATAACAAGTTCAAATTTTGATATTTCGAACTTCAAAAATAGTATTAACAAAGATGTATAACAATAAATAATTATTTAAATTAAAAATATATTGTTATTATTATCCTGTTAACAGCTGCAATAAGTTTATAGCCATAAATTTTGATTATTAATAAAATGTATTTTATAAAGAAATTATTAACAACTAGTTACCGAATAATTTAGTGAACATCAATTAATTACAACTTGATCAACAATATTTATTATTAAAGGAATGTTGATAAAAAAAAAGGTTTTATGCAATATTGACTGTTGATTTCGGAACAATAAGTATTTATAAAAAAGCCATATTTGGTCAATTCGGAAAAGGGGTGTTTCATCATTGTTGATAAACCGGTATTTGTACACTTTTTGCTAACATTAAAAACGTGATATTAACATTATATGTTTGATAAAAAATAAACATCTGTGTTATAACCGATTAGAAATAAATCGGATATTGATTCAAATTTAAAACTATTAGTTTTCAAGATGTTTGATGCTGTCGGCTATATTTGTTTAATTTTGCTTCCTTAAATTATCAACAATGAAAGAAAGTGGCAGAGTTTTGGCTATGGCCTCCGATCATGGAGGTTTCGAGATGAAGGAATACATAAAGAAACTATTGGTTGCAGAGGGATATGAAATAAAAGACTTCGGTTGTTTTACCGGTGAAAGCGTAGATTATCCCGATATGATACATCCTGCAGCCAAGGCCATAAACGATGGCGACATAAAAAGAGGCATTATTATGTGCGGAAGCGGAAACGGAGCCCAGATTACAGCCAATAAGTATGCAAATGTAAGGGCAGGTTTATGCTGGAACGTTGAGCAGGCACAGTTGATACGTAGGCATAACGATGCAAATATTATTTCGATACCAGGTAGATTCGTAAGCTTTGAAGAGGGATGGGAAATGACAAAAGCATTCTTAAACACTGAATTCGAGGGAGGGCGGCACATCAGGAGGGTAGAGAAAATAAATAAGATAATTAAATAAGACAAGAGGTGAAAGCAAGTGCTGAGAAAATAGAGTTTTTAAAGGCGTCCGAAAAAATAAGTTTCGACAAAACTCACCGTGCCAAAATCAAATTTAATATTTCGCGCTACGACAATGCTGTTGCAAAAGGGAAGTCTATATACAAAGACCTCGAACTTGCAAGGAACAGGGCAGGCTATCTGAAATACAAGATTATAAACGACCTTGATAAATATTTAATTGAATTCGAGGATAATTTTATCAAGAACGGAGGTAAGATTATTTGGGCCAGGGATGCTGCCGAGGCTATAAGCGAGATAAAGAAGATTGTAAAGAAACATGCTTTGGGCAAAATGGTGAAATCGAAAAGCATGATTACGGAGGAAATAGAACTCAACAAGGCCCTTGAAAAAATAGGCGTCGATTCGCAGGAAACGGATCTGGGCGAGTTTATAGTTCAAAAGGCCGGACAAAAACCATATCATATAGTTACGCCCGCAATGCACATGTCTAAAGAAGACATAGCCGAATTATATACCGAGAAATTCGATCTGAAACCAAATATGAGCCCTGAGGAGCTAACTCTTTATACACGTGATTACCTACGAAAAAAATTCATCGACGCTGACCTGGGCGTCAGCGGAGCCAATTTTTTGATCGCGGATACCGGATCGATCGCCGTAACGGAAAACGAAGGAAATGCCATGCTTTCGATGTCGTTCCCTAAAATACACATAGCCATTTCAGGCATAGAGAAAATCATTCCCAACCTGGAGGATATCGATTTGTTTTGGCCGATGCTGGCCACTCACGGAACCGGCCAATATATGACCGCTTATAATTCGATAATCAGCGGGCCGGCTTCCGATGGGGAAAAAGACGGACCCGAGGAAATGTACATAATACTTCTCGATAACGGAAGATCTAATTTGCTGGCGCAGGAAAAGCAACGGCAGGCATTGTCTTGTATCAGGTGCGGTGCATGCTTAAACTCATGCCCGGTATATAAAAATATAGGAGGCCATGCTTATAACACAACTTATAGCGGGCCTATAGGAGCCGTGATCACACCATATTTAAAAGATTTCGGATCGTATAATCATTTAAGCTATGCATCTTCGCTTTGCGGAAACTGTACTAGCGTTTGCCCGGTAAAAATCCCGCTCCACGATTTATTGTTGATAAACAGAAATGATGCTGTGAACCGCAACATTCCTGATTTTATCGAAAAACAAGCCAATAAATGGGCAAGTATTGTACTGGGCTCCAGAAAATTACTTGATATGACAAGTGGCTCCACAAAAAACTTCCTGGGGAAAAAACTTGCCGGAAAAGCCTGGGGACCCCGACGCGAATTCCCTGTGCTGGCACCTAAATCCTTTAGCCAAATGTGGAAAGAACGCGAACAAAAGTAATTATTGGCGCTCAACTTGAATAAAACCACGATAATCTTAATTTTGGGGATGTCTTATAATCATAGAAGCATGCTTTGCTCTTATAGATAAATGGTAAAAAAACGAAAATATTATGTAGTCTGGCAAGGCAAAAAGCCGGGTATTTATGCTAGTTGGGACGATTGTAAAAAACAAGTCCATGGCTTCGATGGTGCCCAGTATAAATCCTTTGCTTCATTGGATGATGCCCAACTAGCCTACTCGAAGTCTTTCTGGGAGATTGCCCAATTAAAAGGCAAGAAAAACCTATTGGAGCTAAAGACAAAGGAAAAACCGGTTTTACCGAGCATTTCCGTTGATGCCGCTTGTGCTGGAAATCCGGGAACGCTTGAATTCCAGGGAGTTTATACCGAAACCAGGACACCACTTTTCAAAAGGGGCCCCTATAAGATGGGAACAGTGAACATAGGTGAGTTTTTGGCCATAGTATTAGGTTTGGCATGGCTTAAAAAACACAATCTCGACTATCCCATATATACTGACTCGAGAACAGCAATTGCATGGATAAAAAAGAAGAACGTAAACACTAAGCTAGAATGGACTGATGAAAACAAAGACCTTTTACAGGCCGTTCACGGCGCATTGAAATGGCTGGGGGAAAACACTTACAACAATAAGATACTTAAATGGCCCACCCGCGAATGGGGCGAGATACCCGCCGATTACGGCAGAAAATAAAAGTTTGTTGCCTGGGGGCTGCAACAAACTTTTTAAATAAAAAGGAAAATTTAATTAAAGCACAAAATCAATATCGGGTTTTAATTAAGATTAATGATGAACTTTAATAGCAGACGGGACAATAGAAAAATTAGTTGTCTGGCTTTTGACAAAAAGTTTAAGTGTGTCATTTGACAAGCATTTCTTCCAAAGACATTAAAATATTGGGTGGTTTCGTTGAATTACAATCAAAAGCAAAAAAACCTGTTGTTCATATAACAACAGGTTCAAATTAGCATACTTATCAAAGTATTGATTAACCAGCAGGCTGATCAGCGATTTTATCTTTTGCCCGGTTCAATATTTCATAAACTTTTGATTGATATTTTTATTGCTCAAGGGTATTTTTAAAATATAGACGCCTCTATCGAGACCGGAAACATCGATTTTTGAAATACCTTCTTCGCCTTTTCCGCTTAATACGAGCCTTCCGCCGATATCGAAAACGAAATATTCAAAAGCATGCTTTTTGAAAGTGTTAAGTTTTATGTTCAAGATATTCAAAACAGGATTAGGAAACATTGTTAACGAAGGTTCGCTGCTTATCGCCTCCTCATCGGTCCCCAACCATTGGTAGCCAAAATAATCCGAGTTTTTAAGGTATTCGGCTCTAATCACGTCAACTTTGTTCAGCATGCTCGCAACTGCTGTTTCGCCATCCAGGGCAAACGACGAAACATAGGCAATATCAATTTTCATATAATCCGCCGACCTTAAATCAAAGGGGCCAATCGAAGCCAGTCCCCTTCTGTCGCCAGGAGTGTTTTGGGCACTGATTTCAGTCCAGTCAACAGGGCCATAAGGCTCCTCGCCCTCAGTTCCCCAATAGCATGGGTCGCTCAAGCCGGGAAACATGAAATTCGCCGCCGGCCCGTAGGCACCGCTGCTAAAATGCCCGTTGCCGCCATACTCCATTGCCGTTCCGTCCTTCCAGACGGCTTTCAGGTAATTATAATAATCAACATCGGTAACCGGATCCCCGTTTACTCCGCCGGTAGAATTCCCATACCACAAAAATTTCGACATCCCCAATCTTTCGTTATCAACAATGCCGTCGCCAAAACCAATTCCGTTTATCCCTTCGTCGCAATTATCGTCATCGTCATCTATGTTGTTGGCGTTCATGCGGGGGCCGCCTAAAATGGTAACTCCTTGTGCGGGAATATCATTTTCATAGGCCTCGGGCTCGTTATTGGTCGTCCCGTCGATGCTATCGCCGTTGTAGGCATAAAAAGTAGCTCGTTTTACGTCGCAACCAACAAAATCGTCCCAGGCATAACCGATGTCGAAGTCGGTATGCAGACCGACAAAAACATCATGATAATCGTGGTTTGAGCGGTTAAAAACCCTATACGAATAAAAGATAGCGTTTTTAAATGCCGGTTGCTGCGAATTAAATGCATAAGCCATTGCGTGGATTTCTATTCCCAGCGAGTCGCCACCGCTTTCCCCATGAGCACGTAAATCATTGATGATAAAATATATACATTCATCTCCCCTGATTAATGGATAATCGCCTTTGGAGGCTTGGTAAATCCCATTGTTGTCAACATCGACAAAAGGAGCCAGATATTTTTGTTGATTTATGCTCTCATCGCCCTGAGCGGGCCAATTTAAGATATCGTCGGGAATAATATAGTTGGCATCATTAAAATGATTTTTGTGATAAACTATTTCCTGGCTTGAAACTTTCCAAACCTTTTGCCATTTCACAACTGTTGCCGTGTCGATACTCATTTCATCTTGACTTGAACTTATGGGGCCAGGCCAATAATCAATACCGTTTTGCCTGAACCTTTCCGCCGAAACGTGCAGTTTTTCATCTTCGTCGAGAGCGCCAAACCAAATAGTAGAATTAAAAATCGTCATTTTCCCGCTATCTGCCGGAAACTCATAAATATTGGTTTTTGAGTTTTCTTCGCCGGCCACCTGACCTCTGTAAAACTGACTTCCACTAGCCTGAACCCTCGCCCTTATGTTGTTGATGTCCAGAAAACCGAAATAATTATTGTTCAATATATTAAGATGAACTTTTGCGATCGACTCATAACTGGTATTGTTGTTTTCATCGATAATGGTATATGTAAACGACAAGCTGTCTTCAATATTATAATAAAGTTCGTAATCAATTTTATAACTAATGCTGCTGTCGGTAAACGATAAAGACCCGGGGGCCACAAAAACCTTAAACTTTATATTCTGAGGGTGGTAATCGTTGGCGGTAACATTTAAGCTTATGGTTTGCCCAAGTTCGGCATCTGCATAATCATCTGTGGCCACAGGAAATTCCTGAGCATCGGATGTTCTTGCTAATAAGCAGATAATCAGCGATATGTAAAATAAATATTTCAAAATACCTTATTTGTTATCGAATTATGCTAACCAAGCCTCTTTGTTTTTCCCCGACCTTGAGATTGTGCTCGTCATAATAATTATATTCAACATACCAAACATAAGACTGTCCGTAGCATGGCTGTCCGCCATAAAAACCGTCCCATGCCTGATAAGGATCACGACTGTCGTAAACAATCAATCCTCTTCGGTCGTGTATCCATATATGGAAATCGACAACTTTTTGAGGGTTGACAATTCTAAAATCATCGTTCAGCCCGTCGCCGTTTGGCGTAAATGCATTTGGCAGAGCAATAATTGGCTCCACTTCGCTTACAAAAACCGAGTCGAGGGAAAAGCAACGGTTTTTGCTTACCTCAACAGAATACCAACCTTGGCCGTAAACATTTATAAATCTTTTTTGCTCGCCGTTGTTCCATAGATATGAATCGAAACCTTCACCGGCATCGAGCAACAAAGTGCAATTTTTACAAATACCGGTGTCGGCAGGTAAATTTAAAATAGGATAAGGAAATATTTGGACCTGCTTGGCAACGCTTTCGTTAATACCACAATGCCAGGCATTTAAAGAAACATTATAGTTTCCTGTATCCTTAAAGACATAATAAACAGTAGGTGAGTCGAAAGAAAGGGAGGGAGCGTACTTTGGTGCGTCGATAGCCCAAAATAGCGAATCGAAATTTTCAAATTGGTAAAACGAAAATTTCGTTGAATCGGCCAGGCATGTGTTTTGATAACTGAAATCGGCTTTATAAAACCATGTTTGCACAAAGTTAGGAAGCCCCATCAAAGAAATACCCTTATTAAATTCGATGGCTTTTTCCTCAAATGCGCATTCTTCCCCGCGAAGCCATGGTTTGTTAATTCTGTTTAGGGCAGGACGGTTTTCGCTGGCAACATAAATTTTCCCGTCAGGGGCTATTTGTAGGGCATAGTTATTGCCATTTGCGATTACGATAGCCGAATTGTTTAATTCCTCATACGAATTGTCATTTATTTGATACTGAACAATCTCATACTTTTTACCACCCGTTGAAATGTATAATAAATTGCCGTCTGGCGAAAACTCTATACCATAGCAATAAGTGTTTTTGGCGCGCTGAAGAATTTGAATCGGGTTTGAAATTTTGCCTGTTTTATTATTGAAATTGAAAATTTCAGCCAAAACGGTGTCATTATTTATTGGCATTATAATTTTGTTGCCTGCCGGCGAAACTTTTAAATATCCGATATCGGCCTTTGGCGAAGAGCCTGTTTTACTCTTTATTGTGTCGATGTTAAAACCGTTTTCATCTAGTTGATAAACATAGAAGTTATTACTATAGCCATGAGTTATTATCCAGTAATCCAGATTGTTGCAATGTTTTATGGCTGCTATCTTCTCCAAGAGGTTTTTTGTTACCTCAATGTTTTTCTCAACAATTTTGCCCAGGCCGTTTTCTTTGTTCATATTAATAATCGAATAATTGAAGCCCCTTAGGCTGTCGTAATCGTTTATGGTGAACAAATAATAGAGCGAATCGCATAAAGGTTTTGGCACGATGACGCTGTTTTGGTTTACAAGCTGGCTGCCCTTAAGGGTATCGCCATTAGCCATTAACTGATGGTTTTTGTTCCAGACCTTGTTCCCGTTTGTATAAAACAAAAGTTGCCCATTGTTGTCGCAGATGCTTGAGCATCCTGCTTTGGCAAAAATAGAACCATCCTCGATAACAACCGGATCCCCGGAACTGAAATCAATGCCAACGTGATCCCCGAAATACCATACGTTTGCCCTTTGTTGTCCGTTTAAATGAACGGCAATAAACAGCACAAACACTATGGCGACTATTTTTTTCATCAGCGATAAAATGGAGAACAATTGATATTAAAACCTGAAGTCAACACCAAAATTCAAACCAAAAGTCTTGAATTTTTGATTTACCGGATATGTGTCCTGAAAAATAGAGTTCAGGTTCCCTTTATAATAAGGAGAAACAAAAATCGAGGTTTTGTTGTTCAAACGATAATAAACCGAGGCGTTGGCAATAATATTAAACATGGCCTTGTTTATTTGTCCGGCATCGCCTATGTCTTCATAATCCGAAAACGAGGGCGCCCTGAAGTTGGAATAAACAAAAAAACCTACCGACCCCCCGGCGTTGACCTCGACGGAAAAGAGGTTTTTATCGAACCTATATCCCAACGTCAGCGGTATTTCAAGATATTCAAGCCGGTTGGTCCCCGAATTGTCGATGACAATAGTTTTATATACATCTGTCCAGGTACTGTCGATGCCCGATATTACAGGTTTCCCGAAATCGGGCGGGTCGTAAACCCAAACCCAAGTAGTGTCATATTTATAATAACTGTCTTCGGGCGAATATTCCTGATAACTTTTTTTATAATGCCTTTTCTGATTGTAAACGGAATAACCCAAGCCCGTTGTGATTAGGATGTTTTTATAGTGAAAGCGCAAATCGCCGCCAAGGGAAAATGCCGGGCTGTTGGTTTCATTATCGTTTCTCAAATTAATATATTCATTATCGTTTCCGCTAAGCGAAGAAATGCAATAAGCCGGGCCAGCGTAGAAATTTACCGAAAACCAAGTGTTTTTTAGGCCGGGGGGCAAAATATCCGTCCTGCGGTTTGATCCCATCAACAGGCTGTCGGGCAAAACGGAAAGCCTATAATTTATGTCGTTGCTGCTAAGTCCGTTTATTAAAGAACTTTCCTCAGAAACCACATTTTTTTGAACTATGCTTTCTTCAATGGGAGCCTGCCCGGCTGAATATGCTTTTTGCGCCATTTCGCTTATCGCTGACCCTCCGGGGCTTTTGGCGCTTGATTTAACGATTTCGTTGCCAAGACGGGTCTCGTTGTTGTTTGCAGTTGCCTGCGATGCAGTTTCTTTTGAATTAACCGAAGTGTTCGGTCCGGCCCCGGAAGCAATCAAGAGTTCAGGTTTTCCAAGGTAGTTATCGGCAAGTCCGGTATTTTCTGTCGTATCGTAGCTTGCATTAAAAGCGATGAACATAAATGTCAGCAAAAACAAGCCGGCGCCAAAGGCGAACACCCATTTATATCGCAGCCAGAAAATCCGCCATTTCATTTTCCCCCAGGCATCTGCTTCCGGCTCTTCCGTATAGCCCTCCAGCTTATCCCTGTAAAATTTATCTATATAATTTAAACTATCCTTCATTTCTCAAATTTCAACTTTCTTATGTTGTGGTAATTTATTAAGTCGCATAAGCTTTTTCCTAAGGCTTTTTCTTGCTTTAAGCAATTGTGTCTTGGAAGTGTTTTCGGAAATCCCCATGCGAAGGGCAATTTCCTTATGCGAATAACCCTCTATGGCAAACAGGTTGAAAACCATACGGTAGCCATGGGGCAATTGATGTATGGTCTTTAAAATATCCTTGACTTCAAGATTATCGGGTATGTCGGAGACAAGATAAGGCTCCCCGTTCAGTTCGTCGATATCGTAATAATAATAATGCTTGTTGTTTTTTCTGAAATTATCGATAGCCACGTTAACGACGATACGCTTCATCCAGCCCTCAAAAGAACCCTTTCCCGAATACGAACCTATATGTTTAAAAATCCTCAGCATCCCAGTTTGCAATATGTCCTCGGCCTCGGCCTTGCTTTTTCCATAGCGCACGCAAATCCCCAGCAAAAGGCCGTAATATTTATTAAACAGCAATTTCTGGGCTTTTGCGTTATTGTTTTTGCAAAGCCTTATTAATTCCTCTTCGGTTAAGTTCATCCTTATAAATTTCAGACGTACAAAAGGCTGAAAAAGTTGTATTTAATAATTTTTTTATAGTTTATCGCCAATTCTCAATACTTTGCTAATGTTTTTATAACACACACATTATCAAATATATGTAAAATACTTGATAAATGACCATTATCCTGGTGATCAGTACGTGGCAGCTTAGCGGCTTTACGATAAAACCGCACTGACTATTGAATTCCATAAAGCTACTAAAAAAAGCATATCCGCAATTACAATTAATTAAATACTTTTGCCGATTAGCTTATAAGCGGATGCCATACTTGATAAAGTTTTTAAATGTTATGCTTTTCGCAGGCTTGAAGTTTTTCTTTACGCCCGTTTATGCGTTTAATATCGGCCTCGATTTCTGGAGTTCCTATTTGGCGCTGATTCTAGGCGGAAGCATAAGTTTTTTATTGGTTTACTACGCCACTGAGTTGTTTTTGGTTTATGTTAGGCATTTTAAGCCCAGGGAAGTAAAAGTTGATTCAAACAGAACGCGCCTTTATTACAGGAACTGGAAAAAAAAGAGGGAGATTAAAAGGCAAAACAAGAAAAAGTTCACAAAGCGCAACAAACGCATGGTGCGCATCCGTCGAGACTGGGGCATGTGGGGCTTAATAGTAGCAAGCCCGGTTTTGTTGTCAATACCCATTGGGGCTGTATTATTGCGGAAATATTATGGTCATCGCAAACGGACTATACCCTCGATGCTGGTTTACTTATTGGTTTGGGGCCTTGTGCTTAATACTGTTTATTGGTTTGTCCTCAGCTGTTTTTAACACTTTTGGCCTGTGTTCGCGTTCATGAACGGCAGGCTTCCATATCTGGGAATTACTCCTTATAAAAATGCTTCGCATAATAAATTGCCAATAAAGTACTGGGCACACCTTTGTTAAAGCCATTGCCCCAAAGCATGGGAATTAAAATCGACATTATTTAAGCAACCTATATAAGTTACAGATTGTCAGAAGTATTGATAAGTACAAAATTCGTTATAAACAAGCAATCCCACTTCTGCGGAAGTGTAAACAAATGTTATTATATTGCAAACTTTTAAAATTAATTGGAAACTAATTATCAAATCATGAAAAAATCGTTACTTTTTTTAACAATACTTGTATTGGGCGTTGTTGGATTCAGTGTTAATTGGGCCATAAGCAATGGCCAAAAATCAGCGCGTGAAATCCGCAATAAAGTAGATACTCGTATCGACAATTCAAAATACTGGGTTGAAATGGCCAAAAAAGGCTATATAGATTTCAATCCCGAAATTAAAGTCAGTCAAGGAATTTTTACCGGAAGCAAAATAGAGGCTCATAGTGTTTTAACCGAAGACTCACCCGATGTTCCGGTAACAGACATAAATTCGACGCAAAGCGAGAACTCTGTTTTTGTCGATCCGGCAAGCTCCGATGTTGTTTTAAACTCCAACAACTCGACACAAAACCCCGTTGGCAGTCTTTATGGCGCCAACGATCTGTATTCTTTCAATGCTGCCGAGTCATGGGAAGGAGAAGTTCAGGGAGCCGGAGGAAGCAATTCCGGCGACCCGACTACTGCAATTGGATTAAACGGAAGATGGTATGTTAACTATATAGACAATCCCGGCGGCATGGGGATTTCCTATAGCGACGACCAGGGATCTTCATGGACATCGGTTACCGTGGCTCCAAACCCGGGCAGCCTGGCCGACAAGAACCACATGTGGATAGACAACAGCACTAGCAGCCCTTACGAAGGAAACCTTTATGTTGCATGGACGAATTTCGGGGGCGGAAGCGATACCGAGATAGCAATAAGCGTTTCGTCAGACGATGGCGACAACTGGGCAACAAACAATAATATTAGTGGCGCAGTTAATGCAGGAAGCCATAATCAAGGTGTTAACATAGGAACCGGGCCCAATGGCGAAGTTTATGCAATTTGGGCAATTTATGATGGATGGCCGACAGACGAAACGGCAATAGGCATGGCAAAATCACTTGACGGTGGTGCCACATGGCTGCCGGCTTTCAGGGCAATAGAAAATATTAGAGGTATCCGAAATACGGAAACCAGCAAGAATATGCGCGTAAACTCATTCCCTGTTTGTGCTGTTGACAACAGCAACGGCCCCGACAGGGGTGCCATTTATATTACATGGGCAAATGTTGGAACCCCGGGAACAAACACCGGTAGCGACATAGATGTTTATGTTATTAAATCATCAGATCAGGGCACTACATGGTCAAGCCCTATAAAAGTTAATCAGGACGAAGCAGGTTTGGGCAAACAACATTATTTTCCCTGGATAACTTGCGATGCCACAAACGGTGCCTTATCAGTTGTGTTTTACGACGACAGAAACGTAAGCAGCAATCAGGCAGAAGCCTTTTGTGCAAACTCAACCGACGGTGGCGCAACATGGGAAGACTTTAAAGTCAGTGATGTATCGTTCACGCCTTCGGCCATCCCAGGTCTTGCCGGCGGATATTTTGGCGATTACCTTGGCATTTATGCCCAGGGCGGATGGGTTTATCCGGTATGGACCGACAACCGTAGCGGTACGGCCATGACTTATTGCTCACCTTATCAGACCAACCCGCTTAACAGGCCCGCCGATTTATTAGGTGTGGTAACTTTTGAAACCGGAGCTTGCGATTTGACCTGGACTTATGAGGTAGGCGAGAATTTCCTTGGTTTTAATATTTACCGCGACGGTGAGCTTATTGCCCAAACAACCGACCTGACTTATACGGATATGCTTCCTGATTATGGCGTTTACGAATATCAGGTAACAGCCACATATACCGAAGACATGGAATCGGGCGCAACAGGAACAAGTGTCCAGTGGGGCGACGCCCATATTAGCGTTAGTCCTTTGGAAATCAGCGAACATCTTGTTGTGGACACTTCTTCAACAAAACAAATAACTGTTGTTAATACAGGCCAATTGGAACTTGTTTACGACATTACTGCCTTTATGCAGGTCAAAAGCGATGTTTTGGCTTATTGCGACGCCATTGGCGGTGGCGATGAATATATCAGCAAAGTTGAGCTTGGTGATATCAGCAACGAAAGCCTCAGTAATTATTACGGGGATTATACAGATCAAAGCACAACAGTTGAAATCGGCGGTTCGTATAGCATGACAGTTACCAATGGAAATCCGTATGCTGCCGACCAATGCGGGGCATGGATCGACTGGGATCAAAACGGCGAATTCGATGAAGACCCGATCGTATTTACCGGAAGCCCGGGATCGGGACCTTATCTTGCCGAAATCGTTCCTCCCGTAGGAGCAAAAACAGGTGAAACAAGAATGAGGGTGCGAATTCGCTATACCGGCGAATTGTTTGCCTGCGGAAACACACAATATGGTGAGGTTGAGGATTATACAATTAATGTTCGGGGTTGGTTGGATATGAACCCTACCGTTGGGGTTATTCAACCGGGCGATACTACGGTCATCGATGTTATCTTCGACTCCCACGACATGGATGCGGGATTTTATTCGGCAACAGCATTGTTTTCTTCAAACGACCCTTTAGCTAATGAAGTCGAAGTTGATATTAGTTTGCTTATAAGCAGTATGCTTGTTGAGGCCGAAGCTGGTTCCGATGCTGTTTGCATGGGTAGCGAAGCCACAATACTGACAAATGTTTATGGTGTTCAGGACAGCCTTACTTATGAATGGACCTCGGTCCCGGAGGGTTTTAGTTCAACAGACGCGGAGGTTACGGTCGCGCCGGATGTTGATACATGGTATTTTGTTAATGTAGCCGACACCTCAGGCGTAAGCGCAATGGATTCGGTTTATTTAATGGTTTACAACCTGCCGGCCGTAACTTTGGGCGCTGACACAACTTTCTGCCCCGACATCGTATGGACGCTCGATGCCGGAAATACCGGTTCTGCTTATTTGTGGTCAACGGGTGAGGAGACCCAAACAATAAATGTTGACACAACAGGCTTTGGGTATGGTGTGCGCGAATTGTCAGTTGAGGTAACCAACGAAAACGGATGTGTCGGCTCTGATGCAATATCTCTTGAATTTGTGGATTGTACAGGTATAAACGAACTTGCCGATAAGACCGATTTGAGCGTTTATCCCAACCCGTCGAACGGGATTTATAATATTAAAATAAATTCCAGCGAAAGCAGCCAAGTTGAGCTAATTGTTGTCAGCACCGATGGAAGTATTGTTTATAGGAAGGAAAATTTGATGTTATCATCTGAAACAATGATAAAAATCGACATTAGTTCCTATGCCAAAGGCGTTTATCAATTGATTATCAGGAACGAAAACGGTTTAATTAACAAAAAACTTATTGCCAAATAATACTTTCTGTAGTAACTTTGTCAATAATACTTTTGATTGTAAATTTATAAACTTCATGCTATGAAAAAATTATCCTTTTTATTATTAGGTGTTTTGCTTGTGGGTTTAATTAACGCACAAACTTTTATCAACGAGGACTTCAGCGCGGGGACTATGCCGCCCGACGGGTGGAACCAACTGCCCCTGACTTCCGGATGGAACAATAACCCGACCGCAGATGCCGGTGGAATATCGCCCGAATGCGTGTTCGAGGGTTTCAATTATACCGGAACGGCCAGGCTGATAACACCTTCGGTAAACATGAACTCTACCGATACAGCAGCTTTTGTTTTTAAACATAGTTATGTTAAATCGGGAAGTGGTGTTACCATTGGTGTCGCGAGCAGAAATGGCGGCGATTGGGTTAGTATTTGGGAAAAAACCCCTGCCGATGATATTCTTGCCGAGGAAGTAAGCATCTTGCTTACCGGTGACGAGATCACGGGCTCATATTTCCAATTGTGTTTTTATATCGAAGGCAACCTCTCGAACGTGAGCAAATGGAATATCGACGACGTCCTTTTCTTTGCGCCAAAGGTGTTCGACGCTAAACTGTCATCCATAATGATACCCAGCGTTATATCAAATCCGGCACCTGTTGTTGCTTCGGTTCTTAACCTGGGCAACGAAGTTGTTAATGATATTGACGTAAGCTGGATTTCTTATGGTGGAATTGAGCACGATTCTACTTTTAGCGGATTAAACCTTGGTTTCTCGGAGACCGCAACACTCAACTTCACAGGTTCGTGGGCATCCCCAATGGGCAGCCACGACCTACAAATGTACATCAACAGTGTAAATGGAACGAATGATAACGACCAAACCAATGACACTCTCGTTAAAACTATCGAATATCAATCAGTTTCATATCCTGTTATGCCTTTGTTTGAAGAGTTTACAAGTTCCACTTGTGCTCCTTGTGCCAGCTTTAACGCACAATTCGTCCCCTGGTGCAACACCCATGCCGACGAAATAGTCCTTTTGAAATACCAGATGAACTGGCCTGGCGCCGGCGATCCATATTATACTGCCGAAGGTGGTACCCGTAGGGCTTATTATGGCATTAATGCCGTTCCTGACCTAATAGGCATGGGAACCAACATCAATACTTCAACGGCTGCTGCCGATGCTGTTTTGGCTCAGGCGCAACAAATGACGACAACCTTTGATATCGCATCTACTTTCACTATGACGGGAACCAATATCGATATTACCACCAACATTCTTTCGTTTGCGAACACCTCATCCATGAAAGTTCATAATGTGGTTATCGAGAAAATCACAACAGGTAACGTAGGCACTAACGGGGAAACATCGTTTGAGCACGTGATGATGAAGATGTTCCCCAACGGAAACGGGGCCAGCAAATCGTTTACAAGCGGTGTTCCGGAGCAGTTTACGTTTTCTTATGATTTGGCAACAACCAATGTTGAGGAGTTTGATGATTTAATGGTCGTGGTGTTCATTCAGGACCCTGCCACCAAACAGGTTTACCAGGCGGCTTACGGCCTCGACGGAACTGTTTTCTCAAACGAAGCCCGACTTGCTTCATTAACTCTCGATGGCGTTGAAATAGAAGGTTTCGACCCCGATATTTATGAATATACCGTTGAGCTTCCCGAAGGAACCGTTGAAGAACCTGTTCTGGGCAGTGTTCCCATGGATGAAAACGCTACCATAGTTACAAATATGGCATTTGCCGTTCCGGGTACCGCAACAGTCGATGTTTATGCCGAGGATCTCATAACAACAAAAACATATAAAGTTAATTATTATATCGATTATGTTGGAAAAGAGGAAATAAACGCATCAAACGTTAAAGTATATCCCAATCCTGCCAAAGACGAATTGATGCTTAGCGGTTTTACTGCCGCCGATGTAAGGGTGGTTTCTTCGTCAGGACAAGTAGTTCTGCAAAAAAACGGCTTCCGTGGCGGAAACCTGGATATTAGCAAATTGAAGAGAGGCGTATATTTTATAAATATACGTTTGGAAGATAATCAAACTGTCAATAAAAAGATTATAGTTTTATAGTATTTTCTTAAGAGTAAAAAGCCTGTTTCCCGATTCGGGGAAACAGGCTTTTTTTATGTCTTTATTTTATCTTCATGATTTATCCAGTGATTTTTCGTCATCCATATTTATATTGTACCAGTCAATCTTTCTGGAAAAATACATTAGCAGCGCAAGTATCAAAAATATACCGATGCTTCCGATCAGCAGCGCATAATCCTGTAGTTGAATAATCACAAAAATAAACGTATAAAGTATTGTTAATATACTGCCGATTAAAAATGTTACCATATTCGACTTTAAAATAGCTTTAATATATCCTATTATCAATAGCAGGGTGGCAATGGCCGAAACAACAAATGCCCAGTTGAACATGAGATATTCCGATATCGACAATAACAAGGTATAGAATACAACAAGGGCAAGCCCAACCAAGATATATTGAACCGGATGTATGAAAACTTTATTCAACACTTCGACAAAGAAGAAAACCATAAAAGTGAAAGCAATGAAAAGAATAGCATATTTTATCGAACGGGTGGATTTTTGATAACTATCAACCGGAAGCAAGAGGTTTATCCCGAATGCTGCCGAGCCGATATTTCGGTTTATACCTATCCATTGCTGGGGGAAGTTCCTGTTGAGGTGAAGGATGTTCCAGTTTGCCCTGAAGCCCGAATTGTCAACAATACTTGTGTCGGGCAGGAAAGCCCCGTTAAAACTGGGGTTGTTCCAATCAGATTTAATCGTAATATCAGTTACTTTTCCCACAGGGATAAAATAAAGTTTCTGACTGCCTTTTAAATCAAGCTTCATAGTGAAATCATAAACGAGGCTGTCGTTTTCTGAAACGGAAATGGGCGCGTTTATGCCTTTTTCGATAATATCACGACTGATAGTTCCGGGGTTAAACAAGTTTTGGTCCTGATTCCAGTTCAAGACTATTTGGTTTTCGACACCCCGCAAATCACTTATACCCAATGATATGCTTGCCCTGTCAAATTGTATATCCTTTAAGGGGATATCTAATCCGCTGAGGTTTATGTTGTTAAACGACCCGGAGATTTTAAGCTCGGAGTTATATACAACTATTTCGTAAATTCCCCTATGCCTGGTTTCGGGAACTATTTCGCCGTTTATGTTCAGTTGCGAAGGTAAAAAATGCAAATAATCCCTTACCTTGACAATTTTATTGACAGAGTCTTTTTCGGAATACCGTTTTACGTATTTATAATACGGAATGGTCACAAAAGGCCCAGAAAGCGTTTGTTCCCCAGCCCATTTCGAGCTCACCTCCCTTATGGCCTCCCTTTGCGTGGCTTCCCTTTCCCTGATCAAGTTTTTTATCATTCCCGTTGGGATGAGCAAGAGCAGTGCAATAAAGGCAATAATACCTATCTTAAAAAAGATATTGTTCTTAAGCATTTTCATTATTTTAAGTGTTTGTTGATAATCAATACCATTCAATAATGGTTTTTGAATTGCTTTTATTGTTGAATTATAATAATTTAACAGAGCAACGGTCCCCAAAAATATTCCTTCAAAACAGAAATGGGTTTTTCTCTATGGGAGACAGCCTCGCCACAGGTGATACGGTCTTTTTTGTATGTTATACGATTGATTTTATATTTTTGCAGAAAATTATTGCGATATGCACCTCAGTGAACAAGAAATAGTAAGGCGTAACGCCCTTGAAGAATTAAAAAAATTGGGCATAAACCCCTATCCCCAAGCCGAATATAAGGTAAATGCCACGGCAAAAGAGGTTCATGATGGTTTTCCGTCGGATAATTCATTGTTCCAGGAGGTTAGTATGGCCGGAAGAATCATGAGCCGCAGGATAATGGGTGCGGCATCCTTTGCTGAAATAATGGACTCTACGGGGAGGATGCAATTATATTTCAAACGCGACGAAATTTGTCCCGGCGAGGATAAAACAATGTATAATATAGTCTTTAAGCGTTTATTGGATATTGGTGATTTTATAGGTGTTAAAGGATATGCATTTGTGACAAAAATGGGCGAGCTTACCATACATGTTACCGAATATACCATCCTCTCCAAATCCCTCAGGCCGCTACCGGTAGTAAAGGAAAAAGACGGCATAACCTACGATGCCTTTTCCGATCCCGACCAGCGTTATCGCCAGCGCTATGTTGATTTAATAGTAAACGATAACGTAAAAGATACATTTGTCAAACGTGCCAAGATTATCAGGTCCATGCGTGATTTTTTAAACGCAAAAGAATACCTTGAGGTGGAAACACCTATCTTACAGGCAATTCCAGGTGGTGCCGCCGCGCGTCCTTTCATCACTCATCACAACGCCCTCGACATGCCATTGTATTTGCGCGTAGCCAACGAGCTTTATCTAAAAAGGCTTATCGTCGGAGGTTTTGAAGGTGTTTATGAGTTTGCCAAAGATTTCAGGAACGAAGGAATGGACAGGTTCCATAATCCTGAGTTCACCCAGATGGAAATGTATGTTGCATATAAAGACTATTTCTGGATGATGGAGACTACGGAGCAGATGATAGAAAAAATCGCCATAGACCTGCACGGGACAACAAAAGTACAGGTCGGCGGAAACATTATCGATTTTAAAGCGCCTTTCCGCCGTTTGTCGATTATTGGCGCCATCGGAGAGTTTACAGGTATTGATGTTGGAAAGATGAACGAAAAAGAACTTCGCGACACTTGCCAAAAACTCGGTATCCAAACCGATGAGTCAATGGGAAAAGGAAAACTGATAGATGAGATTTTCGGCGAAAAATGCGAGCCCAACTTCATCCAGCCTACTTTTATAACCGATTATCCAGTCGAGATGTCCCCGCTTTGCAAGCGTCATCGCGAGAACCCCGAGCTCACCGAAAGGTTTGAGCTGATGGTGAACGGAAAGGAACTTGCCAATGCTTATACCGAGCTTAACGACCCCATTGATCAGCGGTCAAGGTTTGAGGAGCAAGCGCGCTTGGCCGAAAAGGGCGATGACGAAGCCATGTTTATCGATCAGGATTTTTTACGGGCGATCGAATACGGGATGCCGCCAACATCGGGCATGGGCATTGGAATTGACCGCTTGGTGATGATAATGACCAACCAACCGTCGATACAGGAGGTTTTATTGTTCCCGCAAATGCGGCCCGAGGCGAAAAAGAAAGTGTTTGACGCCAATGACTTGATAAAAATCGGCGTAGGCAGCGAATGGGCACAACATATCATTAACGCAGGCTATGAAAGCCTGGCATCATTAAAGGAATCAAAGCCTACGGCAATTCATCAGAAACTCAATGTTTACCGCAAGAAAAACAAATTGGAAATAGCGGCTTTGCAGCTGGAGGATATTAACAATTGGTTGGGGAATATTAATTAATTCCGTATTTAATTCCGGTTTATTAATGCGTATTTTAGGGCTGTCGTTCAACGGGCGTCAGGCTTGGCTTTTAAAAAAATAGATTATGCATTTAAACTCAAAAACATCTGTTAAAACACTTATTGCCATAATAATGGCATTCACCTGTATTACCGGTTCCTATTCACAGAGCTTTTCACCTAACAGCGGTTTTGTGCCTTATTGGCAAGCCCAGTTAAATACCGGGACAAGTTTGTTTTTTGGCGATGTAAAACAATATCAGTGGTGGCCTGTTATAAGTAACGAAAATGAATGGAGAGCAGGAATTAGCGTGCTGGGCAACAAACAGATAAGCCCTGTTTTTGGGCTTAGGGGGCAATTTGCCTATGGGAAGCTTGCAGGGACGCGCAGGGCCTGGGGCAAGTATTTCAACAACGATTATCTGGAGTTTAACCTGAATACAACTATAAACATCAATAATTTATTTTCGCCATATAGGCGCGACAGGCTTGTAAACACCTACATTGTTTTTGGCCTTGGTTTGTTGAATTACAACACCTATGTTTATCAGCTGGGAAGCAACAAGCTCATTCAAACAGTTGGTGGGGGAGCAGGAAAAAGTTTCGGTGGCCGGACCCTTGAAGGGGTTTTGCACGGAGGCTTGGGCATTGATTTTAGAATTAACGACCGCCTGAGCATTAATTTGGAAACGGCCAACAGAATAATGAACTCGGATATGCTTGATGGGCATGTGAGCGGTTTTAAGTTTGATGTTTATAATTATACAGCCGTGGGATTGGCCTATAAGTTTGCCTTTTCTAAAAAACACGGCCGCACTAACGAGCCTTCCGAGAAAAAACAAAAGACAGCCAAAACAAAACCTGGCAATGTTGAAACCGTTGAATACGATTATAATACAGAACAGCCCATCCGGCCTCCGGAAGCCAAGCCCGATGTGTTGATAATTAGCCCTCAGGTTGTTAAGGAACCGGAAGTAATTGTTGAAAGAACAACAAAAACAGAGGAGCCTGAAATAGTTGTGGCTGAAAAAACTACTGTACCCGATTTTGAGTACAGGGTTCAGATATTGGCCAAATACGGAAAAACATTGTCGTTGCAAAAAATAGGCAATATGTATAACCTGCCCGTTAGCACGATAAAACAAAATTCCCATAACGGATATTATATTTATACCGTAGGCTCCTTTTCTACATACGAAGAAGCACGGCAAAAACGCAATCAGCTTAGAACGAACAATGGTATCGGCGATGCCTTTGTGGTTGCATTTAAAAATGGTGAGAGGCTGGACAAGCTACCTTAAGAAAAAAGGAAATGGAAAGAACGGATTTCGATTATGATCCGGAAAGGGATCAGGTGCCAAAAAAAATC
The DNA here is from genome assembly GCA_013151215.1 of Chlorobiota bacterium. Classification (GTDB taxonomy): domain Bacteria; phylum Bacteroidota; class Bacteroidia; order Bacteroidales; family F082; genus BM524. The sequence goes on along the minus strand of JAADIS010000129.1, from coordinate 32,059 downwards.
ACGTGGATAATTATCGCACTAACCATTGCTGCAGCTATTTATCTAAGCATGATTCTTGTTTAGGGCTGCATCAGTACCTTTCCCATAAGAATATGACCCACAAGCTTTCCGGGCAACGGATATTTTCCCCGGCAGTCGATGTGCTTGATATAACCGTCGATGGGGCCGGCAACAACACTACATGGGTTAGCATTTAGGTTGCAATAAGCTTATCTGCTGTCTGCTCTTCGGTTAATTGAGGGTTTTGTCATAAACCATATCGATTATAATTTGTATTTAAATATAATTATGAGCCCTTAAAAAGTTTTCCCACTCATCGACGCGCCCGTTTTTAAGCACTCGCGGGAATTTGTTTGCGCTGCCTTCCTTACCTTTTTCCTTCATATATTCGTAAAAAGCAATTTCGGGTATTACCACGACCTCAACATCCTTAATGGCTTCCATTCGCTCTACCCTGTAGTCGTCGTTTAAGTTCTTCAGGTGGTTATCAATTAACTTGGCAGCAGTTTCATGGTCGATTTTTTCGCGTGTGCCCAAATACCATCTATGGGCAAAAAGGCTGCTATGCTTAAAAGCGTGTATGGTAAACTCGTTGACCTCAATATTTAGGTCTTCCTGCAACAGTTCGATGGCCCTGTTCATATTTTCCTGCGACAGATGTTCGCCACAAACGCTGAGGAAGAACTTTGTCCTGCCTGTAATCACTATTTCGCATTTTTGCTTGTCGATAAATTTTATCGTATCGCCTATCAAATATCGCCATGCACCGGCGTTGGACGATAACAAGAGCGCATATTCAACATTTTCATCCACGGTATCGACGGTAAATGTCTCGGCATTTTTTGATATGTTGCCTTGAAAATCGAAATTTTCATCGTTAAATGGCACAAACTCAAAGAAGAGGCCGTTGTCGGTTACCAGTTGCATGCCCTTCGATTCGGGATCGTTCTGATAGGCGATATAACCTTCCGAGGCAAGATAAGATTCCTGGAACATCACGGGTTTGCCAAAAAGCTTCTCGAAACGTTTAACATAAGGTTTAAAGGAAACGCCACTATGCACATAGACCCTGAGGTTAGGCCAGACGTCGTGAATGTTGCCGAGGCCATGTTCCTCAATAATTTTCTCGATAAGAATTTGAACCCATGCCGGCACCCCGACAATGACACCGATATCCCAGCTAGGCGCTTTTTTAACCATCTCATCAAGTTTGGTAGCCCAGTCGGTAGCTTTCGATATCTTCCTCCCCGGCTTATAAAAATGCTGGAACCAAAAAGGGATATTGCCTGCCGTTATCCCCGAAAGGTCGCCTTCGTAATAGGTTCCGTTAAACTGCAGGTGGGTGGAGCCACCAATCATAAGTATTCCTTTTTCATAAAAACTTTCCGGGAAATCAAACTTAACGGCAGATACCAATTGACGGATACTGGTCTTTTTTATGCTCCGCAGCATATCAGAGGTAACGGGTATGTATTTGCTAGAGGCTTCCGAAGTTCCAGAGCTCAAGGCAAAATATTTTACCTTGTCCGGCCACGACACATAAGCCTCCCCGTTGAGGGCCCTATACCACCATCGTTTATATATTGATTTATAATCATGGATAGGAACGGTTTTTTTGAAATCCTCGACAATATTACCGCTTTCCAGCAGTTTCGAGAAACCGTAATGCTCACCAAATGCGGTAAACTGAGATTTTCTGACAAGTTTTTCCAGTTGTTTTGTTTGGGCCTTTTTGTGCGAAATAGAGTTGGACTTTATCTCGAACGGCATGTTGCGCAAGGCATAAGCCCTTTTTAAAATGCTCCCTAATATAGGCATAAAAAATTGTTTTTTAAAAATCAAAAATATTAAAAAAAAGACATCGGAAATATTTTATTAAATTGCTGCCCTATTACAAAGGCATTAAAAATTAATTGTATATGAAAAAATGGTTCTTTTACTTTCTTAAATTAATCGGAATTTTAGTTCTGATATTCATAGGTTTCATAGTCTATATTACTATTTTCGATTATCGCCCCGACAATGTGGAGCCTTTGGGGGTTCGCGCGGGAAAAAGCCAGGTGTTAAAACTCGAGAAGGATACCTTTAGCTTGCTTACGTGGAATATAGGTTATGCCGGGCTTGGGGCCGAGATGGATTTCTTTTATGATAAAGGGCATAAGGTAAGGCCCAGCAAAACAATGGGAAGAAAATACCTTGACGGTATAAAGTCTTTTCTTGGCCGGCAGGACAGCGTTGACTTCTTTGTTTTGCAGGAAATTGATAAAAATGCCAGGAGGAGCCATCATTTCAACGAAGTTGAAGAGATATTGGATTTAATGAAAGATGATTATGGGGTATTTGCCAAAAATTACCATTGTCAGTTTGTGCCTGTTCCCTGGTATAGCCCACTGGGTTATGTCAAGGGGGGAATGCTCACCTTTTCGGAATACCCGATCGCCGAAGCCACAAGATATGCTTATCCTTTGATTGCATCATGGCCCGACAAATTATTTCTGCTCGACAGATGTTTTATACTTACGCGCTTCCATCTTGCAAACGGTAAGGATTTGCTGCTCTTAAACACGCATAATTCAGCTTATGTTACAGATAGACTGCTAAGGATCAAGGAGCTCCGGATTATTAAGGACAAAATGCTGGAAGAGTATAAAAAAGGCAACTACGTTATTGCCGGAGGCGATTGGAACGCTAACCCCCCTGGTTTTAATCCCGAAAACGGATTTAACGGGCACAAAAGCTTTAAGTCGGTTGTTAAGATGAACAAAAACACCATGCCGGCCGGCTGGACCTGGGCTTTCGACAACAAGGCGCCTACCAACAGGCAAAACTATAAAGCCTTCGTCAAAGGGGAAAACCCGACCACGGTAATTGATTATTTTGTTGTATCGCCTAATATAGAGTTGCTTATGGCGAAAAACATAGATCTTAACTTTGAGAATTCCGACCACAACCCATGCTATGTTAAGTTAAGGTTAATTAATGATTAATATTCCATTAACTTTAACAATTAATTAATATTGCAGCTTTGCTTGACTTATTTTTGCGCCCGATCTTACTAATATCAACAATATTTTAATATCGTGAAGCCAAAAGCATATTTATCCTGCATGAAACGCATAATTGCTTTTTCATTTTTCTCATTCCTGGTCTTGAATTTATATTCACAAAAAACAGAGCTGAAGCCTTATTGGGACAATGGACTTAAGTTTTCAGGGAAATCGAAGGATTTCTCCGTTAAAATAGGGGGTCGCATACAGTACGACCTTATGATGATGAGACAGGATGATTCGCTCGACAATCATTTCGATGCAAATCCCGGTGCTGAATTCCGCCGGGCACGCCTTTTTACTTCCGGCACGGTTTACAAGACCATCAAATATAAGTTCCAGGTAGATTTTGCCGGAAACCGGGTCGTGATCAAGGATGCCTATATTAGGTTGACAAAAATCCCCTATATAGGGAATATTACGCTCGGAAACTTCAAGGAGCCGCGCAGCTTCCAGATGATAACAAGCTCAAAGTATATAACTATGATGGAGCGGTCGCTCACAAACCAGTTTGATAACGACAGGAATCTGGGCGTCATGGTCAACAATCAGTTTTTCGACAGGAGCTTGTCTTTATATACGGGATACTTTTATCCTTCGGGAAACAATGCCAAATATATTGGCAAGGAATATAATTTAGCCTTCAGGCTGGTAGGAATACCTTACTATATAGACGAAAAAAACAACTTTAAGGTTATTCATCTTGATGCTGGCTTTACATACGAAAACCACGACAACAGAAAAGCTTCGTATTCGGCTCGCCCGGAGTCGCACCTGGCACCAAAATACCTTAATGTCGAAATGGATGAATCCAAAAGCCTGATTGAATACAACGGCGGATTAGTGGCTATTTTCAATAGCCTCTCCTTTCAGGGCGAATATACTTATGCCGATGTGAACACTGGCCCGAGTTCAGTCTTGGAAAAAGACAAATACGGTTTGTTTTCTTTTTATGGAACCTTAAGCTGGTTTGTTACCGGCGAGCATAAAAACTACAGCAAAAAGAAAGTGGCTTTCGATAAGATAAAACCCAAAAAGAATTTTGCTGACGATAGCGGTCTTGGCGCATGGGAAGTTGCCATCAGATATTCCATCATGAATTTAAACGACGGCGATTTGCAAGGCGGCAAAATGAACAATGTTACCCTGGGCATAAACTGGTATCTAAACCCCATAACCAAAGTTGCCTTTAATTATATACATTCGGATATTTTTGAGCTTGGCATTGCCAATATATACCAAATGCGATTCCAGATAGGTTTTTAGGTTTTGGCGTTTTTGGCTCGGTATAATTAATTTCCTTACCGTTGTAGATGTGGAAGAAACCACTATTCTACCATTTAACGTCGTGTACTTTAAAATTCTTTGATTTATATTCGTCAATTGCTATAAAGCGCGAGTTTACCGCTTTTTGATAGGTCGAAAAACCCGATTGGATGATATTGCCCTGATCGAATTCTTCCCAGTTGGGATAGTCCCTGTGAATGACGCCGTTGAATTTGTTCTCCATCTCGTATTGAGCCTTGGGGCGTTTTATAAGGCTGATAAAAGCATTGTATTCCTTAATCCCGTCTTTGTCAAGGTCGCAATAACAAGAGGAGTAAACATAAAAGTAAATAGGTTTCGGCCTTTCGGGAATAACGACCGTATTGTTCCAAATATCGGTCTTGCGCTTCTTAATCGTATCCGTACGAATTGGGTCGTTGCGATAGACCTTTGAGACAAACTCATAATCATTTGACATGCCCGATATTACGATATCCAGATCGCCGTCGTTATCATAATCGCCCCAATGGCCGTCGCTCATATACAAACCAATTAGCTGGGCATTGATATCGGTAAACATTTCGTTTCTTTCGTTACGATAAACCTTTGAGACCGCACCGTTGGCAAATTCGCCCGTTACCAACAAATCAAGGTCGCCGTCATGATCCATGTCGCCCCAGTCAACCGAGCCGGAACGCACGTTCACAAAGTCGGGGAAGGCAGGAACAAAAGAGAGGTTTAAATTGTTGTTATAAATCTTTGTGACGAATTTGCCGTTTTGCGTTTCGCCGTTCATGGCAAAATCCTGGTCGCCGTCGTTGTCGTAGTCGCCCCAGGCAATATCGCTTAGGCGTAGGTTGCTGAAGCCCAGTGGCAAGTTAGTAAACCTATTGTTGTCATTTCTAAAAAGCGCGGTAATTACCATGCCCGAGTTTTCCGTACCGCTTACAATAACGTCCAGGTCGCCGTCAAGATCGAAATCACACCACCTGCCGACACCAAAGGCCACACCCGGAAGTTGGGCGCCGATGTCGGTAAATTTATTATTCCTGTCGTTACGGTATATTTTGCTGACCGCGTTGCCGCCCTCCTGACCAACAATCAGTAGGTCCTGGTCGCCGTCGCGGTCAAAATCGCCCCATTCCACGGACCCGTCCTTAACACCTTTAATATTGACAGGAATCCTGATAAAATTCGTTGTCCTGTTTCCTTTATAAAGATAAGCGATACTTTTCCCCGAGCTAACTTGGCCGATAATAAAAATATCGGGAATGCCGTCGAGATTATAATCGGCCCAATCAAAATCACCTCGATACACATTTGCAATAGGTGTATATACTTCGGTAAACCTGTCGTTGCGTATATTCCTGTACAGTTTTGTTTTAATACCATGGGCGGGTTTGTAAAATTCGCCGCAGACAAATATGTCCAAATCACCGTCCTGATCATAGTCAATCCAGTTGCTCGCGCTTTCGCTAACTCCTGTCAGTCCAGCCTGTATGTCGGTAAAAGTTTGAGAATTAAGCAGAAAAGCGTTTAAAAACAAAATTATGGAAATCAGATATTTTAGCATCTATCGAAGAATTTATTCTTTTGCAACAAAGTCAAAAGTACTAAAAAACTATTGCGGCAACCAGTTGTTGAAACAGAGTTATTTACAATTTGATGTGAGTAAACGCTAAAATATTAATCCGCAAACGGAAAGGCATTGGCAAATTGCGGGTTTATAACATACGATCCGTTTTTGTCAATCCAGCCCCATTTCCCGTTTTTCTTTACCATGGCCAAGCCATCGCTAAAATTGCGAACCTTTTCATATTGGGGGTTTATTACCCATTTCCCGTTCTTGTCAACAAATCCCCATTCCTTTCCGATTCTGGCCGCGGCGAGGCCTTCTCTCATGTCTAAAACATTGACAAACTGAGGGTTTATTACCCATACGCCTTTTTTGTCTATCCAGCCCCATTCCTTTCCGATTCTGGCGGCGGCAAGGCCCTCTTTAAACCTCTTTACGTTAACAAACTGAGGATTAATGATATATACCCCGTCTTTATTGCAGAACCCCCATTCTTTGCCTTTTTTCATTGCGGCAAGCCCTTCGGTAATATCTTTCATGTTTGCAAATTGCGGGTTTACGACATAAATTCCTTTTTTGTTGATTATTCCCCACTCGCCTTGCCTTACGATGGCCAGGCCATTATTGAACTCTCCGGCTTTTTCGAACTGAGGGTTGATGATCCACATCCCTGATTTGTTGATATAGCCCCATTTTTTGGCTTTAAACGCCGAAGCCACACCCTCGTTAAAAGAGTTTGCTTTGTCGAATTGGGGGTTTATCACATATTTTCCTTCTTTGTCAACAAAGCCCCACTTACCCGATTTTTTCACGGCAGCCAAATTTTCCTTAAAGTCTTTAACAGCCTCAAACTGGGGATTAATAACGAACTTACCGTTTTCGTCAACAAAACCCCATTCTTTGCCCAGCTTGACCGCTGCAAGGCCACCGCTAAAGTTTTCGGCATTATTGAATTGCGGGTTTATGACGAACCTCCCGTTTGGGTCCACAAAACCCCATTGACCGTTACTTCTTATGGCTGCCAAGCCCTCGGTAAAATCATTGGCATGCTCGAATTGCGGGTTTATAACCCAACTGCCGCTTTTATTTATGTATCCCCATTCTTTATCGGTTCTTGCGCGTGCAAGCTCGTTTTGGGAATACGAAAAAACACCTGAAAAAACAATCAGAAACAATAAAATATAAACTTTCATAAAAAATAATTTTTGATTTATATTGGCTAATTTAATAAAAATCAATTATTTTAAACAAATATTACTTTGAATAATAGTATATTTGTCAGGAAGAATACAATATTTAACTAATATCTAATTATTATGAAGAAAATCTTACTTTTATTTTTCGCTGTAATTCTCGGCGGAATAGTGGTTTCGCAACAGGCTTATCAGTTTAAGATTGATACGAGGACCATGAAAAAAATCGATAATCCGGAGCAGGGGATCGAACCCGTGCAAGCTCCGCTGCTTATGAAATCGGACATCAAGACCGAACGAATCCTACCACCTTCCGACAGGGATGTGAATATTGTTAATATCATAAGCCTGGGAAGCGTGGCAAACGCTTACGGCTGGGGTTACGGCGGTGGCCAGGAATCGCTTATCCCCCTGAACCAGGACATCAACACCATTGCCGTTATTCACCGTATGGGCGGCGACGACGATCCGGGAGGATATTCCGGCGACCTTGGATATGATGTCTCCTTCGACGGAGGACTGACATGGACAACGATGATAGAGTTTTATATTGCTACCGAAAATGACGGTGGCACGTATTATAAGGATGCTGCACGTTATCCCAATGCCGGGATCTTCGACCCTAGCTTAAATTATACAGATCCAGCCGATGCCTACCTGTCTTATTTTGCCCCTATTCTTTGGGGAAACAATGATATTTGGGGAAGTTATACAACAGGGGTTGCCAGCTTCGGCGATACATCGGTTCATACAAAGAACTTATATACCGATTTGCCTTATCATGTTGGTGTGCCCTCGGCTTATTTCATGACGCCCCAAGGACTTTCGATAAATGTTGAACCTGACTATGACCTGGTTGAAAGCGTTTATGGCGACATACTTGTTATCGCTAAAGGATATTGGGATGATACAGAGCAGGATTTGGTATATACATTTACCGATATTGATGCCCCAATGGATGTTTCCGCCTATCCTTTTGATGAAAAAATAGCATTTTCCCCCGACGGGATGACAGGATATATCTCCGTTTTGGGCAATGACGGAAATGCCGAGCAACAAAGCGGATATTCAAATACTTACCCTATAATATGGAAAACAACCGATGGCGGGGAATCATGGGAAGATCCTATTTTCATTCAGATGGACGGCCCTAACGGTATTGGCGGAATTGTTTATCACCACCTTACCGACCAGCTGATTGCTGATTTGTTCGAGCCTCCTGTTCCAACAAGGGAAGAAATTTCTTATACAACTGCCTTCGATCACGATATTGCTGTTGACGCAAACGGAAACCTTCATATTGCCGTAATGATTGGGCCAACGGGCTCCGACCCGCAATCGATAATCACCGCCAATGGCTATCTTGCTGCCATCGATTTATTTACAACAGATGGCGGAACCACTTGGTATGCTGAAGAAATGGGTAGAGTGGCAACTTTCCGTGGTACTTTCGGGGACATCTCCGAAGATAACCGCATCAGGATTACCACCAACTGGGAAGGAGACCGTATCTTCATATCATGGCTCGACACCGATATCGAGGATGCCACCGATAATGACAAACCAAATATTTGGGTAAGGGGTTTTAACCCCTCAAACTATACAAAAACCGAAAACGCGACGGGAGGCGACGGACCAACAAACGTTACTCTTTTCTCTGAAGGAATGTGGCAGTCGTATTTCGGCAATGCTGCCAAGTTTTGCTTTACTGACGAAAACGGCTATAATATCCCATTTGTTTATGAAAACATGGATCCTACCGACCCTATTGCTGCCGTGCGCCTGAAATATATCCAGGATTTTTATTTTACCGAATCACAGTTTTCGATTATTGGAATCAACGAAAATGTTGATAAACAAAATGTTGTGAAGGTTTCGCAAAACTACCCAAACCCTTTTGGGGATGAAAGCTTTGTTAGCATTAACCTTAACAAGGATTCTTATGTTTCCATGGATATAATAAGTGTTACAGGCCAATTGGTTTATTCCAAGGACCTAGGATATAAAACCAGCGGGTCGCATACTCTTCGTATCGATGCCAACAACCTTAAACAGGGAGTTTATTTTTATACGGTAAAAGCCGGGGACTCGAAAATCACCAAGAAAATGATTGTTGAATAAATAGAATTCAATTTAAAAAAAGCCCTCAGACTTATTTTGGGGGCTTTTTTTGGTGAATATTGCAAGTCAAGTTATTTTTGTTTCTGATAAACGATTATTTGAAATAATATTAATTTAACATTACCCATGATTCCGCCTTGGCAAAAAAAATAATTTTGCCAAGAAAAATATTATGATAAAAAGAAAAAACATTGCCCTGGTGGCTCACGACACCATGAAGAGGGATATGATCGAGTGGGTTAACTGGAACAGGGACTTGTTGACTCCCCACCGGCTTATTTGTACCGGGACAACGGGGAAGCTCATCGAGGAAACATTACTTAAACAGGTATCGGAAACAAAAACCATTGGTCATGACGCATTGGAAATAATACGATTGAAATCAGGGCCATTGGGAGGTGACCAGCAGCTGGGAGCCATGATAGCCGAAGAAAAAATAGACGTTTTCGTTTTCTTTTGGGATCCCATGGAGCCACAACCCCACGATGTTGACGTGAAGGCTCTTTTACGAATTGCCGTTTTATATAACATCCCAACGGCCTCGAACAGGTGTTCCGCCGATTATCTTATTACTTCCCCTCTTTTTAAACAGGATTATAAAATACCCGCCAAAGATTACTCTAAATATTTGAATAGAAAGGTGTAGTTTTCAATTTACTATTAATTCACAAAGTATAATTATAAGCCTAAATTTGCTGTTTTTATTGCATAATTAGGCTTAAATTTGCTGTTTTTATTACAATATTAGGCATTTTATTGTATATTCGCAGTAAAAGTTGTTGAAATGTATAAGCGAAAAATAGAGTTTTCGATAAATGAATGGTTAAAAAGTCGTGAAATATTGATTATTTATGGAGCCCGTCAAGTTGGTAAAACAACACTACTTAATCATTTATTAGGTAAAAGAGATGATGCAACAATATATAATTGCGAGCGGAACGAGATTTTTGATATACTTCAAGAAAAGAATTTGAACAATATAAAATTCTTGTTTGGAAAATATAAAATCGTTGCGCTTGATGAAGCACAAACTATTCCCGAAATTGAAAAGATACTAAAGCTAATCTATGACGAGCTACCTGAATATAAAATTATTGTAACAGGTTCTTCTAGCTTCGAGTTATCTTCACATATTACAGAAGCACTTACGGGCAGGAACATCAAGTATAAACTATTTCCTCTTACCCTGGAAGAAATTAGTCAGAAAAACAATAACATTCAGTTAAAACAAAAATTAAATGAATTAATCGTTTTTGGAAGTTATCCCGGAATTTTTGATTTAAGCCCATTGAAAAAAAGCAGAAAACTAGTTGAATTAACTTCAGATTATTTATTTAAAGATGTGCTCATTCACGAAAGCATAAAGAACCCAACAATTTTACGTAAACTTCTAAAGGCTCTGGCTTTTCAATTGGGATCGCAGGTTTCCATAAGCGAATTATCAATTATGCTTGGAATTTCCAGACAAACAATTGAGAAATATCTTGATGTTTTACAGAAAAGCTTCATCATTTTTGAACTAAAATCTTTCTCTTCGAATCTCAGGAATGAGATAAAAAAAAGCTCTAAATTTTACTTCTATGACAATGGAATCAGAAACTCGATAATCAACGATTTATCCATGGCGGATCAAAGGCAGGACATAGGATTGTTATGGGAGAATTTTTGTGTTTCAGAAAGGCTAAAAACTCAAATAAGCAATAATTTTTTAGGAGAGTTCTTCTTTTGGAGAACTTATGATGGTGCTGAAATAGACCTACTTGAGATAGTTAACAATAAAATTACTGCTTTTGAATTTAAGTGGAACAGCAAGAAAAAGGCCAAACTCCCTAAGAGTTTTAATGAAAAATATAAACCACAATCATACAATATTATCAATACGGATAATTTTTATGAACTTATGAAGTAGATGATGTACTACGGGCTAGCAAACAAGATTTTTAGAAAAATGCTGGCTTTTTTAATAAATCCTTGAAAAATAAATCCTTGAAAAAAGCTCGTATTCGTAATTAACAAAAATCGTGTAACAATATATATCTCACGTTGTTAGGCGTTTTTCAGCAGACCCTAAGCAAGCGTTAAACCAATAGTTCCGTATCAATCAACCAAAATTATTTTATTGACAATATCCCCGCTTTCCAATTCAACTCTAATAATATAAACCCCTTTTTCAAGTCTTGAGTTTATGGTGATATACTTATTGTTGAATTTCCGGGAAAGTTTAATTTTTCCTTGCTGGTCAATAATTTCGACTTTGGAAATAGTTTGTGGCGAACTGATTTGGAAACTACCCTGGCTTGGGTTCGGATAAACCCTAACCATATCAATAAGCGATTTATCGTTAATCCCCACGCATTCATCAACAAAGATTGAATCAACTGCCGAATTGGTACAAGTATTTTCATCCTCGTACTCGTAAGTGATCACGTTCCATCCCAAAGGAGCCGTTTCGGGATCAAAAATCCCGTCCTCGGTCACGTTTCCGATATAAGTTCCGCCTTCAGGGCTGGCCGTAAGCTGTACGGGTGGCTCCAGCTTATTGCACAGCGTTTCGGGCCACTGGCCCAAGCTTATGACAGGCAATTCGTCAACTACGACCTCCACCGAGTCCTCCACCGAGTCCAGGCCGTCGTCAACTTCAACAATATAGGTTGTTGTAGCCGTGGGGCTTGCCATTGGGCTTTGCTCGTCGGATGTGAATCCCGGAGGGTTCGATATCCATGAAAAAGTATAGTTCTCGCTTCCGCCCCCGGTTTGGGCATCCAGCTGTGTTGAATCACCAACACAAATTTCATCGGGCGAAGCCGAAGCAGTAACGCTCAATGCGTTCGACGCGTCAATATAATCTGTTTTTGTTTCCGTGTCGCTCCCACCCGAATTAGATGCCGTTAAACTAACTGTATATAATCCTGTAGCATTAAACTGAACAACCGGGTCTTGCGAATTTTCGTCAGTGCCGTTAACAAAAGTTACGGTATTTGGTGTAAATTCCCAAAACCACGTATCCGGATCGTTGTCCGACAGGTCGGTGAAGCTCACATCCATATTTACCGATGGCGTCAAGTTGTCGGCCTCAAAATCGGCAAGCGGTGCCGCCTGGCTTACATCTATATAATCTATTTTCATCTCGTCGTCGCTTCCCCCGGCGTTTGTTGCCGTAAGCGTAACCGTATAAAATCCGGGAGCATCGAAGATCACTCTTGGGTTTTGGGAGTTTTGGTCATCACCATATTGATAAGTAACCGTATTCGGGTCGAAGGCCCAAAGCCACGAGCTAGGGTCGTTGACCGACAAATCGGTAAAATAAACCGTGTCGATGGTCGAGGGAGTGGTGTTGTCGGCCTCAAAATCCGCAACCGGGGCCGCCTGGCTGCAATTAATATAATCCACTTTTGTTTCGGTAGAACTACCACCGGCATTTGTTGCTGTTAGTTCGACGGTATAAAAACCAGGAACGTTAAAAACAGCAATCGGGTTTTGTGAAGCGGAATCGGTTCCTTGTATGAAAGCAAAGGTGTTGGGCGTAATTACCCACGACCAAGATGTCGGGCTATTTGTTGATAGATCGGTAAAGTGAACCGTATCAGCTGTTGTCGGTATTGTATTGTCAGCAACAAAATCGGCAACAGGCGGGTTGAGCGGGGTATATAAGTCCGACTCCCACAACCCCCTGCCAAAGGTCCCGGCCCTGATCATGCTGTTGGTAGTTGTAGCGTCGTCATAATAAATCTCAAGTTCGTTGACAACTACGTTCGGCAGGCCTGTCGAGAATATCGTCCAGTTGGCCGATCCTACCTTAACATAAACGCCCACATCCGTAGCGGCATATAATTCCTCTTCGCTTGTGTTCTGCCTGTTTTGCACAACCCAGTTAACCGGAAGCAGCGGTAGCCCGGTCGAGATGTTTGTCCAAGAAGATCCCCCGTTCGCGGTTTTATAGACACCATCGGAATTAAACCCGCTTATGGAGACCCAAACCGTGTTCGGGTCATCGTCTTTTACGCTTATATTGGAAATGTTATTGCTAAAGACCGGCAAGCCCGATGAGATGTCAGTCCATGAAGCACCGCCATCGGTAGTTTTATAAATAGTGGAATATGTTGCGGTATAAATATAACTGGAGTTGGAAGGCGCAACGGCCATCGATTGCAGATTCGATCCTCCCCAATTGCTTATCTTGGTCCAGCTTGTTCCCTGGTTCGTTGATTTCCAAACATCGGCATAGCCAACAAAAAGCGTTTGGTTGTCGTTGGGATCGATAACATAAGGAGTAACCCAGGCCCCGCTGCCGGGGATGTTGTCCGAAATAGTGTAATAAGTACTCCAGTGGTCGGTGGTTTTCTTTATATTGCCATAATATAATTCACCATATTGAGTGTTTTCGTCCGTTGGGTCTATGGCACAATCCATGCCGTCGCCACCAATAACATCATTCCAACCTGAAGTTTCGTGGCTTTTGGTTCCATTGTCCTGAAGCCCGCAAACAACATCGTCGGAAACGGTTTGTGCCAGGCCTATTCTGTACATCTGGCTTATTACCAGGCTATTGCTAATATCAGTCCAGGAGTTTCCGCCGTCTGTGGTTTTATATATCCCCCCGTCATTGCATTCAAAGAGATTTGACGATGAGTTCTGATATTCAAGATAATGCTTGTCGGCATGAACTGTTGTTGCCAGCCCGCCACATGTTCCTGACCAATGATTGCTGATGTCCCAGGTAGAACCGCCATCTGCCGATTCCCAAGTGTTTACGCCCCCGACGAACAAATTATCAGCATCGTTGGGATCGACGGCGATACAGAGGTCGTACCAGCCCTGACCACCGCTTCCCGAACCATCACAAGCCCAATCCAGCAGGTTGGTAGTGCCCCCGCTGAAAACCTGGGAAAACGTGGCGCCACTATCGGTTGACTTAAAAACTCCATGCAAACCGTTCGAGGAACTCGACATAAGGACATAAACCACCGAAGTATTGTCGTCAGTAACTGCTATACGGGTGTTCCTGCCTGCGCTCTGGCTGTAAACCATCGTCCATGAGGAGCCTGAGTTCGTAGAACGATAAATTTCGCCCCAGTTTGTTGACCCATAGAGCATTGCGCTATTTCCTGCATTAAACTCCAAGTCCTTGAATATCTCTGTCGTAACCTGGCTCCATGAAGTTCCGTCGTTGGTGGTCTTATATACTCCCCCGTTGGTGGCGGCGTACAAAACACTATTGTTATTTGGATCCATAATAAGCCTGTTTATAATAAATCCCTGACTTTGTGTCCAGCTTAGGCCTGTTGTGTTCCATGTAGCTCCTCCATCCGTTGATTTTAACACACCAACGGAATATGCATCTGAATGATCCCTGTCGCCTGTGGCCAAATAAATTATGTCGTCGGGCGTGCCGTCGATAACAATAATGTCGCTGACACCGAGCGAGGAATTGTCGTCGCCTATTGCGGTCCATGTAGTGCCGCCGTCGGTGGTTTCCCAAATCCCGCCGGCTGCCGCCCCTATAAAAAATTTGTTGTTGTCGGTAGGATGGAAGCCGACACAGTTTATTCTTCCGATGCCCGCATAACCACCCGTGGACGATGTTGGCCCCATGCTAGACCAGTTTCCTGATGTGCTCCTTTGACCGGGGTTTTCCTTCAGATAATCATTATAAACCTCCATGGCCGAACGTTTGGGGAAAGCACCCGTTTGCGGGTCAACCCTTCTTGTCCAAAACCATTCCCATCTTTTGAACTGTTTCCATCCACCGGCCTTAAGCTTTTCCCCATCAACATAATAATAACCCTTGTCCACATTATATGGCGCCCAATAATCGTTGAATGCTTTTTGATAGTCGAATAGCGTGAGCTTTGCTTTTGATTCCCTGTCGGCAGGAAGCGATTCGGCCCAGGGCTGAGAAAAAACATTTGTTTGCAAGGCAATAAAAATTGCTGCAATGGCTAAAACTTTTAATACAGTAGATTTCATGACGTTCATATTGATAAATTAATTGCTTGTATTATTTTAAGCAAATATATGATATCAAATTAGATTTTGCAAGAAATGGTGGGCCAGGCCGGGGCAAAGTCGCAATTTCCGCTAAAAGCCCTGAACCGTTTTGTATTATGCCAACCGTAGCTTGGCAGCAGTATCATGAATATTTGCACAAATAAAAAAAGCCCATGCCAATTAATCGGCATAGGCCTTTTTATGCTTCTAATCAGCGATATTTCTTAATCCGCATAAATCCCCTCAAGTTTTTTCTGTAGATCCT
Source organism: Chlorobiota bacterium (assembly GCA_013151215.1). Classification (GTDB taxonomy): domain Bacteria; phylum Bacteroidota; class Bacteroidia; order Bacteroidales; family F082; genus BM524. Next base: position 16,603 of record JAADIS010000129.1, on the reverse strand, counting down.
CGCCACGGAGGTTTTTCTCGACGATGATTCCTTCGGGGTTGATAAGGAGGTTATGAGGTATCGACTGAACGCCATAGAGCTTACCTGCCTCCGAAGACCAATATTTCAGGTCGGAAACATGAGTCCAGCCAAGGTTGTCGTCTTCAATGGCCTTAACCCATTTATCATGATCCTTATCGAAAGAAACGCCAAAAACATCAAATCCCTTATCGTGATATTTATTGTATGCCTTCACGACATTGGGGTTTTCGGCACGACAAGGAGCGCACCAAGAAGCCCAGAAATCGACCAAAACATAATTTCCGTTTATTTTTGAGGAAAGGGATACCGGGTTTCCGTCAACGTCGTTTAAGGTAAAATCAACGAATTTTTGGCCAACGGCAACCCTTTTCAATGTGGCCACCCTGTCCTTTAAATAATTTACGTAATACGATTCGGCAATCTTATCCGAGAAACCATTGGTAACTTTGTCAAGCTGGTCCAGGTCGAATAAATACGAATTGCTCATAATAATAAAAGGACCCACTATGCTTTCGTTGTTCGATGTGGCATAATCAAGCATGCTTTGGCTTTTTTGCTTTTCCACGTCATTATACTCATCTTCTATTTTTGATAATTCTTCCTCTTTGCCTTCGCTCTTTGCCTGCTGATAACGCTGACCCAGCTGTGATGCCTGTTCGTCGAATTTTGCTAGCGTGCCCATAAACGCATCGTATTCGTCGTGGGTCTTGGAGCCTTCAACTTTCACGTCCCTCATGTTGTTGACACTGGTGCTGATGTTTATTTCCCCTTGTTCACCAAAAAACGGGACATAGGCACGATCGCCTTTTACTGATAGATAAAAGAATTCGGGAAGACCTATATTTTCTTGAAAAACACCTTTGTCGTTCACAAAAGCAACGGAATCGAGCTTTACCCAATCCCCGTTTTTCCTTTGTTGCAAATAGACCATTTTGTCGCCTATGCCGGTTATTGTAGCATTCACCTTAAAGTTGAATGTTTCTTTTTGCTGACACGAAACCACAATTATGCCTATCAGCAAGCCTAATAATAATAATGATAATTTATTCATATTCGATTCATTTTTTTGCAAACCTAATTAAAATAAGCCGCTTAAGTTGATTAATTCTTAAAAAAACGATAAAACTATTTTTTCCGGGAAAACAGGAAAACAATAATATATATCAATACCATTGACAGCAAAGTGCTTAGAAATGTTGTTTTTAGCGTATCGAAAAACCTTGAAAAACTTAAGGCCTCCATGAAATACAAGCTAAAATGATGAACCATTACCAATACGAACGCATATTTGCCAAAACCAATGAAGCCAAGCTTTTTAATATCGGGGGCTTCCTTTTGGGTAAATTCTATTCTTCCAAAAAAAACCGATATTACGGAAGGACGGATAAAGGCCATCAGCACCGTTGCTGATGCGTGCAAGCCCGGTGTGTCGCCGAAAACATCAATAGTTAATCCGATCAAGAAAGCCAGGACCAGCAATAAAAGCTTATTGGTCCTAAAGGGAAGCAAAAGGATGAACAGCACATAAACAAAGGGGCTCAAATACCCGAATAAATTTAGTTTATTGAGTATAAACACCTGAACCAGCACAAGCAGCAGGAATCGGACGATATTTTTAACAACGATATTATTCATTATAGGTTTGCATTATCAGGGAATCCAATTCGTGTTTCATAAGGTTTTTAACAATATAAACATGATGCAATTTGTTGAAATCGACCGAAAACCGGATTTTGGCCTTGCTCAAATCCTTGTCTTCCCTTTTTTGGTGCTCAACAACATACCCTATTATAATTCCTTTGGGGAAGATTATCGAGTTGCCGCTGCTGACTATGGTATCACCCTCCAGAAGCTGGATGTGCGACGGAATATCATTTATTTCGCCATATAAATAATTGTCTCCCGGCCAGCTGACGTTAACAAGCTGCCCGTTTTGTTTTATCATTGCGGAGAAATTAGCATTTCGGCTCAAAGCCGACATAAGGGTTGAATAATGATCGGAAACGCCGATAACAATTCCAACAATGCCATCTTTGCCAATAACCCCCATTTCCTTTTTGATTCCGTGTATCTTGCCCTTATCGATAATAATCCGGTTCATTTGCATTTTGTTGGTAATGCTGATAATCCTTGCCGGGAGAAAGCGATAAAGAGTGTCGAGGTAAACTGTGGACGTATCAGTTGCCAAAAACGAGCCCGCTACTTGATTTCGCAAGTTGGCGTTGTCTTCCAAGAGTTGCTTGTTTTCTTCTTTCAGATAGAAATAATCGCTAAGGTCGGAATAGGTTTTCAACAAGCTGCCGCTAATATCGTTAGTGAGGCTATAACTTAAGGAGCGCTGATAGGAATATGAAGTGGAAAGCAAGCCGACGGAAATTGTTTCCAGAATCAGGAAAAGCGTAAAAAACCGATTATCCCACAAGAAAATGAACAAGTTCCGCATCGGTTTTCAAAGTATTATTTATTTGATCAAGAAAGTGAACTTATCAAAGTTTTTCAGCGCGATACCCGTTCCCCTGGCTACTGCGCGCAAAGGGTCCTCGGCAACGTGCACCGACAGCTTTGTCTTTAAATGAAGGCGTTTGTCGAGGCCGCGGAGCATTGACCCTCCGCCAGCCAGATAAATCCCTGTGCGGTAAATATCGGCCGAAAGCTCGGGGGGCGTGTTTTCCAGGGCGTTCAAAACGGCAGCCTCGATCTTAGAAATTGATTTATCGAGACATTGTGCGATTTCAGTATAGTTGACCTTGATCCCTTTTGGGATGCCCGTAAGCATGTCCCTGCCCAGGACCTCATATTCGTCGGGGGGGTTGTCGAGCTCGTCGATGGCTGCACCCACCTCTATCTTTATTCTCTCGGCCGTGCGCTCGCCGATGTTTATATTATGCTCCTTGCGCATATATTCTTCTATATCGGCATTGAAGTCGTCGCCGGCTATCCTGATGGATGTGTTGTTTACGATCCCGCCCAAGGCGATGACCGCGATTTCGCTGGTTCCGCCACCTATGTCGATGACCATATTCCCGGTAGGCTCCAAAACATCTATCCCGATACCAATTGCTGCTGCCATAGGTTCGTGTATAAGCCTTATTTCTTTGGCGCCGGCTTGCTCCGCCGAATCTTTTACGGCTCTTTCCTCAACACCGGTAATGCCGGAAGGGATGCAAATAACCATCTTTAAGGCAGGTGGGAAAAGCGAGTTTTTCAACCCTATCATCTTGATCATCTCCCGAATCATAAACTCTGCCGACTGAAAATCGGCGATAACGCCATCTCGTAACGGTCTTATGGTTTTTATGTTCTCATGTGTTTTACCATGCATCATCTGAGCCTTTTTGCCAATGGCTATGATTTTGCCGGTATTTCTTTCAAGGGCAACTATAGAAGGCTCATCGACAACAACTTTGTCGTTAAAAATAATAATCGTATTGGCCGTGCCCAGGTCAATAGCTATTTCTTTGCTTAAAAATGAAAAAAATCCCATATTCTGATTGCAGTCCTGCTGCTATTTATTATGAATTCATACAAAATTGTGATTGTTGCAGGTGATCGACGACAACAACAAACCGATCGTACAAATATAGAAAAATCAATGCTTAAAATGACGTATGCCGGTAAACACCATGCTCATTCCGTTTTTGTCGCAGTATTCAACCGAATCTTTGTCGCGAATAGAGCCGCCAGGCTGTATTACAGCCTTGATGCCCACTTTGTTGGCAATTTCCACGGAGTCGGCAAAAGGAAAGAAAGCATCCGACGACATAACCGCACCTTCAAGCTCAAACCCAAAGCTCCTCGCTTTTTCGATAGCATGGCGCAGGGCATCCACCCTTGAGGTCTGTCCTGTCCCCGATCCTATAAGCTGTTTGTTTTTTGCCAAAACAATGGTGTTCGACTTAGTGTGCTTCACAAGTTTGTTGGCAAACAACAAATCCTCAATTTCCTTTTCCGATGGCTTGGCTTTGGTAATTTGGCGCAAATCGGATACTGTTTCGGTTTTTAAATCCTTGTCCTGGACCAAAACCCCGTTTATGGCTGAGCGAAATAGCTTATTCGAAAAATCATAAGAGTTTTTAAGGAGGATGATCCTGTTTTTCTTCGATTTTAAAACCTCCAAGGCATCGTCATCATAGGAAGGTGCTATTATTATCTCAAAAAATATCTTGTTTATTTCCTTAGCCGTTTCGGCATCTATGTTCCTGTTGGTGGCAAGAACGCCTCCAAAGGCAGAAACCGGGTCGCCGGCCAGGGCATCGCTCCAGGCATCGATCAGTTTTTCGCGCGAGGCCAGACCGCAGGCGTTATTATGCTTGATGACGGCAAAAGTGGTCTCGTCGAAATCGTTTATCAGGTTGATGGCAGCATCCAAATCCAATAGGTTGTTATATGAAATAGCCTTGCCGTGCAACTGCCTGAAAACCTTATCCATATCGCCATAAAACTCACCTTTTTGATGGGGGTTCTCACCATAGCGGAGGACATTCGACCGCATACTGCTATACTTGAAGGCTTCAATGCCACCGGTATTCATCCAATTGAAAATAGCAGTGTCGTAATGCGAGCTTATATTAAAAGCCTGGGCGGCGAAATATTTTCTGTCGTCAATTTCTGTTTCGCCATTGTTTTTGTCGAGCAAGCTGATCAGCTCGCCATACATTCCCGATGATGAAACAACCAGGACGTCTTTATGGTTTTTTGCGGCCGCCCTGATAAGGCTTATTCCCCCGATATCAATTTTTTCGGTTATATCGCTCTCGTTAGCGGTATTTGCCACAGTTTCCTCAAAAGGATAAAGATCAACTATTACAAGGTCGAACTGTGGGATTGCGTATTCGTCCAGCTGTTCCAGGTCGCTATTGTTCTCCCTGCGGGCCAAAATACCTCCAAAAACTTTGGGGTGAAGGGTTTTGACGCGCCCGCCAAGTATGGAAGGATATGTAGTCAGCGATTCGATGGTTTTTGCACTGTATCCGTTTTCGGTAATGTACTTATATGTACCGCCGGTGGAGTACACCTCAACATCCCGTTGTTTGAGTTTTTCCAAAACGTTCTTCAGGCCGTCCTTATAATAAACTGATATTAATGCTGTTGTGATTTTTTTTGCCATGATAACTTCGTTTTTTTTAATTCTGCATACTTTGCGAAAAGCCTTTTGCAAAATAACATGAATTAATTAAAACTTGTTATACTTTTACCTATTATTTTATATGATTGAATTCATTCAGTAAAATCTGTCAAAATGATCGTCTTAAAACTACTATTCGAAAGTTTTTTGTTTGCCATAAACGCATTGGTTGTTAATAAAGTACGTACGTTTTTGTCCTTGCTTGGGATAACAATCGGTATATTTTCAATAATATCGGTCTTCACCGTTTTCGATAGTTTGGAAAATACCATTAAATCGGAAATCAACTCCTTGGGCAGCAATGTGTTGTTTATTCAAAAATGGCCATGGGCGATGGGGGGCAATTACCCTTGGTGGAAGTATTATAATCGCCCCGAGCCCAAAGTAGGCGAAATGGAGGAGATCTTAAAACGCAGTTCCACAATCGAAGAGGCTGCCTTCATGCTCGGTGTAAGCAGAAACGTTTACTATAAGAACAACGAAATGCAGGACATCCCAATAGTTTCGATATCACAGGATTATAATAAGATAATGCCGTTCGACCTGGATGCGGGGAGGTATTTTACCCCCGTTGAATCGCATCGCGGAAACAATGTTGCCATTATAGGGACAGATATTGCTGACCAGCTGTTTCAGGGTATTGATCCCATAGGCAGGAAAATCAAGGTTTTTGGAAGAAAACTGGATATTATAGGCGTTACGAAAAAAGAAGGCGAAAGCGTTTTTGGCGACTCCAAGGACAACAGGATTTTTATCCCGATCAATTATGGCCGCAGCGTTCTCGACCTTAGGAAAATAAGTTCGACAATAGTTGTAATGGCAAAAAAGGGGATCTCGAACGAACAGATGAAAGATGAGCTTGTTGGCATTATGCGCTCCATAAGAAAATTACCCCCAAGAGCCGATGATAGCTTTGCCATAAACGAAACCGATATTATATCCAAGGGCTTCGACCAGCTGTTTGGCGTTATTGCAATGGTAGGATGGTTTATTGGTGCTTTTTCTTTGCTTGTTGGAGGCTTTGGAATTGCCAATATCATGTTTGTTTCCGTTAAAGAACGCACTAACCAAATTGGGATTCAAAAATCACTTGGTGCGAAAAACTATTTCATATTGTTGCAGTTTTTGTTCGAGGCGGTTTTCCTTTCGTTGATGGGGGGCGTTGTAGGCTTGACGATAGTTTACATTCTTACCTTGTTCTCCGAGTCGATATTGAATTTTGAGCTTACGCTCACCTTCGGAAATATATTCTTGGGCGTTGTCGTGTCGGCTCTTATAGGATTGGTGTCGGGCTTTATCCCTTCGTATAAGGCCTCGCGCCTTGACCCGGTTGAGGCCATGAGGTCGAGCTTCTGACTGGGCCCCGGAAAACCTTATTGGTTTCATCGCTATTTTATCTTGTTCGCAATTGTTTGATTACAAACATTATGCATGCTATTTGCCTTAAATAGGCATTCAGTCCGATTTTAATGTTTGATGCAAAATATTAATAACTATCTTTACACATTAAACTCTCCCCTGATGGATAAGCGATGGATATTACATAAAAATGCAGATACAGAGAGTGTTAAGAGCTTATCTAAAGAACTTAACATCAATCCCAAATTAGGAACGCTTTTGTTTTATCGGGGAGTTAGTACTTTTGAGCAGGCAAAGCAGTTTTTCAGGCCCAAGCTAGAACACCTTCACGACCCGTTTCTGATGAAGGATATGGACAAAGCCGTTGACAGGATTAATGAAGCTGTCGTGAAAGGTGAGAAAATTATGGTTTACGGCGATTATGATGTTGACGGCACAACAGCGGTTTCCCTGGTTTACAGCTTCCTGAAATCGTTTTATAAAAATATCGAGTTTTATATTCCCGACAGATATAATGAGGGTTATGGTATTTCGTTCAAAGGTATTGATTATGCCAAAAGCGTGGGCGCAAAACTTATGATAGCCCTCGACTGTGGGATAAAAGCCGTTGACAAGGTTGAGTACGCAAACAAAATTGATGTTGATTTTATTATTTGCGACCACCATAGGCCAGGCGACAGTATTCCGGACGCCATTGCTGTTTTAGATGCCAAACAAGAAGACTGCAACTATCCTTTTGAGGAATTGTCGGGCTGCGGCGTCGGCTTCAAACTAGCCCAGGCAGTAGCCCAAAAAAATAAATTGCCCGACAAAAAAGTATTTGATTTAATTGATTTGGTGGCTGTTAGCATTGCTGCCGACATAGTCCCCATAGTAGGTGAAAACAGGGTACTGGCATATTATGGTTTAAAAAAAATAAATACTAACCCCACTAACGGAATATGTTCTCTTTTTAAATCAGCCGGGATATTGCCCTCGACGGAGAATGAGCCCGAGTACTTTTTTAATAAAGAAATAACCATAAACGACCTGGTGTTTTCGCTGGGGCCCAGGATTAATGCCGCCGGCCGTATAGAAAACGCGACCAACTCCGTTCGCTTGCTGATAAGTACAAATACCGAATATGCCGAGAAATTAGGCGCCCAAATAAACCAGCTTAACTCAACGCGCCGCGACCTGGACACAAACATCACCAAGGAGGCCATCGACCAAATCGAGAAAAACCTGATAAACAGCGACAAGAAGACCACCGTGGTTTTTAATCCCGAATGGCATAAAGGGGTTATTGGAATAGTTGCCTCGAGGCTTATAGAAAAGTTTTATAAGCCTACAATAGTGTTCACGAAATCAGGAGAGTTTATCACCGGGTCGGCACGCTCCATAAAAGGTTTCGATATTTATGACGCCATCGACAACTCCAGCGGGATACTTGAGCATTTCGGCGGGCACACTTATGCCGCAGGACTGGCCCTTAAGCCGGAAAAACTGGAACTGTTTATCTCGAATTTTGAAAAATACGCAGGGGAAAACCTCGACGAGGAGATGATGACCCCTGAAATCACAATAGATGAAGAACTTGACATATCGGATATAAACACGAAGTTTTTTAATATCCTAAAACAATTTGCCCCCTTCGGCCCGGGGAATATGTCGCCGGTTTTCAAGTCGAACAACGTTGTTGATACGGGATGGGCGAAGGTTGTGGGTAAAAACGGGCAAAAACATCTGAAGTTCTCAGTTGTTCAAACAACAAAAAGGGGAAACCCCGTTTCGGCCATAGGCTTTAACCTCGGTCAATATTACGATAAAATAAAACAATCCGGCCCGTTTAGCATCTGCTATCATATCGAGGAAAACACTTGGCAAGGAAAAACAAGCCTTCAACTGAGGATCTTGGACATTAAATTCCCAAGTCCCGACCAGGAAGATCAAGGTTCTTGACCTTTATAGATATGGAAATTAGTATCACGCCGAATATAAATGCCAGTATCCCACTAATGGTTACCAAAACCGCAGCCGACTGAAAAGGGTTGAAGAACAGTATTATACCAAAAACCAACGTTATAATCCCATTTACGAGCAATGTGTTCTTAGTGCCTTTGCCATAGTGGTGCTTCACTAGCAGGTATAATTGCAGCGCACCTAGCAAAATGGCCCAGCTTCCTATAACCACAACAAATATCCCGAGTGATTTTTGAGTATAAAAAGTTAATAGCGCACCAATAATTATCGTAATTATCGAAATTGCCATGTCAGCGGCATAGGGCATTTTGTTCTTCATGTTGTTTACCACCCCGAAAAGCATCGCCAGGCCGATTATCAGCATGACTATCCCGAAATACATCACGATAGTCAATAATGTTGTTTGGGGAACGAACATGGCCATGAGGCCATATAAAATTGCAATTATGCCGTTAAAGGTTAATACCATCCAATTGTTTAAAGTTTGTGATGACATGACAATAAATTTTTCAGGTAAAGATAAATGAAAAAAATGATATTTGATTGGTTTAAATCTTTTTCAGCTTAACGGTAAAATGCCTTAAAATAGGTGCTTCCTTAACAATTTCAAATCCGGTTTTTATTTGGTCGCGCCTGTCGTAAACATTGATTATCGCGGCTGCGATATAATCCATGTGATTATTAGTATAAACCCTTCGCGGTATCGCCAAGCGCAATAGTTCGAGATCGGGATAACGATTTTCGCCCGTTTCGGGATCCCGGTCGGCAAGAAGAGTCCCTATTTCAACACCTCTAACACCACCTTCTATATATATTTCGATGCCAAGTGTTTGAGCTATATATTGTTCCTTGGGGACCTTAGGCAAAAACTTCCTGGCATCTATAAATATTGCATGGCCGCCATAAGGGTACTGTATAGGAATACCATAATCCTTAAGTTTTTTGCCCAGATAAGCCACCTGTTTTATTCTCGTGTCAAGATAATCGAACTCAGTTCCGTCGTAAAGTCCTTGTGCCAGGGCGTTCATGTCGCGTCCCGACATTCCTCCGTAAGATAGATATCCTTCAAAAAGAATATTAAACACGCTGGCTTTGTCGTAATCTTCCTCGTGGCGGAAGCCGATAAATCCCCCCATATTAACAATGGCGTCTTTTTTCGAGCTCATCGTCATGCCGTCGGCATAGGAGAACATCTCCCTGACTATTTCCCTGATGCTCATATCCTTATATGCTTCCTCGCGCATCTTGATGAAATAGGCGTTTTCGGCAAAGCGTGCCGAATCGAAAAAAACCTGAATACCATATTTGTCGGCCATTTCCTTAAGGGCGCGCATATTTTCCATCGAAACGGGCTGGCCTCCGGATGAGTTGCAGGTAATAGTGAGAATAATGAGCGGGATTTTTTCTTTGGGGTGGCTTTTAAGAACATCCTCAAGCTTGTTTAAATCAACATTGCCCTTGAATGGATGATCCAGGGTAGTGATGAAAGCCTCGTCGATGGTGCAGTCGATGGCATGGGCCTTGCGATATTCTATATGACCTTTTGTAGTGTCGAAATGGGAGTTTCCGGGAATAATATCCCCCTCTTTTATCTTTGAGGAAAACAATACGTTTTCGGCAGCCCTTCCTTGATGGGTGGGAAGGAAATAATCGAAACCGGTAATGTCCTTTATGGCATCCTTTAATTTGAAAAAAGAGGATGCCCCGGCATAGCTTTCGTCGCCCAGCATCATCTCCGACCATTGTTTATCGCTCATGGCACCCGTGCCGGAGTCGGTCAACAAATCTATAAACACCCTGTCGCTCTTTATATTAAAGAGGTTATAATCAGCCTCTTCTATCCATTTTTTTCTATCCTGGCGGGTGCTTCTTTTTATCGACTCCACCATTTTTATTTTATATGATTCCGCAAATGGTAATTCCATTATATTAAAATTAAAGTTTATGAAAATTAAATTAATAACTGTCTTCAGGAATGAAGACCAAGGAATTATGCAAAACTATCGCGTTTTTTAATTGTGCGATAAGTCATTTTTCGTGTAACTGTTAGAATACTGCACATTTTAAATAATTCTGAATAATAGATGCCAAAGGTAACAAATTTTTCAGAATTTGTAACCTGCCCCAGAATGTTGCGTCAAAAAGTCAAAATTATAAACATAAAAAATTGAACCATGGAATTGGAACCTATTTTCATCACAGGAATAATATTTGGTTTTACCTACGCCGTTATCCATTTGTTTGTCAGGAAAAAAGAAAGGATGGCCTTGCTGGAAAAAGGTGTTGACGCATCCTTTTTTATGAGCCCTCAAAAAAACCAGTCGTTTTTAGCGTTGAAAATCGGCCTATTGTGCATAGGTGTAGCCGTGGGCGTATTGCTTGGCAGCATTTTATATCATATTAGCTTAATGAACGAGGAATCTGCTTATTTTTCGATGATATTCCTGTTTGGGGGATTGGGCCTGGTAATAGACCACTTTATCGAGAAAGCCGAAAGGAAGGAAATGGAATAGCGATCAAAAAAAATGCCGTCTCGCAAAAGGCGAGACGGCTCTTCTTTGCTTATGCCAACCTTAAGTTTTTAATATTCTTTGTTACATCGTTGGGGCTGACATATCTTGTTAGCCTTATTTTTTTATGCTGTTCGGCACAAATTGGGCAATGCGACATTTTAACAGGGAAAATATAATCACATTCATTGCAATAGAAATAACTTATTCTCGAAGCCCTTCTCCTTTGCCTCAGCATGAAAATTAACCCGGCGAGAGGGGTTAAAAGAAAACTAATTATGAAGATTTTTAATCCTTCGCTGTGCTTTTCGATGCCTATAACCGTAAGCAAGAAAGTAACTATGAGATAAACAGCGACAATAAAGAGGATCATAATATTGATTTTAATGAAACTTCCTGTTAACAATTCTCAGACCAAATAGTTTAAGTGTCTGTTATAGAATCATTTATAGTTGTAAAAAGAAATAATACAGTTAAAATGCTTGTAATTTCGTAGAGTAAATTTGCTTTTTCGTAGAGTAAAGATACGAAAAAATCATATATAGGGAAGTTTTTTATCGAATTCGACAAGCCTTTTATCGGCTTTTGCTATTATTTTCAGTTTTTCGTCATCGGAGGAATTATACCAAAGCCTTATTTCTTCTATGCTTCTGAAACACCCCAGGCATATTCCGTTCTCGTCTTTGGTACAAACATGTATGCAGGGGTTTTTAATTTTGTTGTTCATCGTTGGCTAAGGCAATTGCATTTTTATTCGCGACACCACCATTTCTATAGCAACCCTGTTTTTTCCTCCTTGAGGGATTATAACATCGGCAAATCGTTTTGTGGGTTCGATGAACTGTTCGTGCATAAGCTTTACATATTTGCTGTAATGCGTCAGAACGTCGTCGATCGAGCGTCCGCGCGAGATAGTGTCCCTTTGAATTATGCGCATCAAGCGGTCGTCGCTATCGGTTGAAACGAACAGTTTTATGTCCATGTGCTCTCGGAGGAGGTCGTTAGTAAGAACAAGTATCCCTTCAACGATAATTACCTTGTTTGGCTTTACCGTGTCGTAATTGTCCATGCGGGCACAACTGACATAGTTATAGTTCGGTTTTTCGATAGACTGGCCGTTTTTGAGCATATCAAGATGCTTTATCAGCAATTCCCATTCAATGGAGTTGGGGTGGTCGAAATTTATCTTGAGCTTTTCCTCCTTGCTCAAATGCCCGTTGTCGTAATAATACGCGTCCTGGGGGATAACGGTTACCACATCGTCGGGCAAGGCCTCTACAATTTTATTTACGACAGTGGTTTTTCCCGAGCCGCTGCCGCCGGCAATTCCAATTATTAACATAAAGTTAGTTTAATGCAAAAATAATAAAAGCATAGGATAATAAATCGTATAATAAGGAAAACAAGTGGGTTTTTAATGAATATAATAATATTTTATCCACATATGTTATACTTTATGACAAGATATTGCCTATTTATGTTGGACTTTATGATATAATATGTTGCTTTTGCATAGCAACACATTGAATATCACCATGTTTATAGAAAATATTTAAAGGATTTAGAACTCTGGTCAATCAAAGAGGGCAGGAAGCCTTTAATTTAAAGAGGTGCAAGGCAAACAGGCAAGACTACTTTAGTAAATATATTTGCAAAACAATTCAAACTGATTAATTTGCCTTTTTATCTTATCGGTCAGTTAAATAAGGTTATTTCACTTTTTGTCATCATGCTCGTTAATTGACTTTATCAATTCAACATTGAAAGAATCAAAAATATTGTTTCCAATTCGATTCCTAATATCAACGAAAAGTGTTGGGCCAAAAACAGGCTTGGGATTAAATTCCTTTAAGCCAATAAAAAACTTGTATTTGGCATAATAAAATACTGTTATGTCATAAATATATTACAAAGGTTTTAGGGCTTTATCGGCAGAACCTATATTGTCCCTAATAGCATATATACGACTTTATGTCTTGATACACAAGCATATAGAAGGTTTTTTTCAAAGTTTTTTCGGCTGTTTGCCATGCAACGGTCTTGGATTTTTAATCCCCGGCTGGATAAATAAGCGTTTCGGCATTTTTTAAGGTTAACCTAAAACAACTACCTTACAAAGAATCCTGAGAGGTAATTTTCATCTTTTATTATTGCTATATTTGCTGTTGGTGATATTATTATCAATTTTTTTTGGAAAGTGTAACTTTGGACTAGAAAAAAGAGAAACAAAATATTATTGGGTAGTTATAATGGTTTGAAAATATATGCTGTATGTCGATCCTTAAAATAAGAGTAATTACTAGAAATAAAGAAGATTAGTTAATGGGAACTAGAATTTTAATTCAGGCCACAAAACAATTCATAATCAGGATAACAACAATAATGATGTTTTTATTGATGATAAGCCACCCGTTAATTCATGCTAATCCAACTAAAATTGATTCATTAAACAATGTGTTGAATCAATCCGCAAATGATTCAACAATTTATACTGTATATGTAAACCTAGGCTATCAATGGGAGTCAATCGATTTTGATTCAGCAATGGTATTTTATAATAAAAGTATTGAAATTGCTGACAAAAATAACTGGACTTCAAAAAAAGCAAAGGCACTTACAAATATTGGCTTTGCATATATGTATGTACAGTATTCTAGAGATGCCATCAAGTTTTTATCCGAAGGCTTGGAATTATACATTGAGGCAAATGATAGTACCGGCATGATGAACAGTTATTATAACCTGGGTTATTTTTACGCGACTTTTGAGGATTTCCCTAAAGCAATTGAATATTTTAGAGAATCCGAAGAAATTGCTTTGCGACTGAATCACGAGAAGCGTTTAGCAGGTATTTATAACAACCTGGGATTAATGTATAACTATTGTGGATTATATGATAAAGCAAACAACTATAATTTTAAGTCGCTCAAACTAAGTGAGAAGATTGGTGATAAATCTGTTGGTTATACCCATCTGAATATTGGCTTAAATTATCATAAAAACGGGAATTTTGAAAAAAGTCTTGAACATCATTTCAAGGCGCTAGCCATTTTTCAGGAAAGCAATGAAAAACGTTATATTGCCTTAACACTTAAAAATATCGGAGACGATTATTTTGATTTTAACCTCGATAGTGCAGAGTATTATTTTAACAAGGCTTATTTGATATACCGGGAAATAAATGATTATGAGTCGATTTCCAGATACTTTATGGTTATGGGCAACATAAGCTCTGCACAGAAAAAAATCCCAGACGCTTCATCATATTATCATAAGGCAATTGATATACTTCCAGAAGACGGGAGCAGGAAACTTTTGTTTGCGATTTATTCAAACATTATTGAACTCAATCTGGGTTTGATGGATTCAACAAATGTAAATAAACCAAAACTACTTGATGAAACTATAGCTTATGCAAAAAAAATGAATGAAATTGCCCTGGAGTCAGGATCATTTATAATGGAAACCGAAAGTTATGGTAAACTATATAAAGTATTTTTAAAAAATGGGGATAATAAACTTGCTCTTGAATATGCCGAAAAATATATAGTTTCTAAAGACTCGTTGTTTTCTGAGCAAAAACAAAAAACAATTACTGAATTACAAACAAAATACGAAACCGAAAAAAAAGAACTTGAAATACAAGTATTAAACGGGGAAAAGGAATTAATATTTGCAAAACTCACTAAAAATGACCTACAACAAAAAAAACAAATGATAATTATCTATTTCCTAATTGGCGGATTCTTATTAGTGCTAGTTTTTATTATTATTATCTACAAGTTTTATAGGCAAACAAAAAATGCAAACACTAAGTTAGCAACACAAAACAAAATTATATCTAAGCAAAAGGAAGAAAAGGAAGTATTGCTTAAGGAAATACATCACCGTGTAAAGAACAATCTTCAAATTATTAATAGTTTGCTGAATCTCCAAGTTAAAAACATTGAAGATGAATCGATGCTTTCAGTAATGTTGGACGGACAAAGCCGGGTAAAGGCAATGGCATTGATTCATCAAACACTTTATCAGGGCGACAATATATCAGGCATTAATTTTATGAACTATGCTGCTCAACTACTTAATCAATTAGCCGGACTTTACCCTGAATTAGATAATGTAAAACGTGAGGTTGTAGCAACTGACATCGAATTGGACATTGATACTGCTGTGCCTATAGGGTTAATCTTAAGCGAGTTGATAACAAATGCATATAAGTACGCCTTTAAAAACACAGAAGGAAGCATCCTAATCAGTTTAAAGCGTGAGGGACATGATTACAGATTAATAGTGAAAGATAACGGCCCTGGTTTGCCGTTAGATTTCGACCTTTCGAAAACATCGAGCATCGGATTGCGCTTGGTAAGAAGACTTAGCCGACAATTAAACGGGGCGTCAAGCTATGAGTATAAAAACGGTTCAGTATTTATCATTACTTTTAAGGATACTTTTGGCAGAAAAGAAATTGCATAATGGATAAGGTTAAAATACTTGTTGTAGAAGATGAAATTATTATTGCCGATGATATTTGCGATATACTTTCTGAATTGGGATATGAAACCCTGGAACCGGTAATTAATTATAGCGAGGCAATAGAGGCAATTGAAAAGCACAAACCTGATTTAGCCATTCTTGATATTCAACTTGCCGGAAGCAAAGATGGTATCGACTTGGCTTGGAAAATAAAGGAAGATTACCAATTACCATATATTTTTCTTACTTCAAATGCAGATCCGGCAACAGTTGAGCGTGCTAAAAAAGTAAACCCTCCTGCATATTTGGTAAAACCCTTTAATAAAGACGATTTATACACGTCCATCGAAACGGCATTATATAATTATTCAACTAATTCAGTCTTTACAAAATCAGCGGTAGCAAACAATAATGATGTTATTATTAAAGATGCTTTTTTTATTAAAAACAACCATTTATTTCATAAAGTAAAGTTCACCGATATCACCTATGTAAAAGCCGAACACGTTTATGTTGAAATTTGCACCAACTCAAATAAAAAACATTTGTCGAGATGTAGCTTAAAGGACTTTTCAGGAAAACTACCTTCTAACTTCTATCGAACCCACAGAAGTTACATCATTAATCTTGATTATCTGGATTCCATTAATTTTTTGAATGTAACTGTTAATGGAAAAGATGTGCCAATTGGTAAAAAATATCGGGATGACCTGCTTAAAAGGGTTAATGTTGAATAAACAGTGTGTTTCCCTGGTGCCCCTATAATTAGTGTTAATACAAAAACAACAATCATTTGCACTTTATAAAATGCGATAAGTTTTTTTAGTACAATACCACAAACTAAATTTCTGTTCAGAACAAAAACCCCATAGCCCAGAACATTTTATTTTTTTTTGGCAAAACCAGATGTAATTATGCAGTTGATTATAACTAAAATTAAATACCAAAACTTTATATCATGAAACAAAAATTACATGTTCTTTTAACGGTTTTAATAATAATCATTAGTAGCCTTAGTGCAAATGCAACTACATTATTTGTTGATCACAGCGCATCAGGAAGCAACGATGGTTCATCATGGACGGATGCATATACTTCATTACAATCAGCACTTGATGCTGCAGTAACGGGAGATGAAATATGGGTTGCCAAG
>JAADIS010000109.1 GCA_013151215.1 Chlorobiota bacterium | reverse complement strand
CGGCAGGCAGGTTTTGCTTTCCCCTTCTTGCTTGACAGAAAATATTTCCATAACAATGTCTATGCAAGCATTTCCTGTCTCAATAAAGAAAAAACAATTCGGTTTTTGCCTGATCCAATTGGTGCACAAGAGTTTATTGTGCCAGGTTGAATCGAAGCGTGAAGCCACCGTTTGTTGTTGCGTTGGGGTATTGTGACGAAACATAGGGGTTGCTGCTAGTCCAGTTGAAGTAAGCCCTGAACTGCAGGCTCTGGCTTAGCATATAATCGGCCGAGAAGTTTAATGTGTATTGTTTCGAGCCTGCCGAGATCTGGTTGTTGTCCTCGTCTATTCTGCGAAGGGTGGTTTTATTATCCCTGATACCGAAGTCGAGCTTAAGGTTCAAATCGCTGTTGAAGCTTGATTTTTTCCCGCTCCCGCCCAATGACGTCAGGGTAAACTTAAGCCCTTTCCATCGATATCCCATCCCGATTGAGATCTCGTTGCCCACTATTTCCGTCATTTGGTTGTTGACGAAGCTCATCGTGATATTCCTGGACTTCTTGTATTCGACACGTGCGTTGAAACTATTGTGCATGGTGAAGTCAACACCAACCAAGGGGTTGAACTGCTCGATGACAGATATCACGTTTACATCATATTTGGTAACATAGTTAGGGCTGTCTTCATAAGTATTGCCGGGATTTTCGGGGTCGTAGAGAACATTTGTCTCCCACGAGCTTATGCTAAGCATAGAGCGATATCCATGTGTGATGTTAAAGCTCCTGAACAGCTTGCCGATGGGCTTTATTCTCGTTAATCCGTTAAAGCTCACCTTCCAGTTCGGAATGGGGAATTTCGGGAAAGGGCTAGCAATGCCTATCGTACTACTGTTTCCTCCGCTATATGCGGAAAGAAACGAATAATAGAGCACTTCCTGTGAGTTGGATCCATAACCTTCGGGGAAATTCATCCCGGCAAGGGAATCGTAGATATAATTCCCGGACCATTGCGGGTTGTCGTTTGCAAGCCTCTCAGCAACAGTGATCCTGTTGGTTTTAAACGCTTCGAAAACAGGAGACGTATCGTCGGCATTTGGCTTGACGAAAGAAGTTTTGATTATTGAATAGGAGATACTGAAGTTTCCTGCCTCCACGGGCGAGAATTCGTTGAACTCCCCGATTTCGGGATCGTAGCGGTAATAAGCCTGGAAATTGCTGGCGTAAATCCTGTCGGCATTGAAGTCGATCTTGAAAATCTTGAGGAAATCCATATTGAATTTATATGAGAGCGACTCGGTATGCTTTAGCATATATGGATTGTTGAGTACGGTATCCTGCGTTATCCAGCCATTTGTGGACGCATCGGCCCTGATGTCGCGCTGACTTCCGAAAACAAACCCCCATCCCGGTGCCGATTGGTCGAAGTTCATTCCCAACAAATCGGGCTGTGGCATGAAACCCGGTAATAGGATGCCATTGTTTTCGCTATAGGTTACCGAGAATTTCTTCATGGACATCAATAATTTGACTGCCCCTTCACCAATGATTTTGCCGTAGTTTATTTTTGGTTTTTGGTTAGTGGTATCATCCGGGTTGTCAGGGGGTTTCGGGCCTCCGCCCCTTGTTGCCGCTGTTGGGCGCCGGCGTGTGCTGCTCGCACGGTTTAAATCTTTTAAGTAGCCCCATTTATTATAGAGTTTATCAAAATCGGCACTGCCGTTAAGTTGTTTTTGGTTAGAGTTCTCGATAGTGTTCCCAAATCGCGGCTGTATCGATTTGGGCGAGGTAGTCCATGAATATAGCCCTTGATAACTGGCGGCTAACTTCATCCAGTCGGTAAGCGGCAGCTTTCGCAATGGCAAGTTATAAGTAACTTTTAATGTTTGGTTAAAAGTGTTGGTTGTGCCCATGCTGAATATTTCCCTCCATACCTGATCTTTATATAGTTGCCATTCCTCGGTGTTTTTGTCAGGGTACAATATAGGTTCGTCGATATATGCATTGGCGCCCGCATTGTACTCAACATTCAACGATCGCGAGAAATCGTATCTAAAATCATAATTTCTGTTCCAGGTCCAAACCCTGTTGTATCTGGGGTAGGTAATTATATCACCAAAACTTTTGTCCCTGTCGAGGCGTTTTGTTATGTCCCTGTTCATGTCGAAACGTACGGAAAGCACCTTTGGAACGACATAAACGTTAAAGTCCTTGATCAGTTTGAACCAATTTGATTTCAGCGACTTGGATTTGCCGAAGGGCTTATAATTCTTTGGCTTGGCGTTAAAGCTATATCCCAAACCTCCGCGATAGACCTTTTGATCGTCGTATTCTATATCAATATTCCTGTGCTGGTTATGAGAGTACGCAAACGAAGCGTCGAAATTCTCGATATCATAAATATGACTTTTCTTTTTGCTGCTCTTACGTTCCTTGCGAACATTCATCAAGTTGATGTTCGTCCGTTTGGTGATGTCGTTCGAGACATCTTTTACCGAGTCTCTTTTTGTGTCGCTTGCATAGGTGCTTAAATCGTCTTTTAGCTTAACGTCCGGGCTTAACGGATTAAACCTGGGTGTGATCTTACTAACGCCATAATCAACGTGAACAGGTATCTTGACACCGGCTTTTTCGCCGAAGAATTTACCGACGTCCAAATCGGTGGAAACCATATAATTCGTGAGGCTCTCCAGGGGGATCTCTGAAATCTTTCTTTCAATGCTCCCGAATCCGGCCGAAGTATGTGATGCGTTGATCGAAACACGGCCTAAGTCGGCAAGGGTGGCATCGACCCTTCCGGTTGCTGCCCAGCCCGGTTTTTTGTTGAAGTCGGTGAGCCTTAACTCGTCAACCCAGACAATGGCGCTCTTGGCATTGCCGTCGTCATTGGAATGGACGCCTAGTTTTTTTGGGTTTCTGACCCCGATTAGAATGCCGTTCACATCGCTTATCGACGGATTGCCCACGACACTGACTTTTGCCGGGCCCACGGCTTCGGAATATGGTTTGTCGAGCCTGATAGGGGAATTGGGGTCGCGCATGGCGACATTCCTGTTTTGTTTCACCTGTACCAGTTCGTCCAAAATAATTTCCATGCGGTTGGCGGTCGGCCAAACAAGCTCGGGATTGTTTTCTCCCCAATTGGTATATTCCAAGGGAAGCTCGTATTCGTAATAATTATGGGTAAAGTCGGCGCCGATACGAACGAAAACCGTCAAATCGCCATATTGGGGATTGTCTGCCGCGAACATTTTTTCCGCATGGGCATACATCTGTATTTTTTTATATTGCCTGAAATCGAAATCGGTGGTCTTATATACGCCCTTGGCATCGCCGTCGATCAAGTTTTCGACGCTTAGCTCGAGCGATTGTTCATTTTGGCGCACATAGTTAGTCGTGCCGAAATTGACTTCCCTTCGGATTCCGGGTGGTATGCTGTACGGAATAGGTTCGCGGTTTCCGTTTTCTTCGATATTGACGGTTGAAACGGTAAATTTCGTCTCACTGGTTTCGTCGCCCGCGATATATTCACCCTGCCCAAGTAAGGAGTGCGTATATCTCCTCCATTCGCTCCTCACCAGCTCAAAAGTCGCAAAGCGGGTAACAATAGGTTTTTTGAAGCCTTTCATGAAGATCCTCATAAACCTGATCGACCTGAAATCGCCTATGCTACCAACAACTTTATCGGGATTTTGAACCGGGATTTTAAACTGGTACCAGTTTACGTTCGCAACATCGCCGTTAGGTAATGGAACGTTGTTTGCTGGGCGCACGTCGGTTATATAGTTTTGCCCGACCTCCATTTTCCCGGGGTCGAGATCAATTTCATATTGATAATATCTTTCGGCTTCACCAAGGGTATTGTCGCGGTTTATATCTTCTATGTTAGGCAAGGTTGTCCCTGAAGTAGGATAGTTTTCAGGATTTACGTCATCGGTCGGCGAGTTGCCGTCGGGGCCGTTATACAGCTTATATCTTTCAAGAACGCTGGCAAATTTCCCGTCTGTATCATA
Organism: Chlorobiota bacterium; assembly: GCA_013151215.1. Classification (GTDB taxonomy): domain Bacteria; phylum Bacteroidota; class Bacteroidia; order Bacteroidales; family F082; genus BM524. The sequence continues at coordinate 30,104 of JAADIS010000109.1, read as the reverse complement.
ATCGCTTCCGCGGAAGTAATGATAGTTGTCGGACGAGGGGTCGTCCTCGGCTTCCAGGTAGGCATTGGGGTCAACGCTCGACCTCAACAAGTCCAAATATTTATTAGTTCCGCTATACCAGGAAACCTCATCGTCATCGTCGAGGCCTTCATAACCCACATCTTGATAAACTCGCGAGCCGCTGGCGTTGCTGAATGATTCCACCAAGGCCTGCAATGTCGGGACGCGCCCCCAGATTGTTGTATCAACATCTTTTACATTGGCATCGATTGGCAGGCCGTTTTCGTAACTTTTTCTGCCGTCGCGCAAAATATCTTCCGAGATCTCGCCAAGGTTAATATATAATTTACCGCTGTTGTCGGCATCCTCGCTAAAAGGGTCCATCATCCAGAATTCGATATACTCGATGTTCGATGCCTCGAAATCAGATGATTCTATGCGGCGCATTATACCTCCCCAGCGCGATTCGGGTTTGGCGAGCGTGCCGTCGGAATTTACCCCGGCAGTATATTGCGATGGGTTTACGTCATAATTATAAGGGCCTCTTTCCTCAGGATAAAACGCAAGGTTAAAAACGGGGATATTTGTTGGTGTTCCGTTAGGAATATCTTTATTTGGAAACACTTCCGTTTCCAGAACTTGACGGGTGGAGTTTTTTGATATCTCGTTTTTGTCGATGTTGGAAGGCCTCAAGGCCCCGCTTGCGTCATAAAACAGGGGATCGATAATGTACCAGTTGAACCTTGAGCGGTTCATGCCGTATTGTAAACCGCTGTTAGGCCTTGATTCGGGGAACAAATCGGTCGTTTGCCCCTGGGGCGTGCTAGCCAAAAACCAGGAACCTATATGCTTTAGGTCTATTGATGATTTTGCGCCTTCAAAATCATCGATATAGGAAGTGCCGTTTTTCCCCACTGCTCTTGAGGTCCCGGGGATAAATTGCGCAAACTCGCCATCGATATTGATTTTTGAGATCTGGTTGCTCGAAATTCCGGGCAGTTTATTAATCATGTTCGTCAACCATCGCGATTCTATGCCATAACTGAGGTCAAGTCCCCAAATAGTATTTGAGATAGGGTCGTCGCCATAGTTTACCTTCTGTGTAAGAGGGCGTTCGTGCAAATTTATCAAAGTACCGCCAATATGGAAATCCTTGTTTATCTCATGATCGACATGAACGCCCATCATGCGTTTTTGTTGCACGTTGAACATAGAGTTGCTCTCCAGCGACACATTGATGGGAACTCCTGAGTTCAACACCCCCTCGTTGATGATTTTCACCCTGCCGAGGGTATAATCAACGGTATAGTCAACGTTTTCGGTAAGTGGCGAGCCGCCGGCAGTAACCTTTACCGAACCTTGGGGGACATTCAATGCGTTCAGGCTTATGTCGGATCCCGAGCTCGAGCTGTAATATCCTTCCAGCAGGAATTTATTTTTGTCGGGAAACTGTTCGGCAGCTGTTTTGGTCATGGTGTAAAGGGAGTCGTAGGCATAACGGTTTGCCAGTTCCGGGTCGTTGGGGAAAACCGAATCGCGCAAATATGACCCGAAAGGTTCCAGGTGCGTAAAGAACAATCGCCCGTTGTTCGATTGAAACGTGCCGCCGTTGCTTGCGGCATTGTCAATAAAGTCGAACACGCCGTCACCACCCGGGACGGGGTTTAACTGGTTGTCAAGTTTATCGAGGCCGAAAATGTGTATTAAAGGAACCCCCCTGGTTTCATCGTTCCCCTCCATGAAATAACCTGTTGGGACTCCTTGGTTGTCGCCTGAATAAAGGATGTTGAAGATGAAATTGTCTTTTTGTACCTGATAAGCACCTATGGCATAGACGTTCTTCATCATCAGATCCCACATCGGCATTTTTACGTTAAGGTTGCTGCTTCTCAACAGTTTCACTATCAGGCTCTTAGGTGCAACAACCCCTTGGTCGGAAAATTCACCGATTTGAAAAACCCCATCCTGGCCGATAATAGTATATTGAACGGCAACGGCTAAAACCTGATCTGGATTCAGGGAGGTGTTAAGTGAGATAAAGCCTAATTTGCTGTTAACGGTATATTCCGATTCTTTTAGCTTGCGGGCGTTTTCCAGTTTCACGAAATCTTCCCCCGAAACGAAATAATTGTTCTTGCCAAGCCCAAAAGGGTCGCCGGACAGATAATTCGTTACTTCGTTAATGTTCCTGACCCTTGTTGTGTCAAGGCGTGCAAGCAGGTCGTTCGACTTATTGGAAGGTATGTTCCCGTTTGGGAGAGCGTTGATGTTCTGGTTGAAGATCTTTTGCTGCTTGCCTTCGCCGAGGTCGGTAAAAGCAATTATATTACGGTTTTCCTGGGTTGCCGCCCCGATGTTAGTTACCCAAACCTCAACTTTTGTGATATTTACGTCGGATGTGATAATAGGCAGGGTAGAAGTTGCCTTTTCAAAATTATCGCGGAAGGCTTGTGAAACAAAGAAGTGTTTGTTTTCCTCATAATCCAGTGCTGTCAGGAGGAAGTCGTTTTGCTGGGCGCCGCCCTGAACCGTGATGTTTTGCGTTTCGCTTTGCTGTTGCGAGAAAACCGCAGTAACACGGGTTTTCCCGAACTGCAACTCGGTTTTGATCCCAAACAGGCTCTGGCTGCCGGTTATGAGCGATGAGTTGAGCGGCAGGCTCACGTTCCCGGCTTCGATGAGTTTTATTATCTCGTCTTCTTTTCCTTCATATTTTAATTTGAGGGTGTTCTCGAAGTCGAAGGAAGACTCGGTATTATAGTTTGCCTTGAACTCTATTTTATCCCCGATTTTAGCGATTACGTTCATCTGGATTTTCTCGTTAAAATCGAAATTGGTGGTCTTTCTTTGCCTTACGTCCAGTGACGGGTCTTCTCGGCGGTTGCTGGCAATGCCAAAACTTACTTCGGCAGAGCCCTGGGGGCGTATGTCGATGGTGTTGCTTCCAAATATCTTATCGAATGCTTCGCCTCCCACATAAATTTTCGGTATCAGCCGCGAGCCTTCGGATTCGCCTGTCGTTGCTGCCCTTTCGTTCCAATAATCATTGACCGAAGATTTGTTTTGGTATTTCTGGAAATCGTCGAAATCCATGACGGTGGGGGTGCGGTAAGTAAAATTGCCGATCTTGTTCTGGAACTCATAGGTGTTCGTCACGGGATTATAAACGATCTCTCTTTTTATGTTGGACGGGTCGTTTAAAAACAAAGGGCTTTGGTCGCCATCGAGAAAAGGGTTGCCGGTCCTGTCGCTAAAGGGGAAAACAAGGTCAATATGAGTGGTATCGGTATTTGTGGTGTCATTGGCCTGCTGAGCAAGGACTTGGTCGTAAAAACCGAGGCTCATCACCAAAAGCAACAATATGGCAAAAAATGTTTTTTTTATGACAAAGTTATTATTTCCCAAACTTATAACCAATTTAACAACCAATAGGTCAATCTACTACAATGTTTTTAATGTTTCTTTGATTAGCTCTTCCACACTACTGATCTGCTTAGTTTTCAAAACCCTTCCAATAACCTTTTCGGCGGCAGCCCTGGTAAACCCAAGAATCAGTAAACCTGATAACGCCTCCTCTTTCATTGTATTGTGGGAAACATCAACTTTTTCCACATCGATCGATGCTTTTAACATTTTATCTTTCAGGTCGATGACTATTCTTTGGGCCGTTTTGGTGCCAATACCTTTAACGCTTTGCAAAACAGGCGAATTCCCTCCGGTAACGGCATCGTAAACCTCGGCAGTCGATAATGAGGACAAAATTAGTCGGGCCGTGCTTGCCCCAACTCCCGATACCGAGAGCAGCAGGATAAAAACTTCTCGTTCGCTCTCGTCGGCAAAGCCATATAAAACCTGGGCGTCCTCCCTCACATGGAAATAAATATAGAGTTTTACTTGTTCCGCACTCTTGATCTTGGAGTAAGTGTTTAAAGAAATATTGATAAAATACCCTATTCCGTTGTTTTCAACAACAACCGAAGTAGGGCCTAACGACCTTGTTTTACCGCTAATAAATTCATACATAATGTGTTCATATTTTTATGATGCCTAACAAGAACGGGCAAAAATACAATTTTTTGGCATTCAATAATATTACAAATTATTTATCCCTGTTTCAATATGCGCAGCAATTGATTCCGCATCGAAACCACATAGCTTGATTAGTTTGTTTTTGTCGCCTTGCTCAACGAAGTTATCAGGTATCCCGAGTTTGACAATTCTGTTTTCGTAATTGTTCGCATTGGAGAAATCGACTATTGCCGAACCGAGCCCTCCTACGATAGTCCCGTCTTCAACGGTAATTATCTTTTTGTAGCTATTAAAAATATCGTGAAGCAGTTCCTCGTCCAAAGGTTTTAGGAAGCGCATATTGAAAATTGCCGGACGGATATCCTTTACTTTTAGGGTTTCTGCTGCTTCAAGGGCATAATTCCCCGTATGGCCTAGTGTCAGAATGGCGGTGCTTTCCCCTTTCAAGATATTATTCCCCTTTCCTATTTCGATATATTCGAATGGCGCATTCGTTTGTTCGGAAACGACCTTCCCCCGAGGATACCTGATGGCGATGGGCCCTTTTTTATATTCGGAAGCCGTGAAGAGCATATTCCTGAACTCTTTTTTGTTCAAGGGGGCCGCCAAAACAATATTTGGTATCAGGTTTAGATATGCCAGGTCGAAAGCGCCATGGTGGGTTGCGCCGTCGCCGCCGACCAATCCTGCGCGATCGATACAAAAAACAACATTTAATTTTTGAAGGGCCACATCATGTATCACCTGATCGAAGGCCCTTTGCAGGAAGGTGGAATAAATGGTGCAAAAAGGCTTCATGCCGTCAATGGCCAATCCGGCTGCGAATGTTACCGCATGTTGCTCCGAAATGCCCACGTCGAACACCCTGCCGGGATATTTACTCATCATTTTTATGAGCGACGAACCTGTCGGCATTGCTGGTGTTATTGCGATGATTTTATCGTTTTTGTCGGCAAGTTCGACAATAGCCTCACCAAAAACCTGCTGATAAGTCGGGCTTTCATCCTTGTTCTCAAGCACTTGCAGCTCACCTGTTTTCCTGTTGAACCTGCCCGGGGCATGGAAAACGGTTTGCTCTCTCTCGGCCTGTTCAAAACCCTTTCCTTTTTTAGTTATTACATGTAGCAGTTTAGGCCCGGGAATGTTTTTTAAATCATCCAACACCTTTGTCAATTTGCCAATATCATGCCCGTCAACAGGGCCGAAATACCTAAAATTCATGGCCTCGAACAGATTGCTTCCCTGAAGGAGGCTGCTCTTGATGGCACCCTCGATTTTTTGAACTAGTTTTTGGGTGTTGGGACCGGCTTTGCCAACCTTTCCCAAGGCATCCCAAATACTGCTTTTCAGTTTATTATAACTCCTGGAAGTTGACATCCTGAGAAGGTAATTGCTAAGAGCGCCCACGCTTTTGTCAATGGAAATGCCGTTATCGTTTAGTATAACTATGATATTTGAGCTGGACACCCCTGCATTGTTCAGGCCTTCCAATGCCATTCCGCCGGTCATGGCGCCGTCGCCGATAACGGCGATGTGCTGACGGTCTATGTCGCCGTTGTGCCTTGCGGCCACAGCCATTCCCAAGGCTGCGGAGATAGAGGTGGACGCATGACCCGTACCGAAGGCGTCGTATTCGCTTTCAGCCATTTTTGGGAATCCGCTTATGCCGCCCAACATACGGTTTGTGTGAAAAACATCTCTTCTTCCGGTGAGGATTTTATGCCCGTATGCCTGATGCCCGACATCCCATATAAGTTTATCATAGGGTGTGTTGAAAACATAGTGTAATGCAATCGTAAGTTCAACAACTCCGAGGCTAGAGCCGAGATGTCCGGGATGAACGGAAACAACGTCAAGAATAAATGCCCTCAACTCGTCGGCAAGTTGCGGCAATACCTCTTCGCCGAGTTTCCTCAGGTCGGCAGGACTGTTTATACTTGATAAAATTTTTCCTGGCATAAGCGGATGCAAAAGTAAAAATATTTTAGTGTAACAAATACCCCTGATAATGTTTCAAGGCCTGTATTCAACTTGTTCCGTAGGCTTGGTTAAATAATCTGAACTACTGGCCATTATACCTTTGTTTAAATCGTTCTGGTAGTTACAGTAAAAATGCGAATAAGTTGTTGTGTAAAAAGTTGATTGATAAGAAGTTGTAAATTAGTAAACCGTGTTCAATTTTATAGAACGGCTTCCTTTCCCCATTTTTCCATTTGGGTGAATATCGGCAAGAGTTTTTTCCCTTTTTCCGTTAATGAGTATTCTACCTTTGGTGGTATTTCGTTATATGATTTTCTGTTAAGGATTTCTTGCTCAACTAATTTTTTTAAAGTTTGTGAGAGCATTTTGTCGTTGATTGTAACAAGTTCCCTCTTTATCTCATTGAATCTTTTTGCTTTTTCCCTCAACGAATAAATAACCAGACCCTGCCATCTGCCGCCGATTACACTTAGTGTTAAATCCACAGGGCAATAATATATGGTTCCGTTTAACTGATATGTTTTCATTTTGCGAATGTAAGAATAAAAGCCCTTTACTTACCAAAAAGATAGTGCTTTCATTTTGGGTAGTATATTAAATAATGAAAGTATTTACTTTAGTTTCGCCCCATGTTTAATTAATTTTTATATCAGATGAAACGATATTTATTCATTGTACTAATGAGTTCCGGCATACTATTGACATCTTGTAACGGTGCTAGTAAAAGCGAATTTGCTAAAATAAAAACAGAAATAAATAATTTAAAAACAGTAAAAAAGATGAAAGAAGAAAAATTAAAGGAAAACAAAGAGATAACATTAAATCTTTCAAAGGCAATTATGGCCGGAAATTGGGGAAAAGTGAATGCTTTATTATCAGATGATTTTATGTATATTGGAGACGGCCGCCCTGCGATAGGAAAGCAAGAGTATATCGGTTTTATGAAAGGAGTTTTATCAACAGCCTTTACTGATATGAAGATGGATTTCCCAAGAGTGATCGCGGAAGGTGATTTAGTATCGGTTGATTATACAAACAGGATGAAACATATTGGTGAATGGTTTGGTGTTCCGGCAACAAAAAAAACAGTTATTGCATCCGGACAGTTTATACGCGAGCTAAAAAACGGAAAAATAACTGCAGAATGGCAAACCACTAATGGTCTTGGCCTGATGATGCAGTTAACCGGCCAGCAGTAATAAGGGCTAATTGGGATTAAGGGTGGTATCCTAAATGTATGTAAACCAAAATTGTGGATTCATATTATCCTGGATTAATCCTTAGGATACTTCCTTATTTTCAAATGCAAAACATTTAAACTCATCATCATCTCTTTGGTCAAGTATATTTAAGGTACAAAGAATCTCTTCTTCCGGGTCGTCTTGTTTTTTACAAATCAGACAAAGACCCGGTTTTGGTACTAAGTCAGGATTTATTTCAGTTCCGTCGTCATCAAAAAAAGGTGTCATGGCCTAAATTTAAATTCTCGTTTTAAAAGTTCGTAAACATTATAAACTATTGGGCATATCGCATAGTTTTCTATTATATTCATGAGTCTGGAATTAAAATTGTCTTTGTGTATATTTGGGAATGAATCGCATTCCTCGGGTCGTAATTCATAAATCGTGCATTTTTTGTTGCTTAAAAATCGACATGGCTTTGAATTCAGGTAAAATTTGTCTTTGTCACCGAATTTGTCGGCTTTTGTTGATTTGGCAATGAATTCATGTTTGTCTATTTCCAGATGTTTGCTTAAACGGCCTATTTCTTCAATATTAAAACAGATTTCTAATTCAATACAGCAATTCGCACATTCTGTACAATCAATAAGTTCGAGAACTTCTTCATAAAAACCACGAACTAATTTGTCGATTGTGTCAGGGTTACGACCTTTTAAAAAACTCCTGAAGCTATAATTTTCTTCTTCTCTGATTTCCGAGTTTCTTTTAATAATATTTAAGTCAGTTTCTATTTTCATTTTCCCCCGATTGTTTGTTAAGTCATATGTATTACAAATTTACGAAGATGAAGCAGCATGGATTGGACGAAATTATTTTTCGCCTTGTCATCATTCCCAATTAATTTCTCTGAAGTTGATTTATCTATTATTGCTTTTTTGTACATTCTATCCCACTATTTTAATATCGTATTTTGTTAAAAGCCCCGAAATGTTTTCTGTTGAGAACTTTGCTTTTTTTATCTTGTTGAATTCAGGGTCGATAGCAAAGTTATACGCAGTTGTAAAATCAACATCTTCAAGTATCGAATATTCAAAAGTTGCCCTTGTTAAATCACAATTGTCAAAAACGGAATTTGTCAAATCACATTCCGTAAAATCTGTTTCGTGAATTTGCGAGTTGCTAAAAAAAGTCTTTTTTAATTTAGTTTTATAAAATATGCAATGGTTAATTACACAATTTTCAAATGATACTTCAAGCCCGAATTCATTACAATTTTCAAAATTTATCCCCAACATTTTGCAGTCTTTGAATTTTACCCCTCTCAAGGCTGTACCCGTTAATTTAACCATACTTAAATTACAATTAACAAATTCGCAGTCTAAAAATATTGTGCTCGACAATTCGGAATTTGAGAAATCACAATTTGAGAAAGTACAACATTCATATTCTCCCTTTTCAAGTGGCTTTTCAGTGAAAGTCAGTTTTTTGAATTCTTTATCTTCTATATATATTTCCATTTTTGTGTTCCGGATTTTTGGGTGTTAAACCATTAGCCTTACAAAACTAATTATAATATCATATAAACGGAACTAAAGTTCCACAAATTACTTTTTACATTGAAAGCTAAATTTGTATTTAACGTTTTTGGCATCATTCAAGAAATCAATCTAAAAGGACCGGTAATCGTTGACGATTGATAGAATTAAAGATGCTTTATCAAAGCAGGCCTGGAAAAACGGCTTTGCGGTTTTTAGGATAGTCATCAAAACGGCGTTTATACCAACGATGGTGGTCAATGGCGCGTGGAACTAGGTTTGCAAATGTCCATAGAGCGAAAGAAAAAGTGGGCAGACACCAACTTAAAACAGCCCAGCCTGTCCATTCGATAATCTCACCGAACAAATTTGGTGACGATATATAGTTAAAAAGGCCTCCTTTAGGGATGTAATATCCTTTTTTGCCCCCTTTGCGCAGCGACAATAATTTGTTGTCGGATTTTATATTAATAAACATCCCGGCAAAAAATATGATAATCCCGATTATAAACCGCGGGTCGGAGAACCATGTGTTATCGTATGTCGAACTGTATTTTGAAAGCCAATAACCATTGAAAAATCCATTTGCGAGATTGAAGAAAATCCCAAATACCACTATGGTTATGGGCATACGCTTTCCATTAGTCCTCAATCTAAATGGGAATACAAAAACCCTGTTCAGATAATGAAGCATAAACAGGGAATAAATCACTAAAACAGCATTTGAAAGTCTCTGTCCGTTGCTGAACAAAAACCATGAGAACACCAAAATCACAGGTAATTCCATTAGTATCCAACCAAGCCTGTTATTGATGGTCGGACCCCATGTATTGGTTGTATGACGACCATAAGGGACTGTGATTCTGAGTAATACGGGAAAGATTATTATTGCTGTCGCAATCCATGCATAAAGCAAATAATTGAAGGTTTCTTCTGAAATCATCTTCAAAAATAACAAAAAATGCAAATATGGCGGGCTCTTCCTGGTTGCTGCCAGCAGCAGATTTTTATTCCCACAAACTAAAAATGACTATTCCTCCTCTTTCAGTTTTCGATATCTCATTCTTGCCTCACCTGTATATACGCTGTCGGGGAAGTCTTTCATGAGTTTTAGGTATAAGGACATGGCCTTGTCGATATTATTTAATTTTAGGCGGTTCAGTTCTGCTTGCTCAAAAATTGCGTTATCTGTTTTTACGCTTTCCGGAAATTTTTCCACCATCAAAGTATATAAAGAATCCGATTTTTCATATTCCCCGCTATTGCTGAAAACTTTCGCCAATTTATATGTGGCATATTCAGGGCTTTTGCCGGAATAATTTGTGGCCAGTATCTTGTTCAGATAAATCACGGCCGAGTCATTTTGATTTCTAAAAGAATATAAGTCGGCTTTGGCAAACTTCCTTAAGTCGAAGCCCATGGTGTCTTCTTCAAGTATAGTGTTTATGAACATGCTCAGTTCTATGGCGTCGTTCGAAATGAGTTTAGATGTGGCCGATTTTAAAATATCGAGGCGTGTGAGCGACCATTGGAACTCACCTGCATAGTAAAACAATTTGGCATTACGGAATTTGGCCTCGTGGCCGATGGTCTCGTATTTCATGTCGCCCTCGATCTGCGAATAAAGCAAGGATGCGTCCCAGATGAAATCCTGCAAGACGAGTATGTCGGCCAGTTCGAGTTTAAGCTCGCTTTTGTCGCTCAAATCGCCATAATTTATTTCGAGCGCATTGTTCAATATAGTTTTTGCCTCATCGTAATCGCCTAATTTAAATGCAGTTACGTAAGCAAGTAATCGCGAGATATCAACTGTTGATGTGTTGACGCCTACTTGTTCGAGGGCTTTGACACCTGCTTTTTGGAGGTTCTTCCAAATTTTCGGGTCGCTATTGTTTTCTTCAATTTCTTTTTCAACAAGCGACTTATAATATCCATTATAGCTCTCGAGGTAAAACGCTCCGTTTTTATGCTTGTCGATCATGAACTTATATGCTTTAGCAGCAGTTTCATAATCTTTGTTCGACAGGGAGATGTCGGCAACTTCAAGCAGGTATTCTTCGGCATTCCCAAACCTGCGATCAAGTGCGGATGCCTGTTTGAAGGCCATATCGAAATCTTCCGACTGCATGGAATACCAGAGCAGGAACTCGGCAAACATCTCGTTGTCGGGGAATTCCCTGGTCTTCAAAATCAGTTTTTCCTTTAAAGTCTTGTTCAGGTTGTCGTTCACATCGTACCTCAATAAAGTCTGGATACGGTTTTTTATCATCTGCCGGTCATCCGGGTTTTGTTCCAGGTGGCTCAAATAATGCTCGAACATCTTATCGTAATCGCCGGTCAGCTGATATGCGTTCGCCAATTCCATCTCGTATGCATTATTGTTCTGCAGGCGGGCTTTTTCATAAACTTTTGCCGCTGTTCCGTAATAGCCCCTCTGTTGCAAGGCCGATGCCAATCGCATAACCTGGCTTCTATTGCCCGGGATCTTGTTCGTTAGCTTGTCCAGGGTGTTGATGGCCTTTTTTTTGTTCCCTTCCATATCATACACATAAGCCAGGTCGATTTTATACCTTAGCATTCCCGTACGCCTGTTTTGTTTCTTGGAAAGCTTCTCGGCTTCCTTGAAATTTTTAAGCTTTACAAGGCTGTTAAAATAATAGTTATAGTAAAAGTTGGTGGGATTTTGATTGTAAAGCTGCGAAAACAAAGAAGCGGCTTTCTCGAATTCGCCATTTCGGTAATAACTCATTGCAAGCCTTTCGGCTGATGAATTCCTTTGTTGGCCGGCATGGCTTTTTTGAAGTTGTACTTTTTTAATTTGCTGGGCATTAATATTTCCCCAAAAGGGGGAACAAAAAACCAAGGAGAACAAAACTATATATTTAAGCAACTTCAAAATAAATTATTTAAGTGATAACAAACTGTCAATTAATCTATTAACCTTGGGGTTCAATAGTTTGAATTTATTTGTCTGGCTTTGCAGCCTCCATTGATAATAACTCATTTTTACCCTTAAGCTTTGAGCTGCGTTGGCCTCGTGCTTCAGATAAAGCCCGAACTCCCCTCTTTGCTCAATTTATGGTTCCTTATATCGGCTTTGAGATCTTCCAATTGTTTATTGCAAAACCTCAGTTCGTCGATGGTATAAGGATTTGTTCTTATAAACTCCTTAAAGCCCTTTTTTAGTATGCCATAGTCGTTGAGAAAACTATGGTTGGCGTTCAGCTCGAGCTCATTCAGTTTATTGATATTGCTTATGACGCTTTTATAATTCTCTTTCACAGCCAGGGTGTCAGGAAAACCTCGGCTGTCTTGTTCAAGTGATACGACACACTGTCAACTCTGGCAATCATGTCTTTATTATCGACCAGATTGCAGGAGGCAAGTAAAAACGTCAAGAGGAAAATCATGGCAGGTCTCATAATCAGTCAATTATATCGAATCCTGTATAAGGCGCCAGGACTTTCGGGATTTTAATCCCTTCAGCGGTTTGCATGTTTTCGAGCAAGGCGGCAACAATTCGCGGCAAAGCCAGCGCACTGCCGTTAAGAGTGTGGACAAGATTAGTTTTGCCGTCTTTGCCCTTAAAGCGGCACATCATGCGGTTTGCCTGAAAGCTCTCGAAATTGGATACCGAGCTAACTTCGAGCCAACGCTCCTGTGCGGCCGAAAACACTTCAAAGTCGAAAGTTAAAGCCGATGTAAAACTGACATCGCCTCCGCAGAGGCGCAAAATCCTGAACGGAAGTTCCAATTTGCGCAACAATTCGGCAACATAGTCCTTCATTTCCTCCAAAGTTTCATAAGATTTGTCGGGATGCTGTATTTGGACTATCTCCACCTTATCGAATTGATGGAGTCTGTTCAATCCTCTTACGTCCTTGCCATACGAGCCTGCCTCGCGGCGGAAACAATTAGAATATGCCACGTTTTTAATTGGGAAGTCCTCTTCTTTTAAAATCACGTTTCGGTAGATGTTCGTGATCGGGACTTCGGCGGTGGGGATCAAATAGAGATTGTCCTGAGCATCGTGATACATCTGTCCTTCCTTGTCGGGAAGTTGACCTGTTCCTATTCCTGATGCTTCGTTTATTAACAATGGTGGTTGATATTCGAGATATCCTGCGTCAATAGCTTGGTCGAGGAAGAAATTTATTAGTGCTCTCTGCAAACGGGCACCTTTGCCGCGGTAAAAGGGGAAGCCGGCGCCGCTAACTTTGCTTCCGAGATCAAAATCTATTATCTGATATTTATCAGTGAGTTCCCAATGCGGAAGTTTTGCGTCATCGCTAAGTTGAGGCATATTGCCTTCTTCATGTATTATCTCGTTGTCGGCATCCGATTTTCCGGCAGGAACCGATGAATGGGGGAGGTTTGGTATCTCGAACAAAATCCTTCGAACTTCTTCGGCAGATGTATTCATCAAGGCTTCCAGATCCTTTGCTTTTTGCTTTAACTCGGTGGTTTTTGCTCTTGCTTCTTCGGCTTTTTCTTTTTGCCCAGACTTAAAAAACATACCAATTTCCTTTGATAATTGTTTGGAAACTGCTAGGCTGTCGTCAAGTTCTTTTTGTGCCGATCTTCTTGTTTCGTCAACTTTTAAAAGTTCTTCAACCAAATCGGTTGCATCGAAATTCTTTATTTTCAGGCGATCGATAACTTCCTGTTTATTATCGCGTATGTATTTTAACCGGAGCATTATTATTAATATCTAATTTTGGCTGCAAATATACACAAAGAGCATTAGTTCATGATAATGATTTTACATTCGATAAGGAATAACAAAAACATTCATCAAAATGCAGGATATGAGAATGTTATTAGTTAATGATTGTGTTATTTTTTAATAAATTTACCTGTATAAAGGGTTTTGTTATTTCTCATTATCGAATAAACGTAACTTCCACTTAAAAGGCATCGGCAATCAATGCTTATATTTTTGGTTTTATGGAATAATTTATGAGTTAGCACAGTATTGCCAATATTATCACTGATTACTATCTCCGTTGGAAAAACAGAATTAAAATCAAGCTCAAAATTGAGAAAACCTGATGTCGGGTTTGGAAATACATTCACGTGAAAAGAAAGGTCGCTCATTTGATAGTGATCTTCAGTTGAGGTAATAAGATCCTCCTGTGCAATCTTAAGCACGTAAATATCATTTTCATTACCCTCGTAAGGCGCATGCTGACTGCCATATACCAAACAACCTCCATCATTAGATTTTAGTATCCCACATAATGAATGAAATGCATTTGGACTATAATCATTACTAGCAAGAATATTTAGATCAGAATCCATTTTGTAAATCTCAATCACATTTGGTGTATCCGGCCAGAATTCTATAATATTAACAAAGCCTGCAACATAAATTGTAGTATCATTTATATATGCCGTACAATTATAAAAAGCGGGATAGTCAATCGTATCTGCTTTTCCAAAATCAATTTCTTTTAATGGTTGATATGCTGTATCAAATATACTTGCTGCTATTCTCTGATCTTCTATTGGATTTGATATTTCATCAATAAAACCTGCATAAATAAAACTGGTATCTGTATTCCAGTGAGCATCCAGTGAGCAACAGAACCAATATGACCATAAAAATAAAATGAGTTTTCAAGCGGTATTGTAGATATGGTATTAAATGAACTATCAAGCCTTATAGCATTGATTTGATATCCAAAAATTGAGATATGATGTACAAAGGCTATTATATCATTTGAGTTTGGAACTTTTGTAATGTCAGTAAAGGATTGTTCAAATTGATAATGAATTTGTCTTTTACTAATAAATTCACCTTCCTGGCTAATCTTTATAAAAACAATATCATCCTGGTTTGAGTATTCATAAGAGGCATATGCTCCATAAATTATATCATTGTTCTCATTAATTAATGCATATGGTGAGAACTTACATTCAGTATAGCCTTCATCAAGACCTATCCTGAACCGCTTCTCCCATAATTTATTCAGTAATTTATCAGTCTTGTATAGCCAAAGTTGGTTGCTGTCTGAATCAACAGATTTAATATAACCGGAAAATAAATAGTTACTATCTGACATTAATAATACATTTAGAAGCCCACAATTTGTATCAGGATACTGTAAAACTTTTGTAATGTAACTCCCTAATGTATCAACTTTCATTAACACACTTGAATAATGTACATATCCCTTATTAATTACAAACTCTTGTGATGTTCCTGTTAAAATATAATTGCCGTCATAGTCGTTTGCACCGTCTATTAAAAATTCGTTCAATTCATTTTCAATTACTATTTCAAAAGTAGATTGGGCTAATGAGTTTGGTATATAAAATGAATATGTAAATATGAAAAAGAGAAAAAATTTAGACATGATTTATTCTGTTGAAAAAGGATCAGTATTGAATTCAATATCAGGGTCAAGCAGAATATAATATTGCCCAAAAGTAAGTTTGTTTTCAGAAGTAATGTAGAAACCGTATAAGTCGTTCATGGTGACTGTGTCGCCGGAACTTATCGGTAGGGTAACTGAAGTGTCATAAGATTGAACACTTCCATATTTACATTTTGTGTAGGCATGTTTAAGGTTTAGGTATGCTTTTGTTTCCTGTAGGCCGTCATCCAAATTAAATGTTTTAGTAGATGAATAGTTGGGATTGTTTTTGTAGTATTGGATTACAGAGTCATATAACCTCATTTTATCTAAAAATAATGAGTCGCGCAATGTCATCACAGCAGCACTTTTTGTGCTGAGGTAATTTGAGGGTTCTTGCTTTATTAATTTGTTTTCTTTATTGCAAGAGTTGCTAAATGTTGCGATTACTGCTACAATTAAAATGTAGTAGATTCTTTTGTGATATTTCATGAATTATAGGTGTTTGTGCTAACATAAAATAGGTGCTTATAATAATTTAGTTTTGGTAAAGCAAAGATAGAGTTAAATAATTAACAATTGCAAATAAATATTTGCTTGTATAGGAATAGTCTTCTAAATAATTTAATTTATAATGAACGCATAAACAATACTATATGTGCTTGTTTTAGATTAAATACTAAATCTAAATGATTAGCCAAAAATCAGCCCAAAAAAAATCCCGTCTTGCCAAAGGCAGGACGGGATATAAATTTTTTAGAGTCGTTCTAGTTACTTTCCACTTCCGGGGTAATAACGCTAACATAAGATTTGTTGTTTTTTCTCTTTCTGAATTCAACAGTACCATCTGTCAACGCAAACAAGGTATGGTCTTTTCCCATTCCTACATTAACTCCTGGATTATGTGATGTCCCTCTCTGGCGAACGATAATATTTCCTGCTATGGCGTTTTGTCCGCCATAAATCTTTACACCTAATCTTTTACTTGCCGATTCGCGACCGTTATTAGAACTACCTGATGCCTTCTTATGTGCCATTTCTTCTAGTATTTATAGGATTAAACTGTAATTTTTTCAATTTTTATCTTGCTCAGATACTGACGGTGACCATTCGATTTCTGGTAACCTTTTCTTCTTTTCTTCTTGAAAACGGTAACTTTGTCTCCTTTCAAGTGCGAAACAATCGTAGCATCTACATTCACGCCCGCTAAAACGGGAGTTCCAACATTTATTTTACCATCGTTGTCTAGCAACAACACTTTTTCAAATTTTACGTCAGCGCCAGGCTCGCCTTCCAGTCTGTGAACAAACACTTCCTGGCCCTCCTGAACTTTAAATTGCTGACCGGCTATTTCTACTATTGCGTACATTTCTGTTTTTTTAGTTAAAATGCTTCCAATTTTTGGAGCTGCAAAAATAATAAAAAAAACTAATTAACAAACATTTGTGTTTTTATTTTGCCCTTTTGCCGAAAAGCAGCATGGAACTTATGTTGGCTCCCTTTCCCGGCTTTGCATTTACCATGAAAACGCCAAATATTATTAGTGCGAACCATAAAATATAGGAAAGCTTGAAAATTTCCCCGTCCAAAATACCCCATGCAATGGCAACAACAGGTATTAAATATGTTACGGAGGACGCAAATACGGGGCTGCTTATTTTTATTAAGTTGTTAAAGGCTATTAAAGCCAGCCCTGTGCCGACTATCGATAAGACCGACAAATACCCGAGGCCTTTTAGTTTCTCGGGCTCGGCGATAATTTCTGCCGGCACATCCATAAAAAAGATGGTGAAAAACAACAGTGGCAAGCCCACAAGAAAAAATGTAAGCGCCGTAATGCTTAAAGAATCCAAATGATTTAAATAGGTCTTAATTATATTCACGTTGATAGCATAGCACAATGTGGCTATGATTACCAAAAAAGAGTATTTTATATTAAGGTCGAAACTGCCTGAGCTGCTTGCCATTATCAGCCCAACTGCCCCAAACAAGCCTATTATTACCCCTATAATGTTATACCATCGGGTTTTTAACTTGAAAAACAATAAACCTACTATCAATGTAAAAAGGGGGGTGAGCGAATTAAGCGTCCCGGCGAGCGAGCTGTCTATTTGTGTTTGCGCTGTGGCAAAAAGCCATGATGGGATAACGCTACCGATTATACCTGAAACAAAAAGAATAATGGCGGTTTTCCTTTCAATCTTCTTAAACCTGATGAAAGCAATTGGCGACAAAAACAAAAAGGTTATTACTATTCGGAGAATTCCAACCTCATCGGAACTAAAATATAAAAGAGACCTTTTGATAAGGATGAAAGAACTGCCCCATACCAGTACCAATCCCAATAGTATAAGCCAACTTAAAGTGTTCTTCATCTTTTATCCCTTTATGTAAATTAACCCGATACAAGTCGGGCCGATAATTTTGAGCCTGCAAATGTATGCCATTTAATTATATGATCCCGAAGAGTGGAATTAGCAGTATGCGCAATTTAAAAATGATAATTGTCATAGCAATCGGAATTATCAGCTCCCCCAACCGAAAAAAAAAGGAAAACAGGCTTTTATAATTAAAAAACAATGATACATTTGTTTTTTTTAATCAAAATTAAATTTAAGGACATGAAGAATCTGTTATCAATTATTATTATTTTCATTCTCCCTTTAAGTTCCATCGGGCAAGATTCCTTGGGATATTGGGCAAGCAACAACAAAACGGAGTTTTCCAGGATAAGGCTCTCCGATGCAAGCAAGACGTTCATCGGCCCTTCGATAAAAAACTTTACCGGCGGTGATTTTGGGACGGACAACGTGCTTTACGCTATTAACTCTAGCACCCATGGTTTTTACGAAATTGATACGGCTACCGGTTCTTCGACCCTGCTGGGAACGAACCCGCCTGCTATTGGTGGCCATCTCTGGATGGGGCTGGCTTATGACGTAGGTGAAGGGGTTATGTACGGGCTTAGCTCCAAGGGCACTAATCCCGGGACTAGTTCCATTTACACCATCGACGAATCAGATGGTTCCTATACTTTGATCGGGACCCAGAATACTGCCAACGCCATGGTATGCATTGCTATTGACGACAACGGACAGATGTACGGTTTAAATGTGGGGGCTGCGGGAAATGCCATGATGTATTTAGTAGATAAAACCGATGGTTCGGTAACAGAATTGGGGACGATAGGTCAGCCTGGCTCTGGGTTTGGCCATGCCATGGATTTCGATGACGCTACAAATACCATGTACTTGTCAACCTTTAAATCAGGTACTGCTCAAAATACTCTCCGAATAGTTGACCTTACGGACGGAAGCACGACAGAAGTCGGGAATGTGGGCTCGGTAACCGGGATATTTGCCGTTACCCCGGTCACGGTTACTTCTGACTTCAGCACCAAGGACACCACTCCTTGTGAGGGCAGCGCCGTGCAGTTTACCGATCAGTCAGTCAATGCTACTTCCTGGTCATGGGTGTTCGAGGGTGGCCTGCCACCAAGCTCCAACTATCAAAACCCCACTGTTATTTACAATTCAGTAGGTAGTTATGATGTAGAGCTTACCGCGTCGAACGGTTCATCATCCTCCACTGAGCTAAAAGAAGGTTATATCACTGTTCTACAACAGCCGTCCCCACAAATAATTGGTGATTCGCTGGCTTGCAAAAACGATATCGTCGGTTATTCCACCCTTGAGGACACGGGTAGCGTTTACCTGTGGACAATAAGCGGGGGCGAAATCATATCGGGCGACAGCACAAGTCAAATCGCTGTTTTATGGGGAGCGCCCGGCGACGGAACACTTGACCTTACAGAGACTAATGCCGACACATGCTCCGGCCTTGCCGAAACCCTTGAAATAACAATTGACAATTGTGTCGGTATTGAAGAAAATGAATCCGGCAGTCTTCATATCTTCCCCAATCCGGCTTCTGACGTGCTCAATATCACTTCCGGGGACGCAATTAATTCGGTCGCCGTATTAGATTATACAGGTAAACAATTGCTCAAGGTGAGCACCGGCAGCAAACATTATAAAATCAATACTTCCGAATTAAACCCCGGTTTTTATTTGCTCTTGATTGAAACGGAAAACGCCGGGATCCGACGGCGGATAGTTGTCAGATAATTTTGTTGGGAGCCGGTTCGGGACAAGGGCTGGTTTAAGCCATTAACTTCCCCAAAGCCCTAAACTTTGGGGAGGTTTGCCGTGTTATTTATTGATGATGCTCAAAAAAAGGGAAATCAGGGCTTTACAAACAAAAAATATTAATACCTTTGTTTCCGCAAATTTATAATAGGGTTTTACTGCTTATTATTTATGACTACTATTTATAAACTCGGCAAACGTACATCCCTTTATGGCTGATGATAAATAT
This sequence comes from Chlorobiota bacterium, assembly GCA_013151215.1. Lineage (GTDB taxonomy): Bacteria > Bacteroidota > Bacteroidia > Bacteroidales > F082 > BM524. Next base: position 10,643 of record JAADIS010000109.1, on the reverse strand, counting down.
TTGATTGAAGGCATTAAAAATGGTGATAAACAGATCTTCGAGGAAGTTTATCGCGACTTTTATATTCCGTTATGCTATTATTGCTTGAGGTATGTGGAAACCCTGGAGGATTCCGAAGGCATCGTCCAGAATCTGTTCGTTAAAATTTGGGAAAAACATTCAACACTTGAAATAAACACTTCGCTTAAGTCATATCTTTATAGGGCGGTGCAAAATTATGCACTTAACTTTTTGAGCAAGAAAAAATCGCATGAAAAGTACTTGATGCTTCATGCCAGGGAAATCAAAAACTCGTTCGAGCTCCACCAAAACACTATGGTCGAGGACGAACTAAGGGTCTTGCTTAAACATGCCATATTAAAACTGCCCGAAAAAAGGCGAAGGATTTTTGAATTAAGCCGTTTCGAAGGTATGAAGTATAACAGGATTGCCGATAAACTTAGTATTTCAGTTAAAACTGTCGAATCGCAAATGACAAAAGCCCTGAAATATTTAAGAATCGTATTAAAAGACTATGGTTATTTTATGGTGTTTATATTGCTGAACGCCAGATTGTTATAATAATCTTGACGAAAATGCGCCAACCAAGCGGGAAAAAAGATGAGTTTTTCCCCGATTTCAAGTAGGGGTAAACATGCATTTGTCTGTCTTGTTACATAGAGTTATATAAATGAATAAAGAGTTTAACATACAATTACTGGTTTCCTACCTCACGGGTAACTGTTCGGATATCGAGCGGAATCAGTTCGAGGCATGGCTTGCCGAGTCAGAAGAAAACAAGGCAACCCTAGAAGAATACAAGGCTGTATGGAACTCCTCGGGCATTAACGACAACGCTTGCTTAATAAATCTTGACCGTGCTTGGAATGAATTCAAAGACAGGACACAGTTTGACGATCGCGACAATGACCTCAGGCCTCAATTAGTCCCTGCTGCCACAAGATCAAGGTCGTTGGTTTATAGGATCGCAAGCGCGGCAGCCCTCATAATAATAACACTGGGCTTGGTTTTCGTTCTCAATAACGAGAAGAAAACACAAATGATAAATTTCACGTCAAGCGCATTGTCATTTCAATCGCCTATTTTACTGCCCGATGGAACAAATATTACTCTTAACAAACAATCGGGAGTAACATATCCTGAAAAATTCGCATCTGATCTTCGCAAGCTGGATTTTCACGGCGAGGCCTTTTTCAATGTGCATAGCAATCCTGCCAAGCCCATGATCATTGCCAGCGACAACATCAGGGTAAAGGTTCTGGGCACATCCTTCAATCTTAAGAACACCGACGATTCAAACGAAATTACAGTTCACCTGGAAGAAGGAAAAGTCCTTTTTTATTCTGTTGACGAAAACGAGAGCATTATTGAACAAATAAAGTTATTGCCCGGTGAAATGGGGGTTTATAATAAATCTACCGGATCATTATCAAAGGACATCTTTGTAAACCAAAATTATAAAGCATGGGAAACAGGTGTGCTCGACTTTGTTAATGCCCCGCTTAGCGATGTGCTGAATACCGTTCAAAAAACCTATGACCTCGAAATAAATTCACAAGTGGATTTAAGCAAATGTTTCCTGACAGCACATTATGAGGGTGAAAGCCCGGAGAATATTTTCCGCTCGCTGGAGTTGATTTACGGCCTGAAAATCAAAATCCATGAAAATCAGATTTCAATAAACTAATTTTTCCTTTTTAGGTTTTATCATTTAATTTACGTTTTTTCCTTATTTATTATTTAATTATATCAAAGTTTTCGTGAGTTTTGTTTATTTTAGCATCTGGAAATAAATCCTGAATTTTAATTGATGCGATTTAATTTAAAACAAGATTACGTATTCCCGGAAAGAGGGTTTTCGCCTTCGAGAGTTCCTGTTAAAACATTGGTGTTGTTGATGTTGATGCTGCTTAATTGCAGGACGAGCATCGTGCTTGGGCAAAACGGCCAAAATGCAACAATGGATTTTTCCGTCGAAAATCAAACCTTATCCGCCACCCTGTACAAATTGTCGAGCAAATGCGGTTATAACATATCGTACGATGCAGGAAACGAATTGCTTGACGAAAAGATTTCAATTAGGCTTGAGGACAAATATCCCGAAGAAATATATAAGGAGATACTGTCGGACACCAAATTGAGTTTTAAAAAAGTTGGGAACCTTATTGTTGTTTACCAACTTCCCGCTTCGCCGGAAAACAACCCTCTGCCCGAACAAATAACCAGCGGGCAATTGACTTTAAGGGACACGGTTCCTGATGCCGAGACCATTTTCAAGTTGCCGCTTACCGATACGCTTTTTATCAGGGATACTATTTACCGGCTAAAAACCGATACGATATTGCTCGTTGAAACCGACACAGTGACAATTATCGATACGGTTTTCCTGAAAAAGAAAAAACAAAAGAAACCAAAAAAAACAAAACAAAAAACCAGCGACTTGATAAGCACTCATATTCCTAGGCAAAACGGTTGGTCGGCCGAAATTTTTATGGCCCCTGTTGCTTCTTCTTTTTCCTTGAGCAGGGAAAACAGTCCGCTAACAGTCCGCAGTTTTGCTATTGGTGCCGATTTCAGTAAAATACTCGACAGAATAAATATCTCTGCAACTGTTAAATTGAGCCATTTTGCAGAGAAGTTCAATAATACCTATCTCGTTACCGAAGGTGGGTTTTTCCGGACCGATACCATCGACGAATATTATACCGTTTCCGATATCGATACTACCTGGTATTATGTTACCGATTCTACATGGCTTCCAGTTGATGACAAGCAATATAGCTATAATGTCAACAACAGGGTTGGGTTTATCGACATCAGCGTTAAGGCTACTTATGATTTTTATGTTTCCAAAAAAACAAGAATATTTGCCGGCCTTGGTTTACAAACGGGCATTTTGATCTATAAATCGGGTCTTGCTGTTCCCGATGGCGAAAATCAGCCCGAGGGCGTTGACTTTGCCGGCCTGAACTTTAACAATACCGTGTTTTCGGGCCTGGTAAACCTGGGCATGAAATACCAACTATCCAAGACAATGGATTTTAAATCCGAGTTTTATTATTTCCAAGGCTTTAATGATGTTGTTTCAAGCTATCCCGTCAATAACAAGCTCAAGGGGCTTGGGTTAAAGCTCGGACTAGCATATTATTTTTAAAATCAGGGTGTTTATTCATGAACAAAATGCAATCGAATAGGAATATCAATAGTAAATCGTTGACTTTCAGGATAACGATCACTATTTTTTTTATGCTATTCCATATTGCTTCCTTTTCAGAAGATATTTATGTTGGGGGCATCGTTGCCGAGGACCAGATCTGGACAAGCAACAATACTTATATCGTAACCCAGGATTTGATTGTTACAAACAACATCACCCTCTACATCGAAGCAGGGGTGAATGTCAAAATCGAATTCGGCAGGGGGATTATTATCGAGCAGGGAAACTTTATAGTCAACGGTAACCAATCCGACACCATTGTTTTTTATCCGAACTATACTTTCCCCGGCCATAGCTGGAAGTGGAAAGGAATTGAAATAAAAAACCAAAATGACGAAAACACGGTTTTAATTAAATATGCGAGTGTCGGTAATGCCGAAACTGCTATCTTGCTGCAAAACGCCAAGAATGTCACGATCCAAAACTCAATTTTGTTTAACTGTCAAAACATCGGGCTGCAAATAGTTGGAGGCAGCAATAACATGGTCAACAACTGTAAGATTATCGATAATTATGATGGAATAGAAATATCGGCACGAGTTTTTGATAGGTCGTCCTATAATGTTATCAGGGATAATATCTTGAAAAACCAAAACCAAAATATTTATGTTTACAGGGAAACGGGTGGCATTGTGAGAAGCAACCTTATCGAAAGAAATATTTTAAGCTCTGCAAATAATGGGATATGGATTGTTAATAAGGGCGAAAACGTCAATTCCGGAAATATTATCTCCGAAAATATCTTCATCCATAACGGATCCGAAGTCGGGTTTGGGATCTACCTTGATTATGACTCGACCATTGTGAGAAACAATATATTTTGGGATAACAATATCGCCTTGTTTACCTATAATCATGGCATAAACTGTCAGATATACCAAAATAGTTTTTATCAAAACAATAGGGCAATAGTAATTGGCCAGGGCTCGGTATCAAATGCTTATGTCAACAATACTATATCCGAAATCCCAGGTGAATATTTCGGCATAAGGGAAACCCAGGGGAACCTTGTTAATTACAACAACCTGCTTAACTATGGCGGGAAGGAGAATATCGTTATTAATTATCTTGATACCGACATGTCGATAGCAAACAATTATTGGCAGAGCAAATATGTACAGGAAATAAGAAAACTCATCTACGATAAATATAAGGATCCAAGCTTGGGGGAATTGTTTTTTAACCCATTTCTGCAAAACTTATCTGAAACAAATCCCGTGTCGCCCCCATATAAGGTTGTGAAACAGTTGATTGGGCAAAGAATTAGGGTGTCGTGGCGAAAAAATCCCGAACCTGACCTAAAATCCTATAAGCTATATTATGGCACTTTTGATGATTATAGCTTTAGCAGCGGCGGCATCGAAGAAATAACGGATACGATTTTCTTCCTTGGTGAGACCTTTGGTATAAGCGACACTATTGCGGTAACTGCTCTTGACACTACCGAAACCTCCGATCCGCAGTTAAGCGGCAACGAAAGCCCTTTCGCTTTTGCCGTCGCCTTTCCTTATGCAGGAAACGACACTACGATATGCAGCGATATAACGGCTTTTTCAATAAATAACAGTACTGTGCCATTTGGTTATCAAGGCTTGGTATGGGAAACCGACGGCGATGGATATTTTAGTGATCAAAATATAGTTTCGCCCGTTTATTTTCCCGGTAACGGCGATTTCGGGAACGGAACCGTAAAGCTCACCATATTTGTCAGTTCTGATGGTGTTTCTTATCAGGATAGTTTTATGATCAACATACTCAATTATCCGCTCGTATTTGCCGGAGCCGACACTATAATTCTTCGAGACGAAGATTATCAGATAGTTAACTCTGTGGCCGAGAACTATGATAGCATAAGATGGTTTAGTTCCGGTGATGGGGCCTTCAATAACGATTCTATAATAAATGCCGTTTATACACCAGGTGTGTCGGATAATGAAAATGGCGGGGTAATATTGTGGCTAACCGCCTATTCGCAATGTGGAATAGAGTCCGATAGCCTGAAGCTTACCATCGAATCGCACTTTTCGGTAGAGGGAAGGCTTATGGACGATTCACGTGATCCTTATCCTGGCGTGGTATTGGCAATAAGGGAAGAGGACTCAAATGCTAAAGCTTATCAGATGCAAATAGTAGAAGCCGATGGAGACTTTGAATTCCAGATACTTAGAGGCGGATCGTATTATTTGTACGCTATTCCCGACACAAATAATTTCGAGAACCTAGTCCCCATATATTATGCCAACAAAATCAATTGGCAGGAATCGCATAAAATTAATGTTGATGCCGATGTCTTCGATGTCGATATCCAACTAAAAACCGTTGATTTCGTGCTTCCTTCCGGCGAGGGTTCCATTTCAGGACACTTAAGCAATCCCGGCCAGGAATATTATAATCCTGAGATTTTTTGTGCGCCATGGTTCGATTATGATTATGGCATAAATTGCAGCGAAGGTCTATCGAATATAACAGTGTTCTTATACAACCGCGACGGCAGTAAAATACTCGATTATTCGCTCACGGATTATAAGGGCGATTTCTCGTTTAAAAACCTGCCTTTTGGGTATTTTATAGTAAAAGCCGAAAAAGCCTCATATTATTCTTCTGCCTCGCCCCTGGTTTTTCTGTCGCCCGAACACAAGAACGAGAACGGTTTAATACTGGAAATTACCCAAAACAGAATAGGGTTTAAAAAAATTAACATAAATAATTCGACGTTTTCGGCACAGGTTTTCCCTAACCCCGCCGATGATTTTTTGAATGTTTTTTATGATGGGTTCATAAATTCGCACTATAAGGTGCAAATATATAATCCCGAGGGTGTTATTGTTAAAAGCGAACAACAATACTTTGATTATAGCAGTTCTTCCGTCATTGACATAAGAACCTTGAAACCAGGATTATACGTAGGTAAAATCATTTCCGGGAATATAATTGTCCCTTTTCGTTTCCTTAAAAAATAATTTATTGATATTTAACAAAAAAAACTTCAAAATTCTTTGGTTTTCCTTTGTTTTGTTCATCTGAATTGATAATTTTGTTCGGCTGAAATTCTATGAAAAAGAGAAAATATTTAACTGTTCTATACTAACTAAGCCTATTTTAATTTTTCTTGGAATAAAACCTTTTTATATAGAATTTTGTCTGATTAGTTTGAAGATTATTTTATTATAATTTATATATTTTTTAACCATTATTTTTTTTAGTATGAAAAAGTTTATACTTTTCGTATCCTTGGCGGCGTATGCCTTGTCGGGGATCATGATGGCGCAATCCAATGCGCCCAACAGTCATGAGTGGAAGACCGCTTATGACAAAGCACATACTGTGCAGAAAACAGTTGTGCAAAAGCAAGACGACCAACGACAATATACAGGCACTCGTGCCTTAGTGTTTTTCGAAGGTTTTGATGCAGGGATTCCTGCTACTTGGACCCAAACCCTCTATTCCGGAACCGGTTTATGGACTATTGGTAACACGCCGTTTACAAATAGCGTAGGTGATTTTGCCGAAGCCAATAGCGATGCTGCCGGTGGCAGTGTTGAATTCAATGTCGGCCTATTTACATCCGCCATGGACTTGTCCGGGGAATCTGTTGTTACCATCGACTACGACAGGAATTTCCAGGACTTGGCCAGTAGGGATGAATTTGCCGTGAAAATTTATTCCGGCGGCACTGATGCCGCAAGCTTCGAGGAGCAGGTGGACTATACAAATGTCGATGATGAGGGCGGCCTTCATGGTGGCGTGCATCGTCAATTGGTTATCGATCCATCGGTTTATACCGATCCGTCACAGGTTTATATAGAATTTTGGTACACCAACGGTGGCCAAAATTGGGATTGGTGGGTTCAAATCGATAATGTTGAAGTCAATTCTGTTCAGACAGGAAATATTGACGGATATGTTTATTCAACTGATGGCACCCCTATTCAGGGAGCCAACGTTCAAATCGAAGGCGTTACTGGTGTTTCAACTGATGCTACTGGTTATTACCTGCTTGCCGACCTGGAGCTTGGCACTTATGATGTAATTGCTACTGCTGATGGTTATAGCCCGGAAATGGCTACCCTCGATGTCCCTCTTGGCGGTACTTTGAGCCATGACTTTTATCTTGGGACACCAACAATCAGCCCCTTGCTGCTTGAGAACACCCTTAACCCGGGCGAGTGGTTCACCGATTATATCGGCATGCTGAACACCGGCGACGGTACTTCTTATTGGACCGCCTCCATCAACTTTATTTCGGGAGATGGTTGGTTAAGCCTTTCAGATACCGAAGGTGAAATTGCTGCGGGTGGCGGTACTTTTAACTTGGGCGTTAATTTCGATGCTTCAGGTTTGGCCGCAGGCACTGTTGTCAATGCTGAAGTCGTCCTCGACTTTTTGCCAACCGCACAAGTTGTTATCCCTGTGACAATGACCGTTGCAGGTGATCCTTTAGTTGCTGTTGAGAACTTCAAAGCAGTTGTTACAAACCAAGTTACCGGGCAATGTATGCTTACTTGGGATTTTAACCCCGACGTAACCTTCCAATATTTTGAGGTGCGTCGCGACGGTGCTGTATTAGGCATTACCAACGACCTTACTTATTTTGATTTCCTTCCTGATTATGGCATTTATACTTATAGTGTGGCCGCTGTTTATTCCGAGGGTACTTCCACTGCCCAGTTCGACGACGTCGAGTGGTTCATACCGACCGCATGCTGGACACCGGCCGCCCCCGAGGAGGACGTGATGATTGACCAGACCGAGGACACTTGGATGACTATTGAAAACTGCGGCCAGGGCTCCCTTTCATGGAGCATACCCTTCGCCGGCAACTTCCAGGTGGCTCTTATAGATTCTTATGGCGACGGCTGGAACGGCGGGACCCTTTCGGTCTTCGTGAACGGAACTATGGTTCTTGACAATATTACACTTGCCAACGGAACAGGCCCTGAATACTGGTCCTTCCCGGTCCTTGACGGCGACGAGATATCGACCGTTTACACCCCGGGCTCATGGACCAACGAGAACTCCTTGAACGACCAGGGCGTCGTGGTATATTCGTCGGGCAACGAGAGCATCCCCCCGGGCGTGCTGTTCGCCGACGTTTCGAGCCTCGGCTTCATTACAAGTATCATCCCGCAAACGGGAACACTTGACGAGGGTCAGTCTATCGACATAAGGTTCACCTACGATGCCACAGGCTATGCCGTTGGCACTCACACACAGGACATCCACCTGCAGACCAACGAGCAGGCCCCCGACAATGATCATATTATCACACATACAATGAATGTTTATACGCCAGGTATAATTGCTGGTACTGTAACTGATTGTAACACAGGTGTTGGAATGGATAATGTAACTGTAATGGCTGATAATGGTACTTCAAGATTCTATGCCGAATCAGACCAATATGGAAATTACGAAATTTATGTTGATGCTGCTACCTACGATGTAACATTTGCACTGCTTGGATATCAGACTGCCGTTGTTGCCGGTCAAATAGTTACCGAGGGCAACACGACCACGGTCGACGCCACGATGTGCGAGGAAGCCTATCCCGTCAGCGGTGTGTTTGCCGATCCCAACGAGGCAGATACTCAATGTCTTGTAAGCTGGAACCTCCCGGCAGGACCTTATACGATTATTTATACTGACGATTCCGCAGAGGAATATGCTGCCTGGATTCAACCTGGTGGTGCAGTAGCGGTTAAATTTACCCCAGCAGGTTATCCTGCTACTGTAACAGGTGGTAAACTTTATGTCGGCGACGGAATGTTCCCTGAAGGCGGAAGCTGGTTAGGAACTGAAATAGCCGTAGGTGTTATCGATGACGACGGAACCAACGGAATGCCGGGAACTGTTCTCGATTCAGTTATTGTTACAGTTGATAACTTCGGTTGGATTACTTTTAAGGATTCATTTTATTCCTTGTTCAACGATGGCGATTTCTATATAGCAATGTGGCAGCTGGGAGTTGCACCAAATGTTGCACCTATTGGAATAGATACGGATTTCCCTATTGTTTATCGTTCTTATGCTAAACAAGCAGGAGGCGATTGGTTTACATCCCCTTATCAGGATTATATGATCCGTGCGGATGTCAGTGGGCCAACAAACAGTGTTTCAATGTCTGCCGATGCACAAAGGATTATTCCCCCAAAAGCAATTGGCATGGGCGAAATTTATATTGCTACCAATCTTCCTAAATTGGCTCCGGGATTTGTTAAGTCGGGAAAGATCGTTTCCGATATAACTGCAACCCGCAACCTGAACAAATACAATGTATATCGTATGTACGGCTTCGACCCCGACGCGGGCGAGGGCCCGGCCGACGGGGCGTCCACCTCCGTGGGGAGCTCGAGCACGCTGTCGAAGAACGACACCCAGTTCGGCGCCCAGCCGGCAGGCTTCTACGCCTATGCCGTTGAGGCCGAGTACGACAGCGGCGACAAGTCGCCATGGGCCTACTCGAACATAGTAGCCCACGGCCTGGACAACGTGGTCACCGTCACCTCGACCCAGTGCGACGGCGGTGAGCCCTCGGGCGTGGAGGTCACGCTTGTCGGCCACAACTACCCCTACGACGTGTTGTACGGCGTCAGCGGCGCCGACGGCATCGTTGTCTTCGACAGCGTGATAGACGGGGTTTACGACATCAACATATTCAAGGTTGCCTACCAGAACCTGTTCTTCGCGGGCGTTCCAATATACAACGACTACAGCCTCGACGTCGTGCTACAGGAGAACAACTTCCCGCCGCGCAACTTATATGTCGACCCTCTGACCTCTGTCGCTACCTGGGACGAGGCCCTTATCGAGCAGATCCAGATGGAGGACTTCGAGGGCAGCGCCTTCCCCCCGTCCGGTTGGACAAAGACGTCGCTTGACCCTGGCCTGGCAGAATGGAACAGGACCAACGCCTACGAGGGCAACTGGGTGATCCCCGCACAGAACGAGGACGGGACCTCCTCGTATTTCGCGGCGGCGATCTCCGATATTGAGAGTATCCACGACGGCTCCATGGACCTTCTGATCACGCCTATGCTCGACCTCAGGGAGAGCGAGACATTCGCGCTTTACTTCGATTCGTTTTATACAGGTGACTTCGGCCAGCTTGCCAGCGTGGAGTACTCCACCGACGGCGGCGCCACCTGGGAGCTGTTGCAGCAGATGGCCCCGGCCGCGGCATGGACGCCTATCATGATAGACCTCGGCCCCTTGTCGGGCATACCGGCCGGCAACGGCGAGATATGGTTCGCCTTCCACGCCGACGACCAGGACGCCTGGGAATCGGGCTGGGCTATAGACAACGTCTCGATCCACAACGGCTCCGCGCCGATCCTGGGATACTACGTATATCTCGACGACGGCTTCGTCGCGCAGACGGCCCCTGACATCAGGACCTATGCGTACGGCGACCTGGTTTACGGGACGG
>JAADIS010000079.1 GCA_013151215.1 Chlorobiota bacterium | reverse complement strand
AGATAGTACTTTACTGAGCGAATTTGCCTTTGTATTTAATCTTGAAATGGGTAATAGGTACAACAGCCAAGGAAACCCGCGCAAGGCTCAGTCATATATTCAGAAAGCTTTCGAGATAAAACCAGGCAATACCAACGTTCAGTTATTGCTTGTTCAAGTAATTGCGCAACAATCAGATGCTTATATGAACGACGGCAATAATTTAAAGCTTATGTACCAAAATGTTAATGACCTTCTGGAAAAATATGATGTTTTGAGTGACAATAAACAGATCATCAACCTGATGTATAAAATGGCCCTGGGTATGGCGGGTTATTATTATTACGATAACAATGCCAGGGAGGGGCGAATCTATAAAGAAAGATTTGAGGCTTATTATGACTCGGTCGGCGTTAACCTTGACTATGAAACAAAATTTGCGGTTGAAAAGGCGTATTCAACAATTGCCGCCTATTATTTCAAAAGAAACAACTATAGGGAAGCAAGAAAAGTAGTTGAGAAGGCTTTGGTATATTTTCCCGACAGCTATAGTTTAAAACGAAAACTAAAAGCCCTCGACTAAAAATGTAGTATTAGAACCTGTTTTCTGCAGCCAGGTTATATGATTTATATAAAACCAAGGGGTTGCCCATCTTGGTGTTGGTTACTGCTTTGATCCTCACTTTTTCCATAATGGATTGCCCCGGTTTTAACTTATAAACAATCTTGGCCTTGCCGTTTTTTGTTTGGGCACTGAGGCTTAAATCATGATCAAAGCCCGAGATTTTTTTAATCCTGTAATATTTAGTCTTCCGTCCTTTACCTCGTAGTGAAATCTCCAGGATTAATTTGTTTTCGAATGCAAGTTTATCAATTTCTTTAAAGGTGATTCTCGGGTAGCCCGTTATAAGGCTTCCGTCTTTTTTGTATTCCTTTAGTCCTTTAACAGGATGATTGTCTTTGTAAGGTATTTCGGCTTTTATTTTACCGTTCTCGTAATACTTTTTTTGGACACCTGTCTTTTTCCCCATTTCATAAACAGTGATTCTGTAGATGTTTCCGTTCTGGTAAAACCATTTTGTTTCGCCATCCTTATATCCTTCTTTATAATGGATTTCATAATGCACCTTGCCGTTATCGTAATAATCATATCCAACACCGTCGTTGAAACCGTTTTTGAAAGTTACTTCCGATTTTTTAAATCCGTCCGAACGATATACCCTCATGATGGAATCGCCGTTTTCGTTTACGGAGAACTCTTTCCAGCCATCTTTAGTCTTAATCTTGTTGTTGTTGGCAAACTTGTCGCATGAAAATAGAATGATAGAAAATAAAACTACTATTGATATTATTTTGCTGTTCCTTAATAACTGAATGTTTAGCATAGCATTTATAATTTATTGGTTTAGGCACAAAAATAAAAATTTTCTTCAATATCCGTATTTCCCTTTCCATTTTTTCTTTAATATTTCCCTTTCTTTTATTTCGCGTGGATTGTTCCCCGGATCAAACAGCTTAGTCCCTTTAATTTCTTCCGGGAGGTATTCCAAATCAACAAAATTGCCTTCATGTTGATGGGCGTATTTATAATCTTTACCGTAGCCAATTTCCTTCATTAGTTTTGTTGGTGCATTGCGCAGATGAAGCGGAACGGCCAGGTTCCCGCTCTGCTGAACTAATGATTGTGCTTGTTTAATGGCCATATAAGTTGAGTTGCTTTTTGGTGAATTGGCAAGATAAACCGCTGTTTGCGAGAGAATTATCCTGCCTTCTGGCCAGCCTATTTTTGCAATTGCATCAAAACAGCTATTAGCGAGCAGAAGAGCATTTGGGTTAGCATTACCTATGTCTTCGGATGCTAAAATAATCATCCTCCTCGCAATAAATTTTGGGTCTTCCCCGGCTTCCACCATTCTTGCCAACCAATAAACGGCTGCGTTCGGATCGCTGCCCCGCATCGACTTGATAAATGCCGAAATAACATCATAATGCATCTCACCCTTTTTATCATAAATGGCCAGGTTTTCCTGTATAATTTCCTGAACCGATTTGTTGTCGATTATGATTTTTTCGGATGTCACTTTCTTTTGATAAACAAATAGTTCCAAGGCATTTAGAAGTTTTCTGGCATCACCTCCCGAGATTTTCAACAGCGCCCCGCTTTCTTTCAGTTCTATTTCAATTTCATGTATTTCCGATAGTTTGTGTATTCCTTTGTTGAGCAGCTTGATAAGATGTTCCTTATCGAGAGGTTTCAGTATATAAACCTGACATCTGCTCAAAAGTGGTGAAATGACCTCGAAGGAAGGGTTTTCGGTTGTGGCCCCAATAAGGGTTATTATTCCTTTTTCAACGGCATTTAAAAGAGAATCCTGTTGCGACTTGCTAAAGCGATGAATCTCGTCGATGAACAGTATGGCGTTTCCCTGGAACATTGCTGCCTGGCTTATAACGGCCCTTACATCTTTTACTCCGCTGCTCACGGCGCTCAATGTATAGAACTCTTTATCAAGCGATTGCGACATAATATGCGCAAGGGTTGTCTTGCCAACCCCGGGAGGCCCCCACAAAATCATCGATGGAATACTACCAGATTTAATACTCTGATACAAAATAGCACCCTGTCCAACAAGATGTTCCTGCCCAATGTATTCCTCAAGCTTGTTTGGTCGTAATATTTCTGCTAATGGTGTCATTGTCGTGGTATATTGGTTGACGGGGATTAGTGAATTGTTAATGCCGATTCCTGGTTTCCCGGAGTGAATATTTTATTGGGAGTGTACATTTTTTTAATGTCTGTCATTAATGCATCCTATTTAAATCACTAATAACTGTTTGAATACTTAATATCTATTAATTGTAGTAGCCCATCAAACTAAATTATCGCAAAAATAGTGAATTCGCTGCTGAATTAAAATTCTATTTGTATTTTCGTTGAATGGACTTAAAACAAACCGATTTATTGAAAAAAGAACTTAAATTCAGGACAAGCAGGAGCAGTGGGCCTGGAGGTCAGTCGGTAAATAAACTCTCCACAAAAGTGGAATTGCTTTTTGATATAAATGAATCCCAATTACTTAACGATGAACAAAAATCCCTGATTAACGAAAGGCTTGCCAATAGAATAAACAATAACGGATTGCTTATACTAAGTTCGGGCGAAACCAGAAGCCAGTTAAAGAATAAAGAGATCGTTATACAAAGGTTCTTGGATTTGATTAAGGAGGCACTTAAACCGGTCAAGATTCGCAAGCCAACTAAAGTTCCCGTTAAGGTTAAGGAAAAAAGATTAAAAACCAAAAAGTTTGTCTCCGATAAAAAAGGTTTGCGCAAACCGCCCGAATATTAATTTAAATTTAATCAAGCATGATTGCTACTTAACTTAGTGGACCCTGGCGGATTAGCGTCCCCGTCTGCCGCAGTCAGTTTTAGGGTAATTTTTTTTTTGCTGTTACCAATAAACCTCATGAGATATCCGGCATTCTTTTTTTTTGATAATTCATTTTCAAGCGTCATGCTATTTTTATATTTTTACAGCCAATGTTTTTTCAAGCGCAAGAAATTTATTCCATCGGGTTTGCTGCCGGCTTTGGCAATGCGAAAACTACCGCATTACCCCCTCACCGTCTTTTCCCTTGCAATAATATTTATTTTTGTGTTTTTTTACGTTTGGGTAGCACCATCTGCTATGCCTTCGACGTAAAGAGGTAAAAGCATAAAGCAGAAAGAAAACGAAGATGAACGATATACGTAAAATTGTCGAAGATGCATGGGAAGACCCTGCTCGATTGAAGCAACAGGAGACTGTAGATGCCATTTATGAGCTCATGGAAATGCTCGATAAGGGAAAACTTCGCGTTGCCGAGCCGAAAGGCAGCGATTGGCAGGTAAACGAATGGGTGAAAAAAGCGGTCATCATGTTTTTCCCCATTAGGAGAATGGAAACTACCGAAGTCGGGATATTTGAGTTTCACGATAAGATACCGTTAAAAAAGGGTTTCGCCTCACAGGAAGTAAGGGTGGTTCCCCATGCCATCGCCCGTTATGGCAGTTTTTTGGATAAGGGCGTAGTTATGATGCCGTCCTATGTGAACATTGGTGCTTTTGTTGGCAGCAACACCATGGTTGATACTTGGGTTACAGTAGGATCTTGCGCCCAAATCGGGAGAGAAGTTCATTTGAGTGGTGGTGTTGGGATAGGTGGTGTCCTGGAACCTGTTCAAGCCTCCCCCGTTATTATTGAGGACAACTGCTTCATAGGCTCGCGCTGCATAGTTGTGGAAGGTGTCAGGGTCGGGAAAGCTGCTGTCCTGGGTGCAAATGTCGTGATAACCCAGTCAACTAGAATAATTGATGTAAGTGGCAGCGCGCCAAGGGAATATAAAGGCTTTGTCCCCCCTGCTTCAGTGGTGATACCCGGCTCTTACGAAAAAGAATTCCCTGCGGGGAAATATAATGTCCCCTGTGCTTTGATAATCGGGAAACGTAAAGAATCAACGGATAAAAAAACATCGCTGAATGACGCTTTGCGCGATTATAATGTTTCAGTTTAATCATTATCCTAAGAGAAACAGCTATGGAAAAGTCCTTTATACTCAGTTTAGACCAGGGAACAACAAGTTCGAGGGCAATTATTTATAATCATAAGGGTGAGGTTTGTGCATTGGCACAGAAGGAATACAAGCAAATCTTCCCCCAGCAGAACTGGGTTGAGCATGACCCGATGGATATTTTAAGCTCTCAATTTGCCGTTGCAACGGAAGCCATTACCAAATATGGGATTACTCCCGAAAACATTGTTGCCGCAGGTATAACCAACCAGCGCGAAACAACTATCGTATGGGACAAGAACACCGGGAAACCTGTTTATAATGCCATAGTTTGGCAAGATCACCGCACATCCGATTATTGTAACCAACTTATCGAAGAGGGTTTATCGCAAATGATCAAAGATAAAACGGGATTGGAGATTGATTCCTATTTTTCGGCCACGAAGATCAAATGGATACTCGACAAGGTAGTTGGTGCTAGGCGGAAAGCAGAAAACGGTGATTTGCTCTTCGGCACTGTTGATAGTTGGTTGATCTGGAATTTAAGCGGGGGCAAAGTTCATGTAACCGACATTACAAATGCTTCCCGCACTATGCTTTATAATATTTCAACTTTAAGCTGGGATAGTGATTTGTTGAAGCTGTTCGATATTCCGGCGGGCATGCTGCCTGTCGTGAAGATGAACGATGAGATATTAGCTGAGACTTCTGGTAATGTCTTGAATACCAAAATACCCATAGCTGCCGTTGCCGGTGATCAGCAAGCGGCTATGTTCGGACAGATGTGCATAGAAAAGGGCATGGCTAAAAACACTTACGGAACCGGATGTTTTGTGATGGTGAATACCGGGCAGGAGTTTGTGAAATCGGGTCACCGTATGCTCAGCACCGTTGCCTGGAATTTAAACGGCGAAACAACCTATGCCCTGGAGGGAAGCGTATTTGTTGGAGGTGCTGTAATACAGTGGCTTAGAGATGGCCTCGAATTATTCAAGAAAACTACTGATGTCGAAGGGCTTGCGCTTTCTGCCAGTGATAACGGTGGTGTTTATTTCGTGCCTGCCTTTACGGGATTGGGTGCGCCATATTGGAAACAAGATGCCAAAGCCATTATATATGGGATTAACCGTGGCACCGAACGCTCACATATAGCCCGTGCAGCCCTGGAATCCATTGCGTTCCAGTCGAATGACGTTATTTCAGCAATGGAAAAAGATATAGGCGGGAAGATAAAACAACTTAGGGTCGATGGTGGTGCCTCTGCAAATAACCTGCTTATGCAATTCCAGTCGGATATATTGGATACTACGGTTCAAAGGCCTGAAATATTGGAGACGACTTCTTTGGGGGTTGCGTATATGGCCGGGCTTAACACAGGCTTCTGGAGTGATTTGGACGAAATAAAACAGTATTGGAAATTGAGCAGGGAGTTTATGCCCTCAATGAATGAAACCAAAAGGGAAAACCTTTTAAATAGCTGGGGGGAAGTAGTACTTAAAAGTTTTTGATTATTTCTTCTTCGATCTGATCATCATTTCCAGCATATCCCACATTTCCTGGGGAATATCTTCAAGCATATTGAATTCGCCTGCCCCTTGCAGCCATTCGCCTCCGTCGATGGTTATAACTTCGCCGTTAATATATGCTGAGAAGTCTGACATGAGATAAGCGGCCAAGTTCGCCAGTTCCTGATGTTCGCCCACTCTTTTTAGCGGAACTTTTTTCTTGATATCGAATTTTTCTCTTAGGTCGCCCGGTAGAAGCCTGTCCCATGCCCCTTTTGTGGGGAAAGGCCCCGGGGCGATGGCATTTAGGCGTATCCCGTATTTTGCCCACTCAACTGCGAGAGAGCGCGTCAGGGCAAGTACTCCGGCTTTTGCCGTGGCAGATGGAACTACATAAGCACTTCCGGTCCAGGCATAGGTGGTTACGATATTTAGTATTGTCGCTTTTTCCTGTTTTTCTTTAATCCAGTGTTTCCCGCATGCAAGAGTAAAGTTTTTGCTGCCCTTAAGAACTATATCGATAATGGTATCGAAGGCATTGGTGGATAATCTTTCGGTGGGACTGATAAAATTACCGGCAGCATTGTTCACAAGTCCGTCAATTCGACCATATTTTTCAAGCGTTTCCGCCAATACATTTTCCACTTGATCGTAACTTCTCACATCACAGGTTACAAACATTAGCTCACCTGTGGTTTCTGCAATTAGTTCATCGGCAGTAGTTTGCAGCTTGTTTGTGTTTCTGGAGGTAATTACCACTTTAGCGCCCAGCTGCATGAAATATCGCGTCATGGCTTTTCCTAATCCTGAGCCCCCGCCGGTTATTATTATTACTTTGCCCGACAACTCATTGTCCTTGAACATTGGTTCGTTATATGTCATAATCCTTAAATATATTAGTTGGCTAATTTACGGATATATTTGCTTCATAAAAAAAAGGCTGCCCAAAGGCAGCCCTTTTATATATGCTTTGCTGTACATCTTTTAATGTAACGGCTTATGCCTTAGTTTACAGAATCTTGTCAGGCATGCTTTATCTCATTAACGACAATTTGCCTGTGGTGGGCTTGCCATTTACAGTAAGCCGATAATAATAAATACCTGCCGGCAAATTACTATTTGAGCTGAACTTCACTTTATAAGTGCCTGGTGGCTGCGTTTGCTTTACCAGTGTTTTTATCTTGCTTCCCCTTGCATCGTAAACAGTTACATCTATATCAGCTTGGTGTTCAATTTGATATTCAATGGTCGTGCTACCTTGAAAAGGGTTTGGATAGGCAATTGCCCTAATGTCGGTCGATGAAAATTCATTAACGGCACTTGGGGAAGAAACCTCAAGTGATACATTCTCGAACATAAGGTGTAGAAACCCATGATCGGTTCCCGGTACGGGATCAAAGTTCCCTTCCATATCCAAAGGGGGAAGAATAATATGTGTTTCTCTTTTCCCCGGATTGTAATCACTGGAGTCAACCTCTGCGCTTGGAATCATCATCAAATTATCGGTTCTTACCCTTGTTGCAACCATCATGTGAATTACTCTATTGGAAGCCAGCACATTGCCCTCGCCGTCCTTCAGGTCGGTAATGCCCCATAAGGTTACATAGGAAGTCATTTTCGGCATAAGCCCGGTACCTATGCCGGTATTGCCGTGCATAAGCTTATCGAGACCAACACCTCCAAAAAAGGTATGGTCGCCAGCCCCTTCAGGCTTATGGATTATCATGATTTTGTCTATCATGAACTTTTTCCCGTTCGGTCTCTCAAACATGATGTTCACGTTAACAACGCTGTCTCTTGAGTCGGGCGAATCAATTGAATCCACATCCCTGACCTCTAAGGAGTAATTTCCCGAAGCAACACTTATGTTGTTGGAAAACGGGGTCGGGCTCATAGCCGGATTCATCACTGCGGGCCCGGGCAATACTTCATAAACTTTTGTCCAGTCTTTATCGCTCATCTTCAACATGGGTTTTTCAAACATCATGTGCAAAAACCCGTGATCGGTTCCCGGTATCGGATCCATATCCCCGGCCATGTTCAGGGGCGGAAGAATAATGTGGGTTTGCGCATTCCTGATGTTGTAGTCTGAACGGTCAACAACAACATTGGTGTCCAGCATCAGCGAATCCCTCACATTGGTGGCAACCATCAGGTGGATGATTCTGTTGGAGGCAATAACCGTATCGGTACCGGCATCTTTCAAGTCCGTTAAGCCCCAAAGGGTGATGTAGGCCATCATTTTGGGCATCAGGTTTGTGCCTACCCCTGTGTTGCCGTGCATGACTTTGTTCAGGCCTATTCCCCCAAAAAATGTATGGTCGCCCGCGCCTTCAGGCTTGTGAATGATCATGATATTGTCGATTTTGTATTCGCGGCCGTCGTTTCCGGTAAACAGGATGTTGACATCCGATACCGAATCGCGGGAGTCCGGCGAATCTTCAGGGTCGATATCTGCAACCGTTAGATTATACGAACCGCTCGACATGCTGATGTTGTTTGAAAAAGGTGTCGGGTCCATGTCGGGGTTTATGACCGAGGGGCCCGGCATGATTTCGTAAACCATCTCACTGGACATGCTTTGGCTCCCGCTAAATTTTACGAGGCCGGGGTAGTCGGCGGTTGAAGTGGCGTTTTGTCCCTGTATATTTACAGAAGACAGACTTATGGATAAAACAAGTATCCATAGGTTTCTAAAGTAGAATTTTGTTTTCATGTTTATTATTTTAAGTACAACTGATTATCTATCCGTTTTAAACAAATGCACCATAAATAGTGAGGTTGCATATTGTTTGGTGAAATAGTCGGGTTTTTTTTGCCTCCTTACATAAGGCATTGTTAATTAGTTGTTAAGAAAAGGTTTTGCTTGTAAGTGGGGTCTGCTGAAAAGCACATAACAACCTAGAATATAAAGGTGTGTACTATTTTTAATTAAGACAAATGCAAACGATTTAATAAATCTCTGAAAAAAGCTTATGCTTTCCCCAAAAACCTTGTTTGTCAGTCCGCAGTACATCATCGACTTTATTGTTGTGGCTTCGTATATTGAGACTAGCGTAAAGTTAATTCCTGTGTTTCGCGGGGTTTTTCATGCCTTCCCTGTTCATATCCTTTTTGCCCTGTCGTCGGCATCGGAGATTAACCGCTTGCCACTATGCGGGGAATGTCAGAGGACGGTGCGCTGCACCTTGTCTCCGCCTTGTCCCCGCTGCTACAAATATGTAGGTGCGCTGCACCTTTTTGCTCGGCATCCCTGATGTTGTTGCGCGATAATCGTATTATGCGTCGCGCCCTGTTTTTTTGCGACCCCGCATTCCACGGACGCCCATGATTCTCCTGCCAGTCTTGGGCAGGGCATAGCACAGGATGAACATCAACGCTGGGGACCTCTTTATGATAGGCGGGCTAGCCCCACCTGTACAAGGGCCTTGGTTGAGAACAGCCCAAGGTGCAGCGCACCGCGGTATTTGTAGATAACATTCACCGAGCCGATAAGAAAGAGGTGCAGCGCACCGTTCCCCGGGCTTAGATGAGGGATGGGCTGTTGTTCGAGGCAGGCGCAATTTAATGCCTTGATTATTCGGTGATTGTGTTTCGCGGGGTTTTTCATGCCTTCCCTGTTCATATCCTTTTTGCCCTGTCGTCGGCATCGGAGATTAACCGCTTGCCCTGACATGGGGAATTATGCATAACAACGGACTTTTTCAGCAGATCCTAAGCAATATGCATGTTCAACTAGGCTGATCTATTTGTTTTTCTATTGAAACCGTTTTTCGAGATATTGTTACTATGCGAGCCGGCCCCCATCCCACAAAAAAAGGTGTCCCAATTACATCATTGAGACACCTTATAAGCAATGGCGGATTTCTTTACTGTAAAATACCTGAAAACTCTTGGGTATAAGTATTTCCTTCGGTTATGTCGATATTAAAAGTGTAATTGAACTGGTGGTCGCTCATATTAAAGTAACCGTAATGTTGGTCGCCTTGGCCATGGTCATTGCCCATGTGCTGGCTCCAGTTTGTCCAGTTGCCGCTGTTTCCCATCATGTGGTGTTGTTCAGATTTGCCATGGCCATATTGGCTATAAAAATCTTCATCTGTAAAGCAAACCCGCATAGTGTTGCCATCTTCATACAATTCGAGCATGAAAGTAGTGTCGATATCGTCGCCATAGCAATGGATTTGAACCGTATAGTCGTTTACTGCACTGATATCGGCAGTTGCCGGGCTGGTCCCTTTCAAATTATCGGTTGTCAGTGTGCCTTCGTAGGTGCCGACAACTGCTTTAGTAAGATTGGGGTTAGCCTGGTTTTTATTGTTGCACGAAACAATGGAAACAACTGTGATTGCCATTGCGATAATTGAGAATACTTTTAAACTTTTCATTTTTACTATTTTTTATTTATGTTAAGAATTCAATTATTTTTAATACTGTTGCCGGCTTCCGGAAGCCGGCATTCCCGTAATGATCTTCAAATTATTTTTACGGTGTATTTTCAAGCAAGACCAGTTCATTTCCTAGGGGTTGCCTGCGCATGAACTTTTTTTTTTATAGAAAGAAACTCTGGAAATATTGATGCAAGGGAGCTTAATCAGGTTAAAGAAGCATCACCGGATTTTTATCAGTGGTTCGATGCTTAACAACAATATCATTATCAGAACAAAATAATTTATTCGCATAAAATAATGAAATGGGTTGAAGTCTTTTGTCCCGGGAAGTATGAGCTTTGAAAAAACAGCTATCAGCCAGAATGAAGCCATAACGATTAAAACTTTGAAAACCAGTAGGCTGATGAGGCCTGATACGGCAACCATTATCGCTGACACAGCAGTAGCAACAGTCCATAAAAAAGTAAAGTTTTTTATTTGTTGGGGGTTAACCCTGCTGGTAATTGATTTAAATCCCGCTTTTTCGTATTCTTTGCCGTATTTAAGCATAAGCAACCAGAAATGAGGGACTTGCCACATAAAGAAGAACAAGCCTAAAGTGATGGCTCTTGGGTCGGACAATAAACCGCCCGCTGCAACCCAGCCGACAAGGGGTGGGAGGGCGCCGATAACACTGCCGGGGATTACCGCAAACGCAGTTTTTCTTTTGAGAGGTGTATAAATCCCATTATACCAGATCAAAGCTAAGACCGATAATTGGAGTGCTAAAAACCCGCTTCCGTAATATATTAATAATGAGCCTATTATAATCTCGGCTAATGCAATGGCACTTGCGCCTGAATTACTTATCCTTCCCGAGGGAATAGGTCTGTTGCTTGTGCGGTCCATTATGGCGTCCTTGTCGCTGTCCTGTATATGATTGAGCACGGCAGATCCGCATGCAAGAACAAATATTCCTAGTACGGGCATGATAACCGCCGTGTCGATGCCTTGTTTGGCCAGGATATACCCGGCCATAGTCGTTAAGGTAACGGCAAAGGTGATCCTTACCTTATTGAGCTCCAATAATACCTTGATCCATTTTTTCACTTAAAAATATTACTTAATGGTTGAAACATAATCAATTATATGCGAGATTTCTTGATCGCTCAGCGGAAGCTTGGGCATTAGGCCCGATTGAAATCCCTTAACGTTCGACGATAGGGGATTTTGAAGCTTATGTTTTATGAAATCAGCGTCAACCGTGATGGTTTCTTCTTTGTCATCAACGATTATAGTTTCGCTTCTGCCAACTACACCTTTAAAACTGGGGCCTACCAAACGGCTTCCGTCAGTTGTGTGGCATGAGAAACATGCATTTTTTTTCATAAGGGTCAAGCCGGGATGTTCGTTGGAATTGTCTTGTTCTTCAGCCAGCCATTTATCGAATTCATCGTTTTCGACAACGGTAACGCTGCTGAGCATATATGAATGCAGCTGCCCGCAATATTCGGCACAAAGTATGTCGTAGCGGCCTAGTTTCTGACCGATGAACCACATGGAGAAATCCTTGCCGGGAACAACATCCTGTTTCAGCCTGAAGGCGGGAATATACAGTGAATGCAAGACATCTTTGGAGACGAGGTTCAATTTGATCGGCTTGTCGATTGGTATTACCAATGTGTCAGATGATTTACCGTTATCGTAATTAAAAGTCCATTTCCACATTTGGCCAACGGCCTGTATCTCCATGGCATCGTCGGGGGCCGTGAGCATTGGGCGATAGCCTACCCAACCATACCAGAACATCATGAGCACGAGAATCGTCGGCACTACGGTCCAGATTATTTCGAGTGTCCAGCTGCCTTCGATATTTGTGGCCACGGGATTCCTCTTCTTCCTGTACCTAAATAAAAAATATATCATCACGGCAGTTATCCCGACCAGGAAAAAGACTGAGATCGCCAAAATAAAATAGAGTGAAAAATCAACTCCTTCAACAAAGTTAGAAGCGTACATATATTATCTTGTTATATAATCCAAAGTTATCATTAACATGAAAAAGACAAATAGCCCGAGAACTGTTGCCATCATTATTTTGTAAATTTTAGGGTCGTATTTTAGATGCATGAAATAGTATCCCACGGCCGTGGCTTTTACAGTTGCGATTATCATTGCGGTCGCTACGGAAAGAGTTCTTAATTCTGCCCCGAAAACCGAGACGAACACTGTCATGAATGTTAGCAGTATCAATGCAAGCCATGTACTTACATGTTCTTTATATGAACTTATGTGTATATTTTCTTTATCGCTCATAATATTAATGTATTAGATAAAATAACGGGAAAAGGTATATCCAGATCAAATCCACCAGGTGCCAATAGAGCCCTGCGTTCTCCGAGAGCGAGTATCGCTCGGGCGTAACACTGCCTTTTTTAACTCCCCTGATGACGAACATTATAAAAACCGCTCCCACAATAACGTGTAGCCCGTGTAACCCGGTCATGAAGAAATACAGATAGAAATACAATCTCTCTCCTGTTGGCAGCTGTTGGTAATGGTCCATACCGGGGAACAAACCATGATCGAATTTGGCCCCCCACTCGAAATATTTTACTATCAAAAACCCGAGGGCTGCAAGGATTGTTATCCACATTAACCTGATAGACAGTATCTTATTGCCTTTTTGGAGTGCTGTTATCGACATGGCTATCGTCATGCTGCTTGTGATAAGGAGGACAGTATTAAAAGTCCCCATCCAAACGTTAAGCTTAAAGGACGCCAATAGGAAGGCTTCCGAATTAAGCTCGCGGTAAACCATATATACTAAAAACAGCCCTCCAAAAAGCAGCAATTCGGTATATAAAAACAACCACATGCCCATTTTCGATGCCTTGGCATCGAAATTATGTCCTGAGTTCGGTAAATGAAATGTATGATCCATATTTTATTCTTCTGTTTACGATCTTTTACTTCTAAAAACTAATTGTTATCTGCTAATCACTAACTACTACTTTTAGCATTAGGGTAATTATAGGGCCCTCCCTCCGGGATCTTCGGCATTTTGTCAAAATTCTCCAATGGCGGCGGCGATTTGGTCTGCCATTCCAAAGTAATTCCGTCCCAGGGATTGTCGGGGGCTTTTTTACCTTTGTTTGCCGCAACGAATAAGTTGACGATCAGCACTATAAGGCTTGAAACCGTTATCCATGAGCCTACTGTGGATATCTGGTTCCAAAAAGTGAACTCGGGTAAATAATCGTAATATCTTCTTGGCATGCCCATTATCCCCAATATTATCATCGGGAAATATAGTATATTGAAACCGATAAGCAAAGTTGCGAAAGCAGTGTTCGCGACTTTTTTATTATACATTTTCCCCCATATTTTCGGGAACCAATAATGCAATGCCCCGAAAAAGGCAAATCCCGTTCCGCCGAACATCACATAATGAAAATGGCCGACCACGAAATAAGTATCATGAAGATGGATATCGGCGGCAAGCGCGCCGTTTACCAATCCCGTCAAACCTCCGATAAGGAAATTGAATATAAATGCCAGTGCAAACAACAAAGGTGTTTCAATATTTATTGAGCCTTTGTAAAGAGTTGCGAGCCAGTTGAATACCTTTATCGATGTTGGTATGGCAACAAGGAATGTAAGTATGGAGAAGATATAGGCGGCCGGGCCGCTCATGCCCGAAGTAAACATATGGTGTCCCCAGACAAAATAACCAATAAATGCAATTGCCATACTCGAATAAGCAATGGCTTTATAGCCGAAGATAGTTCTTTGCGCAAAAGTTGGAATTATCTCGGATACTATCCCCATTGCCGGCAAGGCCATGATATACACCGCCGGGTGGGAGTAAATCCAGAACATGTGCTGATAAAGAACCGGGTCGCCCCCGATTGATGGATCGAAAAGCCCGACCCCGAAAACCCTTTCGGCAACTATCATCAACAGTGTAATTCCAATAACCGGGGTTGCCAGAAGCTGTATCCATGATGTTGCATACAAGCTCCATGCAAATAAAGGCATTTGATTGAAGCCCATACCCGGTGTCCGGAGCCTGTGTATTGTTACTATAAAGTTAAGCCCTGTTAAGATAGAAGAAAAACCAAGAACAAAGGCCGCTACTACCGACATGGTGACATTAGTGCCCGTCCTGACGCTGTACGGGGCATAGAACGTCCAGCCGGTATCGGCAGGGCCATCGCCAAGAACAAGGGTTCCCAAGGCGAAAAGCGCTCCTATTACGTATAGCCAAAACGAGAATAAGTTGAGTTTCGGAAATGCAACATCATCAGTGCCTAGCAGCAGGGGGAGGAAAAAATTCCCGAAAACGGCAGGAATACTTGGGATGATGAACAAGAAAATCATTATTACACCATGCAAAGTGAAAATCTGGTTGTAGGTGTGTGGTTCAACAATGTCCTTGCCGGGATGAAACAACTCTAGCCGCATCAATATGCCCAGGCTAGCACCAACAAGGAAGAAAGTCATTATCGAATAAAGGTATAAAAGAGCTACCCTTTTGTGGTCGAGGGTAAATAACCACGACATTATCCCTTTCTTCGCTTTGAAAAACGTAGTATAAGGTAAAGTATCAACTGTCATATTTTTAATATTCTGTTAATTATTTTATTTTTTCCCAAATCCGGGTTTATGGGTTTTCTTTTTGTTGCCTTTATATAACATACTGGATAACAGCAATAAAGCCAATAATAGAATTATGGAACCTGAAATTTTGGTTATGTTGAAAACATATTTTTTCCCTGATGGATCGTAACTAAAACAATAGTTCAGTACCTTGTTTATGGTTGGGCCCGATTTTCCCTGTGCTGCCTCAACTATGGACATCTTGAGATCAAAGGGCAAAAAGTAGGTGCTTCCATAAAGGTAGCGGGTGATTTTCCCATCGGGGCTTAATACGATTATGGTTGCAGGATGAATATATTCCTTGCCTTCTTTTTTAACTTTAAAACCTACTTCGTCTAGTAGCTTGAAGATATTCGTGCTGTCGCCGGTGAGGAATTTCCAGTAATTATCGGTGTCGCCGTGTTTTACGAGTTTTTGGTAGGTGTGTTTTTTCTTTTTTGCCAAAGGTGGTTTCTCGCTGGCCGAAAAACTAATTGTAAAAACCCTATAATCTTTTCCAATGTCGATATCGGTTTTTTCCATGGCCTCAGCCAGTCCGTTCATGAGCGGGCTGCAAAGCCCGGGGCACTCATAATAAACTAAATTTATAATAGTTGGGCGGTCGATAGCCTCCTTTAAATTTATCTCATTATATAGTTCATCTGTAAAAATTAAGTCATCAGATATGTATTCATCCAGATGTTCGTAAACTCCTAATTCGTTTCCGGCCCTTGCTCCCAATGAAAAAATCGATAAAAAACCTATCAGAACGAAAAACGTAACTAACTTAGCAGCAAATAGTTTCATAGTCAATTATAAAATAATCCGTTTTAAAAACAATTCGGCTAATTTAGACTAAATAAAAATAACAGATAAAAATTCGCTTATGACATTTTGCAGGTTTCAAAAAGGCCTTGTTGGATTGGAGGGGAG
>JAADIS010000048.1:16363-18130 GCA_013151215.1 Chlorobiota bacterium | reverse complement strand
CAATACAGCCATACGATGGCGACATTTACGTAAACCCCTATACCGGAAGCAACGAAAACAGCGGCACTTCGTGGGCCGAGCCATTGAAATCTATTGCGTGGGCCTATCATAAGATACATGTTGACAGCATTAGCAAAAACACCATTTTCCTTGCCAACGGCATATATTCGGATACGACCAACAACGAAAAGTTCCCCCTGAACATAAGGCCGTTCATCAAGCTTGTTGGCAGCAGCCGCAACGGGACCATACTCAACGGAAGCGAAAAAGTAAAACTGCTAAAGGGCAACAACAATGTTACGGACTTTGCGATAGAAAAGATGACTCTTGAAGGCGGCCCTATTATTGATTATGATGACTATGTCAGTTCGAGGGCCTTGCTGGCCTTTCTTTACACCGGCTGCGCCAGGTTCGAGCTTGACAGCATTGTTTTCAGGGACAGTTATACCTTTGATGCCGCTGGTATCTTAACATATTATCAAGCCGATTCATCTGTCGTCAGTAATTGCCTGTTCAGGGATAATACCGGCGGCCAGGCCATAGGGATGGGCTCAGACGGAGACAAAACACAGTTTATCAACAACTGTATAGTCACCAACCAGCAGCCCGACGAGAACGTTCCTCCAAACCGCTTAATGATGGGCAAGCTTATTGGGGATGGCGGCACCGGAAGGACTATTGTACAGAACAGCCTTTTCTATAACAACCCGCGCATGGGAGTGTCTCGCTGGCCTTATGGGAACAGTTATTTCATAAACTGCACATTTGCCGATAACTCATGGTACGACGAAAAAGCATTTGTTTATGTTGCCGACGCGAATATGCACCTGTACAATTGTATAGCATGGGATCTGGGGCCCGTCCCCATGGCCATTAACGTTGGTGAATGGCAGATGTTTACGCACTCATACCTTAACATCTACAACTCCCTTGTCGAGGGCGGCCAGGGGAGCATCACCATTGGCGAATCTTGCTTCCACCACGACACCAACTGGTGCCACATTTACTACGACTCCACAAACATCGACGCCGACCCAGCCTTTCTCGGGATGTGGGACCACCCCTATATGATATCCGACGGCTCGCCCTGCATAGATGCCGGGACTCTTGCAAACCTGCCGGACTTTATCGAGCTGCCCGAGCACGACCTGGCAGGAAACCCCCGCATCGTAGGCGACAGCATCGACATGGGGGCGTATGAGTGGAACCCCACAATAGTGGGTCTCCATGATATAGGGCCGGGGAACAGAAATGAGAAAACACAGCTGCTCAAGGCTTCGCCTAATCCGTTTGACTGGGGGACTAAGGTTGAGGTTGAGACTAAGGTTGATGCTGAGGTTGAGGCTGAGGCTGAGAATGGGTTCGGGCTTGAGGTTTACGACAGCTACGGGCGTTATGTTCGCCAATTAATCATATCCGGCCTGCACCATAACAAAGAAGTGCTTTGGTATGGCGATGACAACAACGGCAAGCCGCTGCCCGCAGGCATTTACCATATTGTTCTGTTTTCGGGCGACAAGGAAGTGGAGAGCCTGAAGGTGGTGAAGAAATGATATGGGATAAAGCTTCCTAAGCGGGCTAAGGGGCAATGGAGCAGCGGAGAAAGGGCAGCTTCATAAAAAAACAGCCTCCTTTTTGTCTATTATACCGTAATTTACTTTTTGTATTTGTTAATTAGGGTCTGCTGAAAAAGTCCGTAGTGCATCATATACGAAGCTGCAAGGTGAAGATGTATAATAATACTGCGAGCCGCCGCAATGAAGTAGA
>JAADIS010000048.1:0-16349 GCA_013151215.1 Chlorobiota bacterium | reverse complement strand
GATGCACTACGGGCTAGCAAACAAGATTTTTAGAAAAAATGCAGGCTTTTTTAATAAATCCTTGAAAAAAGTTCGCATCCCTAACTAACAAAAATCGTGTAACAACATATACCTCACGTTGTTAGGCGTTTTTCAGCGAACCCTGACTATCTCTGTACCAACATTTTGCTTGACCGGACAAATGCCCCTTTATCATTGTAAGCAACAAGTTTATATGTATAAACACCTGATGCCAGATTTGATGCATCGAATCGGAACTCGTGATCCCCGGCACTTTGCCGCTTACTTGGCAAGCTTGCCACTATCCTGCCGGTAATGTCGTAAACCTCAAGCGTGACATTGCTTGAAAGCGGAAGGTTATAACTTATGGTTGTAACGGAATTAAACGGGTTCGGATAATTTTGCCTTAAAGTCAGGTTGTTAATCGTGCCCCCAATACTGTCTTCGGCAATACTTGTCCCGAGCGAGTTTAAATTCAGTTTATAAATACCTTCGGGGAAATTACCATCTGTTTTCTCATAATAAAAAACACCGTCCAAATAACCCAGCACAATTATCTCCGGCATAGGATAGGCCTCGGTTGTATAAGACTTTTCAATATCGGTTGTTAAGTCCCGGGTGTGAAAAGCCATCTTCTCCCCATAACCATCGTTAATTTGTTTATACCATCCAATGGAACTATTGCCAAGGAAAAAATCCTCGCCTTCCATACCATCTATTGTTTTGATACCGTCCTTTTTCCAGATGATCAGTTTGGTTTCGGTAGAGTCGTAAAAAGCCACCTTATCACCATTAGTGGTTATTTTAAGTGCCCCGTTGTAGTTATCAATATAATAAAAGCCATTCAGGGCAAGATCATAAATCACGAGCTCGCGCTGAAAATCATCATCACTTTCAACCATATAAGACCATGCAACATACTGATCTGAACTGCTGAGCCAATCTATCCGCGTTATTTGATCATGAATGCTAAATATCTTCTTTAATATGGCATTGTCATCGTCATACATCCATATCTCCCTGGTTTCCATGGTGTCGTTATTTTGCCATTTAGGGATAAACCTATCCCAGACAAGGTAATTACTATTAAGGACAAATGTTTTATTGCTTGTTGCATCAGGCCCTTGACCCGCATTTGTGATCTTGGTCCTTTGTTTTGTTGACAGGTCGTATTTCCAAACATCATAGGTGTCAAAGGGAAACGCGCTGTTTTGTATATCATAATAAGTCTTTTTGTCCCCTATCGCCAGTTGGAGGACTGTTCCGGAATCGGCAGGAAGAGAAAGCCGTTTCTTCAAGACCGTTACGTTGAAATCAAACCTCTTGCTTGTGGCCATAATAAACAGGGAATCATCTGCATTGTATTTGGTATATTTATCATAAGCATAAATCAGTTGGTCTTCATAACTGCTCAAACTTGAAAGTTCGGCAACCAAATTATTATTGAAAACATCGCCATTGGAGCCAAATACATTAAAACGATTGGTAAAATAAACCGTTGACAATACACCATCCCAAGAGTTTTCCTCAACCCAGGCAAGAGCCTCGCTGTTATAAGAGAAATTGTTTATAAGCGAGACATTCGAGTTTCGATAGTCCTTTATCAGTATAAGCGACGCATCCATCTCAACATCCAATTTATATGACTTCCGCTCCATCCCCCCAAGAACGGATTTAACATCGGCTCTCGAGGAATTATTAACTATGACCATTATATCGTCAAGGGCTGACGGGACATATATCGTCAATGTGCTATCCTTTAGCAGGGGTGTGATGTTTTTTGTCAGGCCTGAGAATGTATAGACCAAAGCAGTTATACTATCGTCAGTAGGCTCGGAAAAAGCAATCTTAATGGGGTTGTTCCCTATTTTCGGAATTGCAATCCTGTGATAATTAGTGCCCAGCCTGTAAATATCGGAATGGCGGGCCGAACTATAGGTAAAATAACTTGTGAACCATTCATCCTTGAAGGCAGGGATAATCGAAGGGTCGTTATAATTATATGGTGCATAATCCTTTACTACATTGGCAGTCCCAAAACGTTTGAATTCCCCATCAAAGGTTACATCCGATCCGTAATCATCGATGGCATCTACAATCGATTCAATCGAGACATCCGAAGAATCACGCTGATATTGGTGTTTTTCAACGGTATAGTCGAAAATGCTTTTGATTACTTTGTTATCGGTATGCTCACTGATGTACTGAAAAAATATCCAGTCGGAATACCAATGTTGTTTATAGTTTTTATCCAATGTGTCTGAGGCATTTATATTGAGCGGATAATGACTGTACTTTAGAAATGAGGATACCAAGGGCTTATTAGCCTGGATATCAGGATAAACATAAGTCTCGGCCCAGGTTGCGCTTGCTTCCATCAGCCAGTGATGCGCATAAAGATCGTAACCAATTTGTATTTCATGGAAGAATTCGTGAGCGACGACAACCTTTATTTTATTCTCAAGGGTAAACCCGTTACCAGACAGGCTATCCAGTTTGTTGTTTAAATAAACAAGAGTTGAGGAAGAGTTTTTTTCGACCTGTTCCGACCACGGATTATCGCCATAAAAATGATAGGGCTGTGCTAATCCAAGTTCGGTATTACTCAAACGCTTAATATATATATAATAATAATTGCCGCTTTCTGTTCTATATGGCGGGCGGTTATACTTAACATAATCCGTAAACTGCATGGTATCAATGAGTTTTGCATAAACATCCACTAATGAGTTAGCCACGAAGTTCACGAAATCAGGTACGCCGTCGGCATCGTCGTCAGTTGCCGGAATCCCGTTTACCGCATCGCTCGCCAATAGTGAATACTTGATAATAAAATTTGAAATTATATAGGTGGAGTCGAGCATGGGTTCAGAAAGAGTACTCCTCGACCTTTCCAGACATGAATGTATATTGTTTGTTTGCGCATAAGTATTAGAGCACAACAATAAAACCGTAAAAAACGAAAAACTCTTCAATAAGGATTTGAATAATCTCATAGCATTATTTATTTATATTATGTAAAAAATCTTTTATTCAACTATTTAACCAATAGCATTTTACCAGTATTTGACACACCGTTGACGATTAAGTTGCAATAATATATGCCTGAAGGCAAATCAGATCCGTCAAACAATGCCCGGTGATTTCCGGCAGCCTGCACTTCGTTAACAAGAGTTGCAATATCATTAGCATGTAAATCATAAATTTTTATCATTACATGACTTTGATAATTAAGCTTATAGTTAATTGATGTAATATCATTAAAAGGGTTGGGGAAGTTTTGAGGTGCTTGGCTCAAAGAACTGTTAACAGAAGCTTGGTTTATGGAAGTTGCGTCATCATTCACCCAAAGGCCACAACCTGCAGTACCAACAAAGAGTTGATCTGTATTGTTCGGGTTAATCTTAACAAAAGTCACGAATGTATTTGCCAGGTTTTCGCTTATATTGAGCCAACTGTCACCGGCATCTGTGCTCCTGTATATTCCAGGGTGATAATCAGGTTGCCAAACAGCGTACCATGACTGGGCGGCGGCATAAAGAATATTTGGGTCGGCGGGGTTTACGGCAATATCCACAACCCTGGCCAGATCGGATATTTCAGTCCAGCTATCTCCACCATCCGCCGATTTAAATATTCCGCCAACCATGCTCCAGTCATAGTTTTCGGTGGCGCCCGCATAAACAATATCATTAGCGGCATCGTATTGCAGGCATAACACATCATAGGCAGGGAAATCAACAAGCTTGTTCCAACTGCCCCCGGCATCTGTAGTTTTATAAACAGCCCCTCCATCGCCCAGCTGATTTATGCCCACATACAGTTCGGAGGAATTATTTGGGTTCAACAATATAAGCCAGGCCGCCTGGGCATCATCTCCCAACCCATTGTCTATCTCAGTCCATGAGGCGCCGCTGTCAGTTGACTTGAAAACACCATTTCCATAAGATGTGGCATATAAAACACGATTGCCTGCGGTACCGCTGGTGAAATCCACGGTCAGGAATGGTTGCCCATCGGGAAACCCGCTTGAGATATCGGACATGCTGGCGCCATCGTCAGTACTCTTATAAATCCTCCCCAAAGAAAACCCATAATTCATTGCCGAGCCCATTCCATCATACCTGCTCATATAAACATCCCCGTTATCAGGGTCTATGAATATGTTCTTTGCGGCATCGTACCCATCATAGGGGTCCATGGTAGCATCGAGCAATATGAAGCTATTTGCGGCGTCATCGGAACGGAAAGGCCCCATATCATCGTAACCGACGAAAATTTTATCAGGGTTAGAAGGAGAGAAAGCAATATCTTCCGCTATCATCAACTCAAAACCGGTACTTTTCCATGCATCACCTAGCTGTGTAGTATAGATTTGTGTCCAGTTGTTACCGCCGTCGGTAGTCTTGTTCATCCAGTCCCTTCCCCAATATACAATATCCGTATTGCTTGGGGCCATGGCCAGTACAAGGGCGTGCCGCTCGTCAAAAAACGGGGCGGCCATCCAACCGGGGGTGAGGTTAATATCGGACCTTGCCCAGTCAGCACCTCCATCCTCAGTCTTGTAAACGCCCCAATCCTCATAGGCATCATATCCCTCTTCAGGATAACTGACCGAGGTGCCAATATACATAAAGTCAGGGTCATCGGCACTTAGGGTAAACTTCCAATAATAATAGAACAAGCCGTCGGATTGCATTTTCGGAAGGTTTCCGCTTATGTCAACCCAATTATCGCCATCATCGGTGCTTTTATACAGTCCTCCTTTGAATGAGTTGACATCACCTTCAACTCCTGTTGTGGGAAGGGTAACGAACAAGCTTCTTTGTCCATTGTCCTCATGAATCTTTAAATTCCATATCGTGGTATGTGGCAAACCATTGTTTTTTGCCGTCCAGCTTGCCCCGCCGTCAGTCGATAAGAAAAAACCTTCGGTGGTACCTATGAAAACATCCCCGTTTTCGGCAACGGAAGTCCCATAAACAATCGCCTCCTCAGATAGCGGAACATTTAATTCCTCCCAGGTCGAACCATAGTCCGATGATTTAAAAAAACCTAGACCTTCTGTCCCCACAAACAATTCGTTAGTGTTATCAGGATTCTGCCCTATGGAATAAACTGATACGAAATCATCCTCCGAAGCAATTTCGGACGGAAATATTTTCTGCCATGTCAAACCTTCGTTTGTTGTCTTGAAAAGTGCGACAGCAGTACACAAGAACAAGGTTTTATAAGTATCGTCGGTTAAATCAAATTCTATATCATTAGTCCAATAAACATCGGCCGTCCACGATTCACTGGCCAGATTGGAATTGATGTTCGTCCAGGAAGCCCCGCCATCGGCGCTCTTAAATATCCCCTCGATATCGCCCCCAACATAAACGATATCAGGATTAACAGGGTTAACGGCAATGCTCTGGAGGTCGCTCCCGCCGCCCGGGCCGATATTTACCCACTGGGCATGAATTGTGGATGTCAGTATTATCATCAAGCAGAAAATACCCATAAACATTTTTTGAATTATTCGCGCAATTAACATTTCCACCTCCTTTTTTAACAATTACAACTTCATTAATAATATACGGCATCCGGGAGGCTTTTTACCATATCCGGTGAAGATTATTCAATTACGGCTTTCTATTTATCAAAATACCACCCTGTCTTTGAGCATCCTAAGGCTGTTAGTAAGTATGTGATAAACTTTTCTTTGATTTACATTGAGCAGTCTTGCGATCTCAATGCCCGACATGCCTTCCCAGTATTTTAGCTGCACCAATTCCTGGTTTAAGGGAGGCAAGCTAGAGATTAGATTTTCTATGTTTTCTTTTATCTCCCTTCTCTCGTCAACAAATTTATCCTGATATGCCTTATAGGCTTTGCTATCATCAAACTCAACCAGGAGAATTGCGTTTTTACGATAAAAAAAGGAAAGCCGTTTTTTATCGGCACAAACATCTTCTATGTCCGCAATTATTTGCCCGATGGAATAGCGTCCGTTGTT
The DNA here is from genome assembly GCA_013151215.1 of Chlorobiota bacterium. Classification (GTDB taxonomy): domain Bacteria; phylum Bacteroidota; class Bacteroidia; order Bacteroidales; family F082; genus BM524. The sequence continues at coordinate 10,348 of JAADIS010000048.1, read as the reverse complement.
TTCTGCCTGCAGCATGTTCTCTATTTCATTTAAGCCGTAATCCAATCGGTAATAAAGGTTGAAAACCCTTTTCTCGAACGAATCCATTTTTGTCAATGCCTTTGGAAGATATTTCCTCCCAAAGGTTTTTCTGTACTCGTCAATACACAGATTGCGCACTACTGTTGACAACCAGCAAGAAAACCGCGGCTGTTTATTTGTACGGCACAGCTTGAATTTGTGTAATAATTTAAAGTTATCGCAACATAAACTGGTGCATACCAGCAAATACTCATTCATTACCTGATCATAATCGTTTGTGAACTTCCAAATAATCTTTAAAATCAGTTTGGAGTATTGGCGAAGAAAATCCTTCCATGCTTTTTCCGAATCCCTCCCCCCGGAAAACAACTTTATGAGCAAATCCTTATCTTTCATATAAACTTCACTTATATGGCCATAGTGTGTCCGGAAAATCCAAAGGTAGCAATTTTTTTTAATTAGCGAAAAGCGAACATCTTATTAATCAGGACATTTCTTGATTAAATATGTTTTAACTTTTAATTAATCCAGGAAATAAAACTCTTTAAATATGGGACTATTAATCCAAACTCCTTTAAATTTCATTAAATTTGCCGATCAAAGCCGGGAATAATGCGCAGATATTTCTTTTTGTCGATTTTTTTGCTAGCCGCAATTGCAGCCATGGCACAAATTGATGCTGGACCTGATTCAACAATTTGCCTGGGCGAAACAATAATGCTGCAAGGCTCGGGCCCTGCAATGTACACATATACATGGACCTCGGTGCCCGATGACCCGACAATCAGCAACCCAAATATATTAACACCAAACGTTACACCCTCTGTAACAACCGTTTACACCCTGGAAGGCAGATCGGTTAGTTTAGTCAACCTTGTTATAAACGGTGATTTTGAGAGCGGCAATACCGGATTTACAAGCGATTATGTTTACAGTCCCGGCCCCAACGGAATCTGGAATGAGGGAACTTATGCAATAACCACTGATGCCAGTTATAACCATAATAATTTTACCTGCGATTATGACCATACCACAGGAACGGGTAATTTCATGGCCATCAACGGGGCAGGTCAGCCAAATGTCGTTGTCTGGAGCGAGACGATCACAGGTATTGAACAAAATACCGAATACGAGTTTTCAACATGGGTTTCCAGCCTGTCCCCTATCAGCCCTGCCATACTTCAATTCAAAATCAACGGAACCCTGCTTGGCGACCCTTTCAATGCCAGCAGTATTATCTGTGTATGGAAACGGTTTTTCGAGACATGGAATTCAGGGACCTCGAATTCGGCAACCATCAGCATAATAAACCAAAACACGGCTTCCAACGGAAATGACTTCTCTCTCGACGATATAAATTTCAATAAGGTAACTTACTATTATGATAGTTGTACTGTTTCCGTTAACGATGTCCCCACATCGGCATTTGAAATGCCAAACGGTATATGTTCATTTGATACAGCAATTGTAAACTATAGCGGGACTGCCTCCGATACTGCCGAATACCATTGGGATTTCGGTAGCGCGACAACAATTTCCGGTTCCGGCCAGGGCCCTTATCAATTGCAGTGGGCAAGCAGTGGATTAAAATCCGTAAAACTTTGGGTAATAGAAGCATGCCCTTCCGACACTACGATGAAAACAATAAACGTAAAACAGGGCCCTACTGCACAACTCACAGCGGACCAAACTATCATCCCTTATGGGACAACTACTATATTACATGGTTTTATGGATGGTAATCCCGGCCCCTTGAGTTTCCAGTGGTCGCCCGGCAACTTACTTCAAAATCCGTCTGTTCAGGATCCGGAAACAGTATTATTGCAAAACTCAAGTCTTTTCACTTTTGCCGTCTTGGACGAAGGCTCGCAATGTACAAATGAAGATACACTGACAATAAAAGTCACTGGTGGCCCTTTAACATTACTTTCGATGCTCGCTTTGCCCGACACAATTTGCCTTGGCGATTCAACTGATATTCAACTAAGTATAGAAGGCGGGTCGGGGAACTATGTATCCACATGGACATCAATGCCACCGGGCTTCGATCATGTTGGCGGCGAAACATCATTGAGCGTTTCACCTGTTGAGAACACCACATATTATGTCGAGGTGAACGATGGTTTTGCAACAACGCCCATCGACAGTGTTAAAATAGTTGTCTTAGCACAGGTTTCCATCACATTAAACCCTCGCGACACATTGGTAGAAACAGGCCAAACAGCCATTTTTAAGGTTGATGGTTTATATAACACATCCTTTCAATGGCAGCTAAGCATTGACAACGGAATAAGCTGGGCCAATATCGGTGATGATGCTACATACAGCGGGACACTGACAAATACCCTTACTGTAAGCGATGTTGATTCCGGTATGAACCTATATCAATACCGATGCTTGCTCGAAGGCAAATGTATGCCGGCCACTAGTTCGTCCGCCGTTTTGAAGGTAGTTAAGTCACCGGCTTTCATTGCCGAAACAACTTCTGCGGCAGTATGCGTAAGCGATTCATTATCCATTGCTTGCAGCGTTTATAGCTTCATAGCGATTGATAGCTTATATTTGATGTTCACCTATGATGGCAGCCTTCTTCAGTTTAATGATATCGGAGATGTGCGCAGCGAGTTGAGCAGCCTGGAATATAGCAGCTCGAACGATTCAATATATGTTTGGTGGAGCGAAAACGGCGGGAAAAGCATCGACAGCGGCTTTATCTTCAAAATGAACTTCGTAGCAAAACAAGCGGGGCAATCAGATGTGGGGTTTTTGCCAAAGTCAGTTGTCAGGAATAAGTTCGGCTTTTACCCCGATTTGATATTAAGTTCAGGGAGCATCGTTATAAACCCACTTCCGCAGATGCCGTCTTCTTTAACGGCAACACCTGATTCGCTCAATATTTTAGACGAACTTTATATCGACCTAGAAGCCTTTGGCGGCAGCGGCGACGAAATCATCTGGACAACAGACTCGTGCAACGGCATCCAAATAGGCAAGCAAACTGCTTTGAATATTTTCAGGCCTGAAAGCACGACTGTTTATTTTGCAAGATGGACAAACCAATGCGGGGAAAGCATTTGCGATTCGGTAAAAGTTAAAATTACCGAGCAATTTATTTTTGCCGTCCCCAACGCTTTTAGCCCGGACGGTGACGGGAAAAACGATGATTTTGGAGTAATAACAGTAAGTAAGCTTGGTTTTTTTGACATGAAAATATTCAACCGCTGGGGGCAGCTGATATTTTCCACCAACGACCAGAACGAACATTGGGACGGGTCTCTTGATGGAAAAACTGTTCCTCTGGGAACTTATGTCTGGAAAGTAAACTATCAGTTCCGTATTGAGGGGCCCGGAAGCGACCCGCATGAGGAAAGCGGTACTGTTACCCTTTTGAGATGAGGAACAAAAATATTGAAATTCAAGCAGGCAAATAGGCAAAGCCTAGAAACTAGCGGTTAACTTAAGGTTCACAAGCCTAGGTGTCAGATAGTTAGGAACAGCATACTGACGATTATCAATATCTTTTATCCACACATACGAAATGGTATTGTAAATCTGGAGCAAATTGAAAACTTCCAGGCTAACGGTCATTCCTTTTACGTTCCGCAAGGGGTTTTTAGGCCCCATGCTGCTGCTCTCGTTAATAAAGGCATAAGAGAAACCGATGTCAACACGTCTGTAGTCAGGCATTCGCAAGGTTTGCTGATAACGTTCCGATTTCGGGGGTCCAAAAGACAAGCCTGTCCCGTAAACCAATCGCAAATGCATCTTCACATAAGGCTGCCCGGGTATATAATCCTGGAAGAAAACAGAAAAATTCACCCTTTGGTCGCTGGGACGGTCAATATATCCAGGCTCAACCCTCAAACTATCGCTAACAATATTGTCAACGCTTACTCCCGGCCTGATAAGCTCCCCGGCCTCATTATAATAATTATAATAATAATCACCGTAAATATCCTCCTGGGTCTTCATTACCGACATGCTTATCCAGCTATCGACGCCTTTAACAAACTCACCATAAACTTTTAAGTCGATTCCGGCAGCATATCCTTTGGCCAGCTGATCGGCATAGTATCTAATCCTTACATTATCAACAACATAAGGTATCAGGTTATCAAGATGTTTATAATAAAGCTCAGTAGTAAAAATAAACGGCCTGTTCCACGCCCTAAACCTATAATCGCTTCCAAAGATAAAATGTATCGACTTTTGCGACTTAATATCGGGGTTCAAGCTTCCGTCAAAATTCCGCAATTCGCGATAAAAAGGAGGTTGGTAATAAAGCCCTGTCGAAAAACGAAAGACTACGTTTTGTTTCTTGTACGGCTTGAAGGCTATATTAAATCTCGGCATCAGCAGGAATTCATTATTATAATCCCAAAAATACGACCTGAGCCCTGCTGTAACCGTTATTTGATCTTTATTCTTTAGGTCGAGTTGCCATTGATTGGAAACAAAAGCAGAGAACCTGTTGATGGACAGGATGTTGTTTCCCTTTGCAAAATAGTTTATGCCGAAATCCGGCCGGTCGGGATTCGGGTTCCCTGGCTGATCGACAGGATGCGGCAAGGAATATCCGGCTGAATCGATCATTTCCCATTCCCGGATGTTATCGTCGATGATTTGGTGGTCGTATTTAAGGCCCCATTCCAAAAAGGTTTTCTCCCCAGCCCTGCTGCCTTTATGCTGCAATGAGATAACACTAGCCCTAAACCTGTTGCGGGCATGCTGCAGGAATGTCCCAACTCCTTGTTGCTGAACAACATCGCCAAACTCATCGCTGCCAAGGCTGTTTTCCAGCTGACCTATCCAATATTGGCCTTGAACATCATAAGTTTCCGATTCGTTGGTTGTAAATGCCGATGCTATCAACTTCAAGCTTGTTATCTTATTGGGTGCAAACCTCAATGTTAAAGCGCCCTGGCCCATTTCATAATCATCAATTTCGTTGCCGTCGAAATAAACCTTAAAGCGGTAAGCCTGCTGAAAAGTCCCGAAATCCGTTTCGCGGGTCGTGGGAACAACTTTGTATTTATTCTCGGAATAATAAGCCAGCAACGAGAGATCCCATTTCTCGCTAAGCTTATGGGTCAGCAATGCCTGAACATCGATGAAGCGAGGTTTATAGTTGCCCTGAGTCTCCAGGTTGTTCAATATATACTGATTGGTCTTATATCTGCCACCTAACAGGTAAGTGAAGTTTTTCTTCTTGTTTGTTCCTTCGAGAGCCAGTTCGGCACCAAGCAAGCTAATGGCAAAGGAGCCGCCGAATTCAGTGGGCGATTTATATTTCACGTCCAGGACCGAAGACATCTTATCGCCGTATTCGGCGCCAAAGCCGCCAGCGGAAAACAATACTGACGACACCAGTGCGGGGTTTATAAAGCTCAGCCCCTCCTGTTCGCCCGAAGTAACCAAAAACGGACGGTATATTTCAATATCATTCACATAAATAAGGTTCTCGTCGAAATTACCACCCCTTACAGAATATTGCGAGCTCATTTCGTTGTTTGATGAAACACCGGGCAAAGTAACAATAATAGCCTCCAGGCCACCTGATATCGAGGGTGCTATGGATGCGTTTTTGGGATCCAATCGAACCAGGCTCTCTGTTCTAAGCCTCTCGTCGCGCACTTCAAATCCCGGAAGGTTGGTGGTCATTGGTTTTAAAACGACCTTGACCCTCCTTAATTCCCCATCTTCAAGCTTAAAGCTAATGTGCTTGTCTTCGTAACCAACAAAACTAATTGCCAATATAAAATCTCTTTCGGCAGGTACTTTTAAGGAGAAAAAACCATTAGGATCGGAGGTTGTCCCGCCTTTTTCGCCCAAGATAGCAATGTTGGCCAAATCGACGACATTGCTGTTGCTGCTATCGGTAACAAAGCCCTCAACCCTTGCTGTTTGGGCAAAAGCCAGCGACGGGAGCAATAGAAAGGAAAATATTATTAATCTGTAAAAAACGCTTACTCTCATATTTTAGTCTCTGTTCAATCAAAAACTTAAAAAGCGCAAATTTATTATAAAATCAATAGCATTAAATGATGATGTTCCCCTGTTTATTGCCTCCGTCGCAAAGCGAGTTCGATATTTGGTTTGCATTGTAAATGATTTTAATACTTTTGTTGCTGAATTTAATTCCATGATTATGTATTCATCAAGAGAATTACCAAAGATCACAACTCACGTCCTTCAAGAAATGAAGCTGAAAGGCGAGAAGATCTCCATGCTCACCGGCTACGATTATTCAATGGCCAAATTACTTGACAAAGCGGGTATCGATGTGATTTTGGTCGGCGACTCGGCCTCCAACGTCATGGCGGGCCACAACACGACTTTACCGATTACGCTAGACCAGATGATCTATCACGCCTCATCGGTCATGAGGGCTGTTACAAGGGCTTTAGTTGTTGTTGACCTGCCATTTGGCACTTATCAGGGAAATTCAAAAGAAGCATTGAACTCGGCGATCAGGATTATGAAGGAGAGCGGCGCCAACGCAATTAAAATGGAAGGCGGCGCCGAGATAAAAGAGTCCATCGACAGGATACTGTCAGCCGGGATCCCTATCTTAGGCCATCTGGGATTAACACCGCAGTCGATAAATAAATTCGGGACTTATGTGGTAAGGGCTACGGAGCAAGAGGAGGCTGACAAGCTTAGGGAAGATGCCCTGATATTGGAACAGGCCGGATGCTTCGGGATAGTCCTGGAAAAGATCCCGGCCGGTCTGGCAGAAGAGGTTACCAAAATAGTAAAAATCCCGACTATCGGTATTGGTGCAGGGCACCACGTTGACGGACAGGTACTTGTTTTACATGATATGTTAGGTATCAATGTTGATTTTTCGCCTCGTTTCCTGCGCCGGTACGAAAACCTGCACGACACTATCATAACTGCATTCCATAAGTATATCGCAGACGTTAAATCTGTTGACTTCCCCAACAACAGGGAAGAATATTAATCCTTATCATAAAAAATGTACACCGCTGTTTCCCAAAGAGTTTTATACGAGGACAACCATTTGATAATAGTCAACAAACTGCCTTCGGAGATAGTCCAGGGCGACAAAACCGGCGACACACCTTTGCTGGAAGATGTCAGGCAATATTTAAAAGAGAAATACAATAAGCCCGGAAATGTATTCGCAGGCGTTGTCCACCGCCTCGACAGGCCGGTTAGCGGAGTCGTGATGTTTGCCAAAACAAGCAAAGCCCTTAGCCGGTTGACAGTGATGATGAGAAACCGCGAGATGAGGAAAACTTATTGGGCGATAGTAAAAAACACACCTAAATATCCAAGCGGGACACTTACTCATTATCTTGTCAGGAATACCACAAAAAATAAATCTTTTGCAGGATTTTCCCCTGTTGCCGGTGCGAAACAAGCCATATTGTCCTATAGGCTCATTGCAAAAAGCAAGGACTACAATTTGCTCGAAATCGACCTGAAGACCGGAAGGCACCATCAGATACGTTGTCAGCTGGCAGCAATAAACTGCCCCATAAAAGGCGATTTGAAATATGGTTACCCGAGAAGCAATCCCGGTGCGTCAATAAGCTTGCATGCCAGGCAGCTGAGCTTTGTTCACCCCGTAAGCAAAGAAGAAATAAACGTAACTGCCTTACCGCCCCCGGATGTGCTTTGGGATTATTTTGCCGGGCTAGATATTTGATATTTGCACTTGCTCACTCCCTGTTCCTGCTATCGATAATTATTGTTACAGGGCCGGAATTGACGAGCGCGACATCCATTTCGGCGCCAAATTCCCCTCTTCCGACTTCTTTGCACAACAAGGATCCGAATTCAACAATGAATTTCTTGTAAAGAGGTATTGCAACATCAGGCTTTGCAGCCTTAATATATGAAGGCCGGTTCCCTTTCTTAGTTTTAGCGTGCAACGTAAACTGGCTCACTATAACTGCTTCGCCATCAATATCTTTCAACGACAGATTCATCACCCCATCAGTATCGTCGAATATGCGCAGATTTATTAGTTTATTGCAAAGCCATTCGATATCGCTATCGTCGTCAGCCTCCTCTATCCCAAGCAAGATCAACAATCCCAATCCGATGGCTGCCTTGATGACATTGTCGATGCTAACCGATGCGCTTGAAACTCTTTGAACAACAACTTTCATTTTAATTTATTTAGAACCGCAAATTATTAATTTTGCACAAAATTACCACAATGATTCGATTAAGCGTAAATATAAACAAGATTGCGACTATCCGTAATGCGAGAGGCGGAAATGTACCTGATTTGGCAAAAGCCGCAATAGACCTACAACTTTATGGAGCCCAGGGTATTACTGTTCATCCTCGACCTGACGAGAGACATATTAGATATAAGGACATCGAAGAGTTACGGCCTTTAATCACGACCGAGCTCAATATTGAAGGCAATCCGATACCGGCATTTGTGGATTTGGTCTTAAAACACAAACCCGATCAGGTAACACTTGTCCCAGACGACCCGGGGCAGCTAACATCGGATCATGGATGGGACACCTTAAAGCAGAGGGATTTCCTTATCGGAATTATCAACAGGTTCAAAAAGGCGGGAATACGCAGCTCCATTTTCGTCGATCCCGACATCGAGATGGTAAAAGGCGCCAAGGAAACCGGATGCGACAGGATAGAGCTTTATACTGAAAGCTATGCCGCTGAATACGCATCTAATAAGGAGAAAGCAATAAAGCCTTTTGTTGAAGCGGCTGTACTTGCCAGGGAACTAGGATTGGGGGTCAATGCAGGCCACGACCTGAATCGTGAAAACCTGAGGTTTTTCGCTGAAAAGATACCCTGGACAGCAGAGGTGTCCATAGGTCATGCGCTGATAGCCGATGCTCTTTATTATGGGCTTGACAATGCTGTTAATATGTACTTGAGGGAACTATAAAGCCCTGCCGCCAATGGATAGGGGCGTTAACATGATCGGAATGCAGGCTTGCCTTTCTTGCCTTGCCCATAATTAATTTGTGGTCTTTGGCTTTTTTCCATAAATTTGCCATAAAGATTAACGGTAAATGAGGAATTTCAGCGAACTAAAGAATAGCAGCACTCCGCTACTTGTGGATTTTTGGGCCGATTGGTGCCAGCCTTGTAAGATGATGCCACCAATCTTGAAGGAAGTCAAAAAACATTTTGGCGATAAAGTTAATGTCGTCAAAGTCAATGTTGACAAAAATCAGGTCGCGGCGGGTAGGTTCATGATACAGAATATTCCGACAATAATGATTTTTAAGAATGGCAATATTGTTTTTCAACAGGCTGGGGTTATGCAGGCTTCCAGCTTGATAGCCGAATTGCAAAAGCATCTTTGACACCAGTTTTTCAATACTTACGGTAAATTCAACCCGTTTCTGTTCTTATGTTTTACCAGCAAGGGCTTTATCACTATACGATATGACTAAAGAAAAACGCCGGCAGGCCGAAAAAATCTATCTGATCCTATCCGGATTGTTCATAACATCTCTGGTTACCAGTAATTTAATATTTCAAAAATTCTTTACATGGTCGCCATTCGGTATTTATAACTTTGAGCTGTCGGTAGGAATAATAGCCTACCCTTTCACGTTTTTGGTTACCGATATCATCTCGGAAATTTATGGCAAAAAGAGGGCCAACCAATTGGTTAAGGCCGGAATTTATGCCAGTGCCTTCGCGCTTTTGATAGTAATAGTTTCAACTTCGGCCAAGGCTACAACATGGTCGCCGATCAACGATGCCGAGTTCAAGAAAGTTTTCGGTTTTACTTTTATTGCCGTCGGGGCATCACTGGCAGCCTATCTCCTAGCACAGTTTTTGGATGTTCAGATATTTCATTATTGGAAGCGCATAACCAAGGGCAAGCACCTATGGCTGAGAAATAACTTTTCCACTTTCAGCTCTCAATTGGTCGATACTGCTACTATTTTGCTGTTGCTGTGCACATTTGGCGTAATAGAATGGGATTTGTTCGGGATTCTTTTGTTAAACGGATATGTTTTTAAGGTGATTTTTGCCCTTTTCGATACACCGGTTGTTTATGCAGTAGTTTACTTGATGAGAAAATATTTTCAGCTCGAAGGACATGGGGCCGAAATTGATTTTTAGGGTCTGCTGAAAAACGCCTAACAACGTGAGGCATATATTGTTACACGATTTTTGTTAGTTAGGGGTGCAAACTTTTTTCAAGGATTTATTAAAAAAGCCTGCATTTTTTCTAAAAATCTTGTTTGCTAGCCCGTAGTACATCATCTACTTCATTGAGGCGGCTCGCAGTATTATTATACATCTTCACCTTGCGGCTTCGTATATGATGTACTACGGACTTTTTCAGCAG